>JBGPYB010000026.1:0-38139 GCA_041493035.1 Vicinamibacteria bacterium | reverse complement strand
GTACTTCTCCAGGCTGCGACGAAAGGCGGTCTCGACTGCCGGCTCGCGCACGGCAAACACGATTCGTTCCAGGCGGAGTGACGGGAGTTCCTCGCTGAGGGTACGCATGGCGATCTCCGCCGCTCGCTGCACGGGGAAACGATACGCACCGCAACTGATGGCCGGGAAGGCCATCGAGCGCAGGCCGTGCGTCGCGGCGATTTGAAGGGCAATCCGATGGCAGGATGCGAGGAGTTCGTCCTCTCCGCGCGCGCCTCCGTCCCAGATGGGGCCAACGGCGTGGATGACGTGTGCGGCGGGAAGCCGGTACCCCTTCGTGATCTTCGCCGAGCCGGTGTCGCAGCCCCCGAGCGTCCGGCACTCGGCGAGGAGATCCGGACCGGCTGCCCGATGAATCGCACCGTCCACCCCTCCTCCCCCGCACAGGGACTCGTTGGCGGCGTTGACGATGGCATCAACGGCTAGTGTCGTGATGTCGGCGTTGACGATCTCGACTCGCTTCATTCAGCGGGGAGTCTCATCCCAGGGCGGCCAGGATGGCCGAGCGGGTCTTGTGGTTGTCGCAGTGCCGGCGGAATTCCTCGCGGTCGAGCAGGCGTGTCACGTAGACCTCGGCGGTCACTGGCTGCGGAACCTGGTGACGCTCGGGGATGAAGAACAGCTTGACGTCCGCACCGATTGAAACCTCGCGCCCCTGATCATCGAATACCTGGGCCACTGGCTTCTTCGAGAATGAGACCTCGACGGTCTGCGCCGTCCAGCCCATGAATGCCCAGACCTTGGTCTGGTGGCGCTCTATGTCGTGGAAGATCGGCACCATCATCCGCGCGTCCTGGCCCAAGTCCGGATCCCCCTCGATGTCCTTCGCCCAGGCGACGAAGCCCTCCCGGTCCTGGTCGTCCCGCGTCGTCGGGAGGGCCGAAGGCTCAGGTTGCAGGCCGATCTCGGAGCAGCTCGTGAGGTAGGCGCCATGAAAGAGCGCCTCGATCGCTCCCAGCTCGGAAGCGAGGGAACCTTTCCGCGGCCCGCCGGGCGTGAGGCGTTTCATCGCATCGAGCGCCTCGGGGCCGAAGGTCGCTTCGAGAACCTCCCGCACGAACCGATAACCGCGCGCACGGCGGAGGTAATAGCTCGCCAAGGGCTCGATCGTGAGATCCGGCGACACCTTCAGGATCGTAGACGACTCCCGACGGCCGAGGGCAGACCCAGGGGAGGATGCCTCGAGCTGCTTCACGTGCGTCTCCCGCGCCAGGGCTTGGGCCCCGCGGAAGAGGTCGAGAAGCTGTTCTCGGTATCCTCCCTCGAAGCGTAGCCGGTCCGCCTCGGACATCCGATCCGGGATCACGAACGGCTCGTGGGCCCAGGTCTGGTAGTCGTACCAGCCGGACGCCTCCGTGGGCGCGAGCGCCAGGTCGCCCGAGTGAATCCGCTGGATCAGCTCCTCGACCAGGCTGAAGCCCTCGGGTATGGGCCGGTCTCCGTAGAGCTTCTTGGCAAGCTCACCTTCATGGGACATGCTCGGCGGAAAGAAGGAGACGGGACCAGGAGGCGGGGCGTCCGGCCGCAGGCAAGACCGCAGGTCGGCGCCGACCAGCGGGTTCGTCAGCCGAGCGATGAGCTCAAGAAAGGCCTCGTAGGTCGCTTGGAGCGAGGGCTCTTCGCAGAGGGCATCGACCAACGGGCGAATGCAGGACTCCTCCAGCTCGCGTTGCAGCAAACGATCTTGCTGGAAGATCGCCTTCAGGTCCGCCGACCAGGTGTAGAAGCCGAGAGGTTTTGAACTGCGCTCGTCCCGGAGGAACGACGCCGTGAGCGCCTCGACCGCTTCCACGAGCTGCGGAGGGACCCGGAGCGGGAGACCGCCGAGACGTCCCGAGGCGAGGATCAGAGCCTGTGCGGTATCAGCGTCCCCTCGTTTCGCGAGGCGGCTCGCAAGGCTCTCGAGAAGGGGGCCTTTGCCAGGGAACGCTCCAGCCCCCCGCTGCGCGGCCAGGTCCACGGCAGCGTAGAGCCCGTCGTCGAACTGTTTGGCTTTCTGGACGAGCATCGCCGCGGCGACGAACTGCGGGGCGCGGCCTGCTGGGTCGAGGGGTCGGAATCCCGACCAGTGACCGGGGGTCGGCTGGAGTGGCTCTTCATCCGACGCCCCTTGATGCCGGGAAACCAGCCGCTCTGGTACGGAGACCCTGAGCACCTGCACGGCAACGTCCAGGCAGATGCGGTAGCCCTGATCCGTGACCTCCCGGATCCCAGCTCGGCTCTCTGCTTTGAGACCTGGCGACTGCGCCCGGAGTGACCGGAGCCGTTCGAGGAAGGCCGCGAGCGACAAACGCATCCTTCACTCCCTTACGCATCGCACCTTGAGGGGCGAGGTTCGCGAATCATAGCACTGAGCGTTTGGGCCGGCGGGCTCCCCAGCGCTGGGGCGCACTGCCCGAAGCTGTCGAGCTCGCTCGGGAGTGCGAGCCCCGGGACGTAATCCCTGTCACACCGTGACCCTGGTCACGGCGCGAACCGTATGCGGCCGATACTCTCACCCCCTCGTCGGTGCTCCGGGACCGGCGTTCCTCGGGCCGATCGGGCCATCTCGGTACCCCCACGGGGTCGAGTCGGCGCGACGCGGCGATACGAGTCCGAAAGCCGCCGCGCCCGAAAAGGCGCCGCGCCTCGACCAGTCGTTTCCAGAAAGCAGGACCCCATGAAGGCTGCAAGACCATTCTTCGTCTTCGCTCTGTTCGTCGTTTGCGCCGGCGCCTTGACCGTCAGACCCTCGTTTCCTGCGGGCGGCGGCCACGGACAATATGGGAAGCCCCTCGACGGGCTCACCATGGACCAGCGGAAGCTCTTCCGTGACGGCAAGGAGGAGTTCGAGCAAGTACAAGTCGCCGCGGATGGCCTCGGTCCGATCTTCAACAACGTGTCGTGCGTCGCGTGCCACTTCGCTCCCGCCGTCGGGGGCGCCAGCGCGATCACCGAGACACGGGCCCAAAAGCTCGTTGGCGGCAACAACCTCGAATTTCCGGGCGGGTCGCTCTTCCAGTCCAACGCGATAAGCCCGAACTGCCGCGAGACCGTCCCCGCGGACGCGAACGTGATCGCACAACGTCAGACGACGCCCCTCTTCGGCCTCGGCCTCGTCGATGCGATCCCCGACGCGCAGATCGAAGCCTACAGGGCCGAACAGGCCAGGGCCCATCCGGAGCAGGCGGGGCGCGTCAACCACGTGATGGACGTGGCGAGCGGCGCTTCGCGGGTCGGACGCTTCGGTTGGAAGGCGCAGCAGGCGACCCTCGACTCCTTCAGCGGCGACGCCTACCTGAACGAGATGGGGATCACAAGCCGCCTCTTCCCCGTCGAGAACGCCCCGAACGGCAACGCCGCGAAGCTGGCCGCGTGCGACGCGGTCCCGGACTTCGAGGACACGGGGAACGATACCGTCGCCTTCACGAATTTCATGCGCTTTCTCGCGCCGCCGCCAGGGGACCGCGAGCAGGGCTACGACCGGGATCGCGACGGTCATGGGGGATCGCGGGGCGGGCACGGCCGCCGCCTCTTCGAGAGCATCGGCTGCGCTGTCTGCCATCATGCCGGCTTTACCGCTGCGAGCCCGATTGCGGCGATCAACGGCCAAAGGGTGGAGGCGTACTCGGACTTCCTCCTGCATGATGTCGGAACGGGCGACGGGATCGCGCAAGGTAGCGCGCCGCCGAACACCTTGCGAACGCCTCCGCTCTGGGGCGTTTCAGACAGCGGGCCTTATCTCCACGACGGGTCCGCCGCGACCATCAAGGACGCGATCCGCCGCCACGCGAATCAGGGAGCCGCGGCGCGGAAGGCTTTCCAGGATCTTTCGCGCCCGGAGGAAGAGGCTTTGCTGGCGTTCCTCGATTCGCTCTGAGCGGGGACGGTCAGTTCCTGGGTGGCGATGGGCGCGTTCTGGACGTCCATCGCCACCTCACGTTCGCCACCACGCCCGCGGTGCGCCAGACTGCCCGGCAGCTCATCTGAATCCCGACGCGTGGTAGGCTGCCTTGGAGACTCTCGGAGGAATTCAATGCGCTGGACGACTGGCTGCGGGCTTCTTGTCGTACTGGCGACGGCGTCTTTGACCGGCGCCCAGGAGGAACGCGACCGGGCGAAGATCCCGGACAAGTACAAGTGGAACCTGACGGAGATCTATCCAAGCGACGACGCGTGGGGCAAGGCCAAGGACGCGCTCGTCGCGGAGATCCCGCAGATCGGGCGGCTCAAGGGCACGCTGGGTACGTCACCGGCGGCGCTGCTGGTGGCACTCGACCGTCAGGGCCAGCTCAACAAGCAGCTCGCGCGCCTTTTCGCCTACGCCAGCATGTCCGCCGACCAGGACACTCGTGACTCACGATACGAGGCGCTGAAGCAGGAGATCAGCCAGATAGGAACCCGGCTCGCCTCGGAGACGGCGTTCGTGGAGCCCGAGATCCTGAAGCTGGACCGGGCGACGATCGATCGGTTCCTGAAAGCCGAGCCGAAGCTCCAGATCTATCGCCTCGCGCTGGACGACGTGCTGCGGCGCAAGGCGCACACTGGGACCGAGGGCGAAGAGCGCATCATCGCCGACGCCGGGCAGGCAACGAACGCTCCTGGCGAGGTCTTCGGCCTCTTCGCCAACGCAGACTTCCCGTATCCGACGGTGACCCTCGGCAACGGCAAGCAGGTGAAGCTCGACCAGGCCGCCTTCCAGGCGCAGCGGTCGTCTCCCGACAGGGAGGATCGCAGGCGGGTGTTTTCCGCTTTCTTCGAGGCCGAGGGCGCGTACCGCCGCAGCTTCGGGGCCATGCTCGCCGGGAACATCCAGGGGGACATCTTCTACATGAAGTCCCGCAAGTACGGGTCCGCGGTAGAAAGAGCGCTCGACGCGAACAACGTGCCGGTCGCCGTTTACACGAGCCTCGTGGACGGCGTGAACGCGGGGCTTCCGAGCTTCCACCGCTACCTGAAGCTGCGACGGCGGATCCTCGGCCTCGACCAGCTCCACTACTACGACCTCTACGCGCCGCTCGTAGGCAGTGTGGACACCCAGTACACGGTGGAAGAGGCCCGCGCGCTGGTCGAGAAGGCGCTGCGCCCGCTCGGGACCGACTACCTGGCGGTGATCGCGCGTGCCTTCGACGAGCGCTGGTTCGATCTCTTCCCGAACGCGGGCAAGCTCTCGGGGGCCTACTCTCAGGGCGCGGCGTACGACGTGCATCCGTACATGCTGATCAACTACAACGGACGCTTCAACGACGTCTCGACGCTGGCCCACGAGCTGGGCCACACGATGCAGAGCTACTACTCGAACAAGACCCAGCCGTTCGCGACGGCGGGCTACCCGATCTTCGTGGCCGAGGTCGCCTCCACCTTCAACGAGGCTCTGCTGATCGATTCCGTGCTGAAGGATACGCAGGACGACGCCACGCGGCTGAAGGTCCTGGGCGATGTGCTCGAAGGAATCAAGGGCACCGTGTTCCGCCAGACGCAGTTCGCGGAGTTCGAGCTGCGGGCCCACCAGATGGCGGAGAAGGGCGAGCCGGTCACCGGCGACGCGCTCGACAAGCTCTACCTGGACATCACGAAACGCTACTACGGGCACGACCAGGGTGTCTGCGTCGTGGATCCCGAGATCGCCCACGAGTGGACGTCCGTCCCCCACTTCTATTACAACTTCTACGTGTTCCAGTACGCGACGTCGTTCACCGCCTCGGCCGCTCTCTCGGAGAAGGTGCTCGCGGGAGACCCGGCGGCGATCCAGCGCTACCGCGCGTTCCTGGCAGCGGGCGGTTCGAAGTACCCGATCGAGCTGTTGAAGGACGCGGGGGTCGACATGACGACGCGCGAGCCGCTCCAGCTCACGCTCAGCAAGATGGACCGGGTGATGGACCAGATCGACGCGATCCTCGATCGGCAGCAGGCGAAGAAGAAGTAGCCGGGTCTCCTGTTCTGGGGCCGACGTTCGCCTACTCCGCGACCTTCCAGGCTCCGGCGTCGAGGGCCATTTTGAGCGGGTAGCCGATGACCATGCCGTCGGCGCGGTGACCCTCGACCCGCGGCTGTCGCATGATGACGCTGGGTTCGCCTAGAATCCTGGGCAGCCATGCCCGCCGGTTGCCCGGGTTGCGACGTCGACCACGTGCGGGGCGCGCCGGACTGCCCGGCCGCTCGGCTCCTCGAAGTCCTTGGCGGCAAGTACCGTCTGGAGGCCCTCGTAGGCTCGGGCGGCTGCGGCGCTGTCTATCGCGCCGCCCACGTTCTGCTCGAGACGCCCTGCGCGGTCAAGATGCTCCTGCCCAAATTCGCGAGGGATGCTCGCCTCGCCCGGCGCTTCCTGATCGAGGCGAAGACCGCCGCGACCCTGAAGCATCCGGGGATCGTCAAGGTCACGGACTATGGAGCGGCCGAGGATGGAGCACCCTACCTCGTCATGGAACTCCTGGAGGGACGGAATCTCTCCCAGGTGCTGAGGCAGCGAGGCGGCCCGATGCGCGCCGGCGAGGCCGTCGCCGTGGCCCGTGGCGTTCTGGAGGCGCTCTCGGTCGCCCACGCCGCGGGCGTCATCCACCGGGATCTGAAGCCGGAGAACCTGATTCTCGCTCGTGGCGCGGACGGCCTGATGGGTACGAAGATCCTGGACTTCGGCATCGCGAAGGTCAAGATGGCCGAGGGCGAGAAAGGCCTCACCGCGACGGGCGACTTCATCGGCACCTTGCGCTACGCGAGCCCGGAGCAGATCACCAGCAGCAAGAACGTGGATGAGCGCACGGACGTCTACTCTCTGGGCGCCGTCGTCTTCTTTCTCCTCACCGGGCGCAGTCCGATCGAAGGACGAACCACCTCGGAGGTGCTGAGCAACTTCGTCAGCGGCAAGATCGAGCGGAGCCCCGCGTCCCTGGGCGCGAATATCCCGGCATCGCTCGACGCTGTCGTCGCCAAGGCTTTGGCGTTGCGCCGGGAGGACCGCTTTCGAAACGCCCAGGAGATGCTGTCCGCCCTCAGGGGGCAGGACCAGGAGCTGGTCTCGACCCTGGGCACGGTAGAGCCAAGCGGGGATTGGCTTAGCGGGGTCTCGTTCCGATGGAGGGTCGTGTTGTCCCTCTTGCTCCTCGCCATCGCGATCTTGGCCTTTTCCCGGCTGACCCCTCGCACCGAGGGGCCGCCGCCGCGTTCAAGCCCGCCCAGCACGATGGGGCAGCCCTCTCCCTAGCGCCGGGAGAGCCGTTAGAGCTCGTGAGGGGTCGCTCGCCAAATAAGCCCAGCGCGCCGAGGCGTAGACTCCCGCCACGGCACGTTTTCCCCTTGACAGGCCTGTCCGGTGAAGAGCACGATCCGGCCAACGGTTCCACGCCCCACTAGGCTAGCGGATGACCTCGCCCTCCCGGGTTCTTCGGGCGTGCGCTCGTCGCCCGCGAACGCTCGCAAGCAGTGCCCCCGGGAGGTGGGCAGCCCATGCGCAAGATATTTCTGAGCTTCTCTCTGACGGCGCTCGTCGCCGGCAGCACCGTCCCGGCCCTCGCCCAGAGCATGCCAACGACGCAGCCAAAATTCCTCCACATCGGCCGCGAGCAGGTGAAGATGGGCCGCTCCGCCGACCACTCCCGGTGGGAGGCCGGCTGGCCCGCGGCGTTCGAAAAGGCTAAGTTCCCTTACATTTACATTGCGCTCGAGTCGGTGACGGGACCGAACGAGGTCTGGTACGTCTCAACGTACGCCTCGCAGGCCGCATTCGGCGACAGCTTGGCCAAGCAGGACGCCGACCCGGTGCTTTCCGCGGAGATCGAGCGACTGGCCCGCGGCGACGCGGAGTTCGTGAGCGACGTGAACGCGCTTGAGGCCGTGGCCCGGCCGGAGCTCAGCCACGGCGCCTTCCCCGACCTCGCGATGATGCGCTTCTGGGAGATCGGCACATTCCAGGTCAAGCCCGGCCACAACGAGGAGTTCGAGGCCGCGGTGAAGGCTTACGCCGCCGCCGCCGAGCGCTCCGCCCCGAATGCCTCCTGGCGCACCTACGAGGTGGTGGGGGGCGCCCCGGACGGGACGTATCTGTTCTTCTCGTCGGTGGCGTCCTTCGGGGACTTCGACAAGGCGCGGGCGGAGGGCGAGACGACCTGGAAGGGCCTCACCTACGAGGAGCGCAGCGCGCTCCAAAAGCTCTACGCCGAGGGAACCTTGAAGTCGTGGAACAACCGCTTCCACCTCGAGCCCCGGCAGAGCTACGTGCCAGCGGAGACGCGGCAGAAGGACCCGGCCTTCTGGATGCCGAAGGCGGCGGCGAAGGCGCCGGTCAAGAAGCCCTGACTCACCGTCGGTTCTGGGGGACCCGCCCGCCCGCCCGGCGCGTCCCGCGCAACGATCGCGAGCCGGCGGCTTGAGAACATGGAGGCATCGGTGCCACATCTGTTCCGCGTGATCGTGCCCGTGGCCGACATCGAGCGCGCCGCCCGCTTCTACGCGAGCGTCCTGGGCAGCTCCGGTCAGCGTGTCTCGCCTGGTCGGCATTACTTCCAGTGTGAGGGAACCATCCTGGCTTGCTACGATCCGAAGGCTGACGGCGATGGGTACGACGCCAAGCCGCTACCGGAGCCCCTCTACCTCGCTGTCGACGATCTCGAGGCAACCTACGCGAGCGCGACGGCAGCCGGCGCGTCCTTCTCCCCTGACGTGGTTCCGGACGTGGGACCCCTCGGCAAGATCGCCCGGAGGCCCTGGGGAGAGCGATCGTTCTATTCGGCGGATCCATTCGGTAACCCGCTCTGCTTCGTTGCTCGAGACTCGGTCTTCACAGGGTGAGCTCAGCGTACGGGGCGTTCCTGGCGGCGGGCGGCTGGAAGTACCCGATCATCGACCTGCTGAAGGATGCGAGGGTGCCCGGGGCGCGATCCCCGACACCGATTACGCCGCGGGCTTCTTCCTGAGTAAGCCGGCGAGCGTGAGCACCAGCGCGATCATGATCGTGATCCCGCACACGAGGAGCAACCCGGTGACCGCCGGATGGTCGAGGCCGTTCGGGGCCGGGAACTTCTCGTTGATCGAGGACATCAACCTCGACGAGTGACCGATGAACGCCCCGGTCAGCCCCGCCGCGCCGTTGGTCCAGGTACCGACCTGCAGCGTGACGAACCACAACCTGAGCGCCCATGCACCCAACTCGAGCTCGGCAATCGTGGTGGCCGAAGGCATCGAGACCGAAGGCGAGCGCGCCTGCGTGGTGGAGCTGCGCTGCGACGTGCTCCAGGGTTACCTTCTGGGCGTGCCCACGCTGATGCCGTAAGAGGCAGCCTGTCAAGCCATCTGAATTCTAAGAGCGAGCCATCGGCGTAGCCCACCTTGAGGACCCGCACGAGATCCGGATTCTTGAGGCGCGTTCCTCTGCCGCTTTCTCGTGGAAGGGACGGCGAGCGACGGCGACCTGACCTTAGTCTTACCAGTGGCTCCAGGCGGCTCTCAGATCATCAATGCAGCCGATGGCCCGCACACGATCGAACTTATCCCTGGGCGATATCAGCGGTGCGGCGATGTCACCCAGGCCGCTGGATATACCTCCTCGTCACGCCTCAGCAAAGTCTCATCCGAGGCGCCGGCAAGAGCGACATACGAATACGGGCGCGCGACCGGATTGTCGCAACGAGACATGGTCCATGCGGTCGGCACAGTGCTGGGTGAGCTCATCGCGCACGAGCTTGCCCATCAGCTGCTGTGGGACGCCCCCGAGAACCGACCACCCTATATGGACCAAGAGACCGACCCAACGACGCTTGACTACTTTGCCGAGGACCTCGGGTCCTTCTTGCCGAGTATCATGGCGGGTCCCCGCTTGTTCAGGGCGCCGGTGCGGGATGCCATAGTCAGGGCCACGAGATGAGTGTCATGACGAGCCGCCTCCTCCGGGGAGTCGTAGGCCTTTGTTGCGGATGCGCCATCGCGGCGCAACGTCGGCGCTCACCCGATACGGGGCAGACCTTCGTCACGCTGCCCTTCACTTGGTGGGCCTTCCCGACGGCCCAGACGAGCGGCGCGCAGGCGATCTTCTCCTGTGCGCTGCGATCGTTGCCGCTGTGGCAATCACGGTCTTTGCGATTCACACGGCTGCGTACTGGCAACGGGCCAAGCTCGATCGAATGACCCTTGCGGTCGGCCATGTGGGTCGCGGCTCTCACGCTATGGCTCAGCTTGGCACCAGCGGTTCTTGAGCTCGGCTTCAGGGGCTCTGCGCTGGCTCTTCTGGCGCCGCCCGCCATGCTCATGACAGCGAGGGCAATGTACTTGTTCGTGCATGCGCGCCTTTCGCTGCGCGCACTTCTCTTCCTAGCCAGCATTCCGGCGGCAGTTCTTGTCTTCTCCTTCGGGTTTGCGTCCTATGATGAACGCGCCCCTTTTCCTACTCTCCTTAGTTGCTACCGGCTCGCTCCTCGCGGTTCTCCGGCGAGAAATGCCCGCATGATCGCGCTATGTCTCCCGGGCTCTGCGCCGACGAGCCGCGGCGCGCAGCCTGCATTCGGCGGCCAACTCTCCTTCCGCCGATCCTCCGTCGATCGTTTGTTCCGGGTAGGCCGGCAATGGGAGTTTGACTGGCGATCCGGATGGCTGCGAGCCGTGTTTCGCGGCCTCGAAAGGTAGGACTGACCGCTCAATAAGGGCGTAGGCGGTGCGATCAGAACGGCCCGAGAAACCTCTCTCCGTTGAAGTGGATCATGTGGGTGGGGGTCTCGGCGACCCAGACCTCGGTCTCCCAGGCGATGTCGTGGAGGTACTTCACGAGATCGCGCCGCGTCAGGAAGGCCGTGACAAAGACGAGCCCAGCCTTGGCGCCCTTGAACAGCTCCTTGAGTTCGGCGTGGCGCTTCGGGCTCATTGGGCCGTGATTGGTGACGGCCTCGATCAGCACCAGCCAGCCCTTGGCCTTGAAGTGGACCACGACGTCCGGCATCTTGCCGTGGCTGTCGACGGCAACACCCAGCGATTTCAGGGCCTGTTCGTCGAAGTAGGCCCACTTGTCCTCTGTGTCGCCCACGTAGATCGGCGTCGCCGCTGGCGTGAAGCGAGAGCAGAAGTCGTCGAGAATCTGCTTGACGAGGACGTTCTGCCCCCCGGGCGAGAGCGTAATCTCCGTCCCATCCGGAAGCGCGATCGGAATGCGCTGCATGGCGCGTTCCTTGGCGTACCGGCTCGTCAGGGTCTCGATAGATGTCAGGTGCTCCCGCAAGCCGCGAGTCCACTCGGAGCCACCATACGTCCTGAGAAGCGACAGCGCAGCGAGCTCGATCTGGTAGACCGTGTCGGGACTGTTCGTCGGGCGCGAGGGCTTGTCGGGGTTCGGCACCGCGATCCCGGCCTGCACGAACTGGTGAACGGTGTAGCGGCGAACGGTCTCCCGCGTGTTGGGGGCGTAGCGCCTGCCGTACTGCTCGGCGAAGAATTCCATCATCTCGGTGATGCCGCGCAGGGGGCTCTCGGCCGCCGACCAGGGCGTCTTGGGCTTGAGGTCGAGTAGGGCAAGGAGCGCCAGCGCCGAGCGTTCGTTCTGCTGCTCACGAGGAAGGCCGAGATCCTTGAGGGCAGCCAGCGCTTCCTTGACGCGCTTCTTCCCGCGGATCGGGTCCGGCGACTTCTTCAGGCTGGCCATGGAGAGTAGGTCCTCTTCGAAGCGGCGGTCGATCTCGTCCTGGTCTGGGAATTCCTCGCCGATTCTAGCGCCGATGGCGCGGAGCTCGCCGGTTGTCGGATAGGGAAGCCGACGCAAGTCGCTGGCATTGACCTGAGTGTGGCCGCTCCAGTCGCGAAAATGGCAGTCGACAAGGCTGGAGTTGAGGAAGGCGGCCAGGCCCTTGGCCACATTCTCCTCAAGTGGCCGGCCGTGCGCGTGGAAATAGTTGAGGTGGTTCTCGAAAGCGACGTCCAGCGTGGGCAGTCGCGCCGGATCATAGACAGCGGCGACGATACGGCGCGGCTCTTCCTTTGAGGAGAAGCGCTTGACAAGAACATAGAAGCCGCGAGGGACGAGCAGGCCCTCGGATTCTTTGGTCAGCAGAAGGGCGTTTGGCTTCTTGCCGCCCATTCGGGGCCACTCGACGAAGCCATCGGCGAAGTGGCCCGGGAAGATCAGCGGCACAGTCTCCGCGCCGGGATCGGCGCAGAGCAGGTCCGGAACACGGAAGTCCACGACCCGTCCGGTGGACACGTCGATGCCGAGGTCGGACAGCGAAGCGGAGAAGTGGCTCATCCGGTCTTCGATGGCGTCGCTCAGGTCGTCGGTGGGAATGTGGATGAAGCGGTCTGGGTCATTCGCCTTGACGATCTGTCCGAAGTCCAGCTCCCTCCAGGTCGGGCACTCGTCTTCAGGAGCCGTCGTCGAGGACACGACGACCATTCCCTGCTCAGTAGGTCGCTTGACGGCGTGAACGATGACGTTTTCCTGAAGCACCTCGTCCTCAGCAAAGGCCTGATCCCTGGCTTCGAAGGAGTGCAGACGGCGCAGAACCATCTCGTCGAGGAAGCGCGTTCGGAACGAACGGAAATAGGGTCCGTTGCAAAAGCTCCGCGGTGTGATCGTCACCAGCTCTCCCTGAGGCTTCAAGAGGCGAAGGGACAGAGAGAGGAACGCAGCGTACAGGTTGGTCGTCTCGGCGCCGACCGTTTCGAGTAAGCGCCGGATCCGAGAGTCGGTGTTGATCCTGCGGTAGGGCGGGTTGAGGATCGCGCAATCGAACTCTTCGCGATCGGTCGGGAATAGACCGCCGGTCAAGGCCGCAACGCCGGCCTCGATGAAGTCCTCGTTCCGGATATCCCCTTCGAAGTGGACGCCTGCTTGCGCCGCATGCGAGCGACAGGCTTCAAATGTGAGGCCCAGCTCGCCGGCAAGCCGGACGTCCATCTCGTAGGCCGTCACGCGGATCCCTTTGGGCCGTTGCTTCATGGCGCATACACGAGCGACCCACGCGGCGCTGAGAGAGCCCATACCTGCACCAGCGTCCAGAAGGCTGAGCGTCCGGCCACGATTCTCGAGCATCGAAGCCATGAGCCAAGCCACTGGCGCCGGGGTCATGAACTGCCCGAGTTGGACCTGTCTGTCAGGATCGAGTCGACGCGTGACGTCCAGGCGCAGGAGGTCGATCCGTTCCATGAGGTCGCTGGGCGCCGGATCGGTCGCGGGTCGCTGCCTGGCAGGCCTGGTGAGGGTACTCATGCCTGGAGCGATTCTAGGCGGAAGGCGGTCATGAGAGGTCCAGAGCGCAGCCTGAAAATGCAGCTGCGTCCTTGCAATACCGGTCAGACCATGTCGCCCCGGCCTGCGCCAGGCCTTGCGGCTCAGCCCCGCAGGTGGCGCACTGATGCTACATTCTGGGATGTTCCGCGGGCGTATGCTCCGGCTCAAGACAGACTGCGGAGTCTTCCGCTTCGCTCGGCCGGTTGCGCTCGTTCTTGCGATCGCGGTTCCGGCGCAAGCCATTCCCGTCTTGCCCTCGGCGCACAGCCCCATCCCCCAGACCCCCTTCCCCGCAGTCACGCTCGGCGGGGAAGGGGGCTCGGGACACGGGGCACGTTCACGGCGCGAGAGGGCGCTGGTCCTGAGAATCCGTATCGTTTCCGTCGCCCTCTCGCGGGACAACATGAAGGTCGGGAACTTCAGTGTGTCCTTCGTGGACCTCGAGGTACCGGTGGCGGGCCTGCCGATTCGGCTGACGCGGACGTACGACAGCCGCGAGCATCAATCGGGCGACTTCGGCTTCGGCTGGCGTCTCGACGTATCACGTGTCCAGGTGAGCCTGGCCGAGCAGTCCGGCTTCGGGTGGTACGGGACGGTGGCGGGGATCCAGTTCCCGACGTACTGCCTGCAACCGACCACGAGCCATCCGGTGACGATCACGCTCCCCGACGGCAAGGTCTACGAGTTCGACGCGGCGGTGAGCCCGCAGTGCCAGGGCGGGGCACCCATCGCGGCGGGGACGGTGAGCTTCGTCCCGCGACCCGGGACGATCGCGACGCTCGCGCCGCTCGGCGGGACCGACGTGGACGTCTTCGGAAGCTGGCCGGGGACCCAGGACGTCACCCAGGGTGCCGCTACCTACGACCCGCAGGGGTATGTCCTCACACTCCCCGACGGTCGCAGCTTCACGATCGACAAGCAGCAGGGGCTCCAGACGATCGCCGACACCAACGGGAACAGCCTCTTCGTGTCACCAGGAGGCATCCTGAGCAGCACCGGCAAGGGTGTCACGTTCCAGCGTGACGGCGCCGGACGGATCCAGCAGATGCTCACTCGCATCGACCAGAGGCTCGTTTAGCGATGCCCAGGGATCGGTTGTCTGCGCCCGCTACGGTACACGCCCTGACTGTCCCCGAACGCCGAATCCGGAGGCGCGTCGCAAACCTCCTGCGCGTACTGGAGCGGCGAAGTGGTGAGCTGACGACCGCCGTTCACACGAATGAACATTCGCGGCACTTCGCAGCCGCCGGGCTCGCTCGCTGTCGTGCCTTGCTGGAGGGCATCTACCTCTTGACTGCGCGACGAGGTCGGGCTGACGTCGCTGGCGTCCTGCTCAGAACTCTTACCGAAACCTGGGCTGTCGCCTGTCTTGTCCTTCTGAAGGGGACGGCGGGCATCTTCGAACTTGCGCCGGGTGCCGCCGAGGAGTTGAGGAGGGCGACGAAGGCATTCGAGCCGCCGACACCTGGCCTCAGCCGGTGGCTGGCCCGGTTTCGGTCCATGGCGAAGGATTCGCCGGTCCGACACAAGGCTGGCCCCCGCAAGGGTGAACCGCGACCTCTGTCGGTCGGGGAGGTGTTCGGCCAGGTCGTGGCCCTTGCGGGTGCGGCAGGAGACAGCGACTTGGCCAGGCGGGCGAAGCACGCACATGAACGGATCTGGAGAGTCGAGTCCTATGTGAGCGCTCACGCCAACCTTGCCTCGATCTCGATCCTGTATCTCAACGAGAAGGGCGGTTCGTGGGGGATTGTTGATCGTCCCACGAGCTGGATGTCGATGGAGCAGTTGCTGGTAGCTGGAGGCCAGCTGACCGGGGCTCTCGCCATGCGCGTCTACGAGAAGTTCGGCTACAGGCGCGAGCCCGTCAGTCGTCTACTGCGTGGGATTCATATTGGCCTCCACCCGGCGGCACCAGCCCCTCCTCGAGCCCGTCGTAGGAAGCAAGGGAGGACCCTCTCGTGAGCGCGCCCCGCGAGTGCGTCTTCCGCCTGAAGACACGCCGCGGGGTCTTCCGCTTCGCTCGGCCGGTTGCGATCGTTCTCGCGATCGCTGTTCCAACGCAAGCCATCCCAGTCGTGCCCTCGGCGCACAGTGTTGGGGCGCAATGCGAGTTGAAGGACGACATCCGAGGGGAGTTCGGCCGAGGGAGTCGAGAGCGAGCCACTCGTTGTCAACCGACCTTGGTTCTCGATAGTGCCACGGAGACGGACGAAGGCGCGAGAGACGCGGAGCGGTTGGCGAGCGGGGGTTGACTACGCTGCTTTCGGGATCAGGACCGGAAGGCAGCGCTCGGGGTCGAGGTGGACGACGACCAGGCCGAGCCCTGGGGAACGCTCGCCTGGCCTACCCCTGGGTGGTGAGACAGCCGACAGGTGGGCTGGCCTGATCCCGAAGTAGACCTCGGCCGGCGTGGCCCCAGCCAGCGCATGGTGAGAACGCAGGTACGCATAGTGAAGAAGGCCGGTCTTGAGCCTCCGCTCCAGGTCCGCCCTGGTCAGCGGCTTCAAGGGGCGGAGGCTCAGGGTCTCTTTCAACGTCCTCCACAGCCTTTCTACGATGGCGATGGAGCCGGTCTTTCCGATGGCGCCGAAGCGCTGGCGGATGCCGAGCGCCTTCAGGGCGGATCGGAAGGCCTCGGCCGTGAACTGCGCTCCCTGGTCGGAGACGAAGTGCCTGGGCGTGCCGTTCAAGCGAATGGCCTGCTGGACGAGGCCCGCCAGGGCGTCCGCCCCGGGCTCGGCAAGGAACACCTTCGCCGCGAGCGGCATGCGAGAGAAGACGTCGATCACGACGGCCAGCTTGAAGGAGAAGATGCGGAACAGACTGGGGATCTCGGTGAGATCCGTCATCCAGACCTGATTCGACCGCCGCGCCTCAAGGGTCCTGGTCGGCAGCAGCGGTTCCGGATCGGGGATGCGCTTCTCGTTCCGAACCCTGCCGACGGTCCGGGGCGAGACTCTCCAGCCGGCGCGGGCCAGCGTGTGGGCGATGGTGTCGTTGCCTCCAAACCCCATCTCGTCCATGTTCTGGATGAGATGGCGCGTGACATCGTCGTAACGACGGACGGGGAGTACGGGCTCGATCAGGGAGCCCACGGTGTCGCGCTCCGGGCGGAGGGAAGCCTCTTTCATCCAGCGTGCCACGGTCTGGGTGGAGACGAGAAAGCGCTGCGCGGTCTCGGCGAGGGACATCACGTAGGTCTTCATGAACAGCAGGATGCGGAATCTCTGACGGGGAGAGTAGTGGCGACGTCTCCTGGGGCCGAGGCGCTCGAGTCTGGCGCGGAGGATGTCGGCCTCTTCCCGAGCCTGGGCCAGTAGCAGCTCCAACTTCTTGATCCGTGCTATGAGGCTCTGGATCGGGTCGGCGGTCTCCCGGACCTTGGCCAGGAGGAGCCCCAGGCTGAGCGCCAGGAGCTCGCGGGCGATGAGCAGGGCGCCGAGGGCCCGATCACACTGAGCCCGCGGACGGGCGGGGGGGTCAGAGCTGCTCTTCGTCCAGGAATAGGGCCTTGTCCACGCTGGCGAAGAGCTGCTGGAAGAAGGCCGCGTCCCCCACCGGGCCCACCGACTTCGCCTTCCCGTCCACGCTTAGCGTCTGCCGGCAGCTCACGCGCACCCGGGAGCGCTCGCCCAGAGCACTCACGTTGGCGGTGGCCTCCACCAGGAGATGGTGGTGCTTCGGGAGCAGTCCGCGGAAGGGAATCAGGTACGGGTACCAGAACAGGGCCTTGAGCCCGCCCGCGGCCTCGTGGCCCTTGTCCTTCTCGAAGGTGGCGGTGACCAGGCCCAGCTCGGCGTTGGCCTCGCGCACCTGGAACCCGGAGTCCTGCAGGGCCTGCACCACGGCGCGCAGCACCGCCGCGGGCTTGCGCTCGTAGGTCCGGGTCTGCGCCGCGCGCTGCTCCAGCGTGCCCGTGGCCAGGGTCTCCCGGTTCGGCTCCAGCCCGGCCGAGCCCGAGGCGCAGCCGGAGAACGCCGCGGCGGCGAGCACCAGTGCCATCAGTCGGGGGGTCATGGCATCCTCCTCCAGGGCCTTGGTCCGCGGGTCAGAAGCTGGAGGCGTGCAGGCTGACCGTGGTCACCCGCGCCGCCTCGTCGAACCGCACCACTACGGTGAGCGTGCTCTGGGTGGACGTGGTGCGCGCGCGCCGAACGGAAGCCTGGCCGCCCACCCCGCCCGTCACGCTGGGTCCAGTTCCCACCACCACGCCGGCTATCGAGCCGCTCTCCTCGGCGCTGAAACGGTCGCTGGACACGCGGTCCCACACCCACACCTCGCGGCCGTCGGCCCCCCGGGTCACGATGTTGGGGGAGCCCAGCACCTCCACCACTTCGGCGCCGCTCATCCCGGCGTGCACCCCGCGCTGCACCACCCCGGCGGTGAGCTCGCGCCGGTCCGGAGACGCTGCCGCGGGCGCCCCGGCGGGCGGGTTGAGCGCACAGCCGGCGCCTGCTATCAGCGCGAGGGCCGCCGCCGCCGTCCTGATCCGCGCGCTTCTTGTCAGTGCACTCATGTCACCCTCCTGCTGCCATGGCTCTATCGCAGGATGCCTGCCAGGTGGAGGGGTCGGCCCCGAATAACCGCCAAGGTGCCGGAGGGAAAGGAGTTGGCGTTCACAGAGACGGGAGCTGCTCGGGTTGGGGAGAAGGGGATGCCGCTCAGGTGCTGGGCGGAGAAGCCCAGCGGGTGGGCGGTCCGCACTTCGTGGTCTGGACCCCGACGCGCGCGAGCCGGCGACATCGTGATTGAGGACAACCAGATTGCAGATACCCGCACGACCGGCCGCACGCAGCGCTACGGGATCCATAAGGTGGCAGGTGCGGGTGCGGTCGTATCCCGCAACGACGCCATGAGCGGACACCTCGATCGGGATTACGTGGAAGAGCCTGTGAAACGAGCGGCGCGGTAACGCGAGAAGCTAGAGAATCTCCTTCAAACGCTCGGCCGGGCGGGCGAGGATGGCCCGGCTCCCCTTTTCGACGATGGGCCTCTGGATGAGGTCGGGGTGCTTCACCATGAGGTCGAGGATCTCGGCCTCGGTCAGTTCCCGCTCGCCGAGCTTCAGCGTCTTGTAGATCTCCTCCTTGGTTCGCAGGAGGTCGCGGGCCTTGATTCCCATCTTTCGGAGAAGATCCTTCAGCTTGGATTTCGGAATGGGTTCCAGGTAGTAGTCCACGGCGTCGAAGTCGACCCCGCTCTCCTTGAGGGCCGCGTGGACCTGTCGGCACGTCGTACACGTTGGTTTCTGATAGACGACGATCTTCATTCGTTCCTTTCTAGCCGAAGACGCCCAGGACCAGGTTCAGCGCCGTCGCCAGGATCGCGGTGTTGTAGGCGAACGACAGCACGCTCTGGCCGAGCACGGCGCGCCGGATCGGGCTGCTCGAGACCGTGACGTCCGAAACCTGACAGCACATGCCGATCGTGAACGCGAGGTACGCGAAGTCCACGTAGGCGGGCGGCGCGTCGCCCGGGAAGGCGAGGCCTCCTTCCCCGGCGTCGTCACGATAGTAGAGGTGTGCATAGCGGAGCGCGTAGGCGGTGTGGGTGAGCATCCAGGCGCTCGCCACGGCCAGGACGCAGAGGGCGACGAAGGCGTCGCGTGCTTCCGGCGCGCGCGTCCGCGCGTCGCGCAGCACGACGGTGGTGGCGAACAGGCTGAAGCCGCTCGCCAGAAGGACGAGGATCCGCACGAGGCGTCGGCCTGGGTCGTCGGCGGCAGCGCGCCTTCGGGTTTCGGCCGGGTCGGCGTGAAGGATCAGCCACCACGCGAGCGAGCCCATCGCCAGCGCCGCCGCGTTCCAGCCCGCCACGGCTCGGAGCGGGAGACCGAAACGCTCGGGGATGGCGAGCGTCGTCGCCGCTCCCGCCGTCAGGGCGATGAGCAGACGGGCGCGAGCCTGGCGTGGGTCGCGACTGTGGAACGCGCGGTCCGGCGAAGCCATCGCCGCGGATTATCGTTCCGGAACGCCGTCGGCGCGAGCGGCTCCCGTGGCGCCGGGGCCAAATTCAGTTAGACTCTCGTCCAAAGGAGTTCCTGCGATGAGACATGCCACCGCCACCATTCTGGCCCTGTCGTGTGCCTCCACCCTTCACGCGCAGAGCGAAGACGCCCTGCGTCAGTACTTCGAGGGCCGGACGGTCGTGGTCAGGATCGACATGCCCGCGAGCGCCAAGGGCGTCGATATCCGCTCGGGGAGCCCCCAGCCCCTCGACGCGAGCGAGCAGAGCTCCCGCCTCGGCTACTACGGCGTGGTCCTTCGGCCCGGCGACGAGGTGCAGGTCACCAAGATCAAGGTGAAGGACGACGTCATCGAGTTCCAGCTCGGGGGAGGCGGGTGGGGCACGTTCGGCGACAGCGCCGGCGGGACCACCATCCCTCCCGTCACCAAGAGCAACCGCGAGAAGGACCTCGAGCGGCAGGTCAAGTCGGAGACCGACCGCGACCGGAAGCGCCAGCTCGAGCGCGAGCTGGACGACGTCCGCCGCGACCGCGAGCGCGAGGAAGCGCGCACCCGCGTCTTGCAGGACATCGCGGACAAGGAGAAGCAGGAACGCGAGCACGGCCTGGCCATGCACAAGGGCTCCCGGTTCAATCTGCGGTTCGAGAAGAAGGTTCCAGCCTCCGCCCTCACGCCCGAAGGAGTCATGCGCGCCTTGGGCGACTTCGTGGACTTCCCCTGGGTAGAGTCGCGACGGCCGCGACACGATGCGGACCGCCGTGACGACCGGCCCCGGACCGACGACGATGCGGGCTCGTTGCGCAAGGGCCTCAGCCGGGGGGAAGTGGACAAGATCCTCGGCAAGCCCGTCAGCGTCGACGAACACGCGGAAGGGAAGCTCAAGGTCGCTACCATCGTCTACACGCGAGGCGACGACCGAGTCGAAACGGTGTTCGCCGACGGCGTGCTGGTCAGGTACACGATCTCGTCCAAGTAGCCGGATGGGCTCCCCCGTTCTTCGGGGCGCGATCCGCGGGTCGACTACTCGTCCGGCCTGTAGTTCGTCCCCTGGAGTGCGGCGAGGGCCACGGCTTCACCTCTGTCCTCGACGTCGCCCGCGAGGACGAGAATGTTCACGCCGAACTGGGTGTAGTACCGGCCCTTGTTCACGAGGGCGTCTTCGAACTCGTGTGCGTCGCGGTCGGTTTCCCAGCGTGTGAGGAGCGCGGTCATGCTGCGGGTGCCGTTGACATAGTGCTGGTAGACGTCGCCCGTGGTGCCTGTGGACGCCTCGTTCGTCCAGCGTGTCGGAAGAAGCGCCCAGGACGGGTCGATGGAATCGTGCGAGCCGGCGAGCACCGACAAACCCAGCTCGCCGATCGACCCTTCCGTCGCTTTCGACCACCCCTTGCCGAGGACCCAAGACAGGTCGGGAAGCCTGAGCCGCTCCCGATGCCCGAAGTGGCCGCCCCAGTACTGCTCCGGATGGAGGATCTCGCGGGTCGACAGGGGCGGGTCCCTGTAGGCCTTGGCGATGTCGGTGATCAGCACGCCGTTGCCGAACGCCCAGTCCCACGGCTTGCCGTGCAGCAGGAAAGAGAAGCCGAGAAGATACGGGAGGACCAGGCTGCGCTGTGTGAAGGTCGGCGCGATCTTCAGCGGATCGGCTCTGGCGGACTGCGACTTCTCGACCTTGGCCTTCGCCTCCTTCTGGCCTTGCTCGCGGCTCAGAAAGGCGAACATCACCACCATGGCCGAGCCCTCGATGAGCGAGCGAATCGCCGTCGCGCGATCCGCGTCCCCATCTGCGTTCTTCTGCACGGCCAGGAGGTCGTAGTTCTGGTCCTCGAGGGCGTGGGTCAGCTCGTGGGCGATGACGCCGCGCACCTCGTCGGGCGCCACGTGGTCCAACAGGAAGAAGGTCTTGCTGCCGGGTTCGTAGTAGCCGTCGACCCCCTTTTCGGCGAGGTCCAGTGAAGCCTTGTTGAGGTCGGTGCCGCGGGGGACGAGGCCGAGCTGCGCGTACGCGGTCTGGACGTGGCGCGATTCCTCCTCGAATTCCGGATCGATCTTGGCCCTGAAGTTCTCCCGAGCCGTCGCCCCGCTGATCACCTTCATCGCCACGGGGGTCCTGAACTTCAGCCCGCGAAGCTGCTCCACGGAGGCGCTGATCTCGCGCACCAGGGCCTCGGCCCGCTCGGTAGTGATTCGTGATGGAGCGTCGGGCGTGTCACCGTCAGGCGCGGATCGCGCGGAGGACGGGAGCAGCAGAACGAGAGCGACCGCGACGGCCTTGCGCACCACGGCGGGGATTCTAACAGCGGAGTACGTCGGTCGATCGCCTACGGGTGGACGCTCAGGTCGAGGTGACGGAGGACGTAGACGAGAGACGTCGCGATGGCGAAGCTGGCCCCCGGCACCGACGTGAGGGTTCCCTTGCAGTGGAGCCCGACTCCGACGTTCGTCGCCACGTTGTACCACACGGCGCCGGAATCGCCCCCAAGCGCAATCGGCGGTGCGTCGGGGTCGAGTGGCGCGAGGTGAATGCCGTAGCGGAGGCCGGCCAGGACCAGGCTGATCCCGTCGACGACGGCACGGGTGACGTCGGTCGCCCGGCCGGACTTTTCGAGCACGTCTCCGAGAGCCGGAAACCCCGCGGCCGCGATCGGCGCGCCGGAACCGAAGATCGTCGGATCGATGGGCCTCGTGTTCAAGAGGAGGGCGTAAGCCGAATCCGTGTCCAGGTCGCTCCGCTGGAGCGAGGCGACGGTGTCGGGGGGTTGACCTCCGTCGAGCCGGCTCGGCTGGAGAATCGGGTCGCCCGGGCTGGCGTTCGAATCGGGGATGAGGACGTGGGAGGCGCTCAACAAGCCTGGCCGGCCAAGGTCATCCAGCACGAGGAGCCCGAGCGTTCCAGTGCCTCCGTTCAAGTGACTGATCCCGAACCCAGGCTGAATCTTGGGCGTTCCCTGGGCCCGCGGGTTCCCCTGGGAATCGTCGTACACGGCCTGGACCACGTCGGTGGCGACGCCCAGGAACTTCGCGGGCACGCGCTCCCGAGGTGCCAGGTGGCGAAGCGAGTGCTTCTCACGGACGTGAATTCGGATGCAGAGCTCCCGGGTGAGCTTCCCCGCCACGATCTTGTGGCCGAGGTCGACCGCCGTCACGTCGGGACGCGGGGCGAACTTCGCGAGGGCCGCGGCGAGCACGCGCTCCAAGCGCTTCGTGATACGAGGGTCCGCGGCAAGGAACGGCGACACGGTCACGAGTTCCCCCTCGAGGGACAGGGGGCAGGAGGCGGAGTGTCAACCGGAGGAGGCTTGTTCCAGCGCTTGGTGATGTAGATCCCCCCCCAGGTGTGGGAGCGCGGGACGCCCACGTTGTATTCGGCCGACCGGCGGGCCAGTGCGATCGTCAGGACCCAATTACGATAGCCGGTGGTCACGCCGGTCTCGAACTCCCGCACGAACGGCTGGATCTGCGTTGTCCCGAAGGTCACGTCACTGTGACGCAGTGCCCCTTCGAGGAGCGCGTTGTACGCAACGAGCCGGCCGCGCCCCGCCGCCCACGCGTAGAGCTCCAGCTTCGTGGGACTCCGGCCCCTGTCCTTTTCCATGGTGCACGACGCCTGGTTGTAAGCCGTGAGCGGGTTCGTGTTCAGAGACCAGAGATCGGAACGCAGAAGCCCGACCCGAAAGATGGGGCCCACCGCGACGTTGGTGTAGTACCCGAGGCTGGCCTCGGCCTGGAGACCCACGTCATGGAATCGCGTCTCTTGCGCGACCTGGAGGAAGCTCACGGTGTACTTCGCCGTAGGTTCTCCACCATCCGAGATCTGATAGGGCCAGCCCTTCGGATCGTAGGGCTTCACGGCCGCCCGGTCCTTCTTCTGATTGTTCGCTCTGCGGTGTCGATGAATGGACGTCTGCACCGTGTCCGCGATTCGAAGACCGAGAACGCCCATCGTCAGGTCCGTCCGGATGACGCGCCGCTTCACACCGTCGATGGTCGCGTGGCCAACGGTGAGGCCGAGGAGCGACGCATACGGTCGGTCGTCCGGGATGGGAACGGCGGTCTCAAGATGGTTCGGCGTGAACGCCGTAACGGCCAGCGCGAACGTGTGGCTCTCCAGATAGTTCCCGCCACCAGCCTCGGTCCTGAACTTTCCGTGGATTTTCCCGAGGCCCGTCAGAGCGTCGAGCTCGTTCAAGGCCCAGTCGAGGTGCCGGTCTCCAACCCACGCGCCGCCGAATCCGAAACCCGCGCCCATCGTGTAGTTCTGGTCGCCGCCCCACGGTCCCAGCCACGGTGGAACCGAATCCTGGTCCACGTAGAGGCTGAAGCTCGACCCCTCAGGCGCGGCAGGCTTCCCCATGTCGGAGCCCGCGCCAAGGAACGGGTCCGGGTTCTGCGTGCCCGCCGCCGGAGGAGTTGGCGAAGGCGCCGGCGTTTGGGCGTAGACCGCCCGGGCGAACAGCCCGACAGTGGCAATGATCAGTGCCCGCATGGAGCCCTCCCTCCTCCCTCCCCGTCTCGCCCGAGCTCACACCGCCAGCTCGTCGGCGAGCTTGACGAGGGCTCGCGATACCGCCATCCGAGCCGCATCGGGGCTTGGCTTGCCGAGGACCTCGGCAATCTGGGCGTAGGAGAGCCCGAGCTCGACGCGCGCCAGGACCGCTTCCCGCTCGTCTGGAGCGAGCTTGGCGACGGCTCGCTCGAAGCGTTCCAGTCTTTCGGCTCCGATGGCAAGCTCGACGGGCGAGGGGCCGAGCGCCGGTGAATCGGGCATGTCGACCTCGGTGGGACGGCGGGCGATTCTCCGGGCCTCGTCGCGCACACGATTGACGAACGTCTTGCGCAGATACGCGAAGAACGCCCCGGGGCCGCGAGACTCGAACGTATCGAGATGTTGCAGGGCGCGAACGAGCGTCTCTTGGACGATGTCGCCTGTGTCCGTGGCACCGCGAGCGCCCGCCGGAAGACGGCCGCGCGCCCAGCGGTTGAGCGGGGTGAGGTAACGGACGTAGAGCGCCTCCACGGCAGTCCCATCCCCGGCTTTGGCTAGCCTAAGTAGTTCCTCGGTCGCCAGATCCTTCGGTTCTTGAGCAGCCAAAGTGAGTGCCCGGATTCTAGCAAACCGCCACCCATAAGTCGTTCCCTCCAGGGTGACATCCGTCTACAGGTTCGGCCGGGGGAGTAGGATTTGGGACGGGAGAGAGGAGAGCCTCCGAGGAGCGTCCCTTCCGGAGCCGCGCGCGCTTCGCGGCAACGACGTGCTGAACCTCGCCATTCCGCTGCAGAGGGGGGCGACTCTGACCGCCGGCGGGGGTCGCGGGCTGCACTTCCAGGTGGCGGGACAATGGTGAGCCGCGACCCGAGGGCGTCGTAGCCGCCGGGCGGCCACGGCAAAGTCGATATAATCGTCGAGCTTTGGGCTCGCCCGGCCGGCAGATCTACTCGACGAAGCGCCTGCGCGTCGTCGCGCTCCTTCTCACGATCGTCACTCTCCCCTTCGTGCTGGGCGTGTCGGCGCTCATCTACCAGTACGTGAAGTACGGCGTCCTGGTGGAACGCCGGCTCAAGGGGGAGCGGTGGATGGTGCCGTCTCGCCTCTACGCGCGCCCGCTGGTGCTCCACGAGGGGCTGTTGCTCCCCCAGGCCGAGCTTCTCAAGGTGCTGAACAACCTGAAGTACGAGCAGCGCGAGACACCCGCGGCTCCGGGGGAGTTTGCACCCGGCGACAAGTCGGTCACGCTCCTGCCGCGGTCCAGCACCGACTCCGCGTCCGAGCCCGTGATCGTCGTCTTCGACAAGGATCGCGTGAAGGAGATGCGCGGACGGAAGTCCAAGAAGCGCTACTCCACGCAGACCCTCGAGCCGGAGCTCATCACCTACCTCTTCGATCAGAGCCGCGAGAAGCGGCGCTACGTGAAATACGAGGAGCTGCCCGACACGCTCGTCAAGGCCGTGCTGGCCATCGAGGACCGTCGCTTCTTCAGCCACCCCGGGCTCGACCCGATGCGGATCCTCGGCGCGGCGCTTCGGAACGCCCGGGCCGAAAGCTACATTCAGGGTGGGAGCACCATCACCCAGCAGCTCGTGAAGAACTTCTTCCTGACCCCCGAGAAGTCCATGAAGCGCAAGGCCCAGGAAGCGCTCCTGGCCTTCGTCCTGGAGCGCCGGGCGACGAAGCAGGAGATTCTCGAGCTGTACCTGAACGAGATCTACCTGGGCCAGGCCGGCTCCTTCAGCATCAACGGTATGGGCGAGGCGGCCCGGATGTACTTCCACAAAGACGTGGGCAACTTGACGCTCACGGAATCGGCGCTCCTCGCGGGGATGATCCAGTCGCCAAATCCCTACAACCCCTACCGCCACGCTCAGCGGGCCGTCGAGCGCCGGAACCAGGTCATCAAGGCGATGCGCGAGTCGGGTTTCATCGAGGAGGCCACGATGCAGGCCGCGCTCACCCAGCCGCTGCGGGTGGAGGCAGCCACCCTCGACAGCGCCGAGGCCCCGTACTTCGTGGACCTCGTGAGCACGCAGCTCGAGCAGCGCTACGACGCCAAGGACCTGACGACCCAGAACCTTTCGATCTACACCTCGCTGGACCTGCACCTCCAGACCCTCGCGCAGCAAGCGCTGGCGAACGGCCTCACCAATATCGAGAAGATGGCGAAGCGGAAGAACGCGGGGCCGCCGGTGCAGGGATGCGTCATCGTCCTCGAACCGCAGACAGGCGCGATCCTCGCCCTCGTCGGCGGGCGCTCGTACGGCGCGAGCCAATACAACCGCGTGATCCAGGCGCGGCGTCAGCCGGGGAGCACCTTCAAGCCTTTCGTGTACCTGACTGCTTTCGAAGCGGCCTTCGACGACCCGGCCCTTCCGCCCATCACGCCGGCCACGGTGGTGGAAGACACGCCGGCCGTCTTCTTCTACGAGGACAAGGAGTACACGCCTCAGAACTACGAGAACGAGTACCTCGGTAACGTCACGTTGCGGAAAGCCCTCTCGAAGAGCCTCAACGTGGCCACGGTGAAGGTCGCCGAGATGGTGGGTTACGACCGGGTCGCGGCGCTCTGGTCGAAGAAGCTGGGGATCGGCGCGACGATCAAGCCCTACCCCGCCGTGGCGCTCGGTGCCTTCGAAGCGACGCCCCTCGAAATGGCCACGGCCTACAACGTCCTCGCCAACGGCGGCTTGAAGATCGATCCGGTAGCGGTCCTCAAGGTGGTGAACGACAAGAGCGAGACGCTGGAGCAACACAACCCGAAGCCCCCGGCGCGGGTGATCCACGCCGAGACGGCGTTCCTGGTGACGAACATGTTGCGCAGCGTCCTGACCGAGGGAACCGCCGCTTCGGCACGGGCTCTCGGCTTCACCGTCGACGCTGCCGGGAAGACGGGGACGACCAACGACCTCAGGGACGCGTGGTTCGCGGGGTACACGCCGGATCTCCTCTGCGTGGTCTGGGTGGGCTACGACGACAACACGCCCATCAACCTCTCGGGCGCCAGGGCGGCGCTGCCGATCTGGGTAGAGTTCATGAAGGGTGCCTTGGCGGGGACGACGTCACGCCCCTTCGAGGTTCCCGCCGACGACATCGTCTTCGTCGAGATCGACAAGGACACCGGACTTCTGGCCGGTCCCAACTGCCCGAACACGATGTCGGAGGCGTTCATCGCCGGAACGGAGCCGACCGAGATCTGCCACGTTCACTGACCTGACTAGCGCAGCCACCCGGGCGGCACACCCTGCTGCCGCGCGGTTTCGAGAAGGTCGTCCAGCGCCTTCTGGGCAGCGTCCACCTCCACCTTGGCCTCGGCAATCAGTTTGCGGAGTTGCTCGAGCGAAGTGATGAGCGGCTTTCCGTTCTCGTCGACGTACGAGTCGCCCGGGCCCAAGGTGAGGCCGTTCAACAGGTCGTAGTGCTCCCTGGCTTTGGCGAGACGAGCCTGGGCCTCGGCGACGCGATGGCGCCAGGACTCCTCCTGCTCCCTCGGGTCGGGAGCCGGAGTCGTAGTTGGAGGCGGAGTTGGAGCCGCCGGCTTGGGCACGCTCGACTGTGATGGCGTCGTCGCCGGCTGCGCCTTGGGATCGTTCGCCAGGCTCCCGTGGTTCGCCTTCAGTTCCTCCTCGGTGACCACTTTGGACGAACCCCCGGCGTGCTGGATCTTCTTCCGCCGCTCCTTCTCCTTCTGAGCCGCGTCACCCAACGACTGGGCGACCGCCAGGGACGGCACCAGGAACCCGATGACCAGGACGCTTCTCACCCGCATGGCTTCCCTCCTGACAGATGGGATCGTAACGCCGGAAGGGGCCCGTCGCGAGGGGCCGTCGAATCGCCCCCGCGAGCCGTACGCGGATCGCGCGTACTTGCGGTTCTACACCGCCACCGTGCAGAACTCCATCAAGTACTCCCACCGCGACCATCGACCCATAGAACCCCCTCAGGCGAGAGTTACTTTCTAAATGGCGCGACGATCCCTCGCCCGGTTACATTTTGAATGGCTCGATACGCAGGCTTGACGGCCGAGGGAGCGGGCCGCTAGACTCATGGGGCCTCGGGCGCTTAACTCAGCGGTAGAGTGCCACCTTCACACGGTGGAAGTCGTAGGTTCAAATCCTACAGCGCCCACCATTCTTCAATAATATTTGCTGCCGCGGGTCTCTTCAAAGTGCCCTGCCGTGAACTGGCTCCCTTGGTCGGAGACGAAGAGCGCACGGAGAGCGGCTCCCAGAGGCTACCAAGTCCTCCCGAAGAACACGCTGAACGTGCGGAGGCTGCCGGTCAGTTCCGGATGGACGCGGTCAGTATAGCGGCCGTAACTGTAGCGGAGCCCTCCGTTGATGTTCCGTTGGAACCGGTAGTCCAGAGAGGCCCTGGCGGAGAACTGGGGCACGTCGACGCGGGAGAAGTCCGCGGCCCAGGCAACGACGGGAAAGGCGTCGTTCTCCAGCGTCGGCCGGAACTCGCTGTGCGAGGCCACGTGCCCCACATCGACGTTCAGCCCCAGCTTGTCCTTCCAGAGGTAGCTCGAGGAGATGGCGTAACCCTGGCTCAGAGCCTTGAAGGGCACGAGCCCCTCCTGATAGAAGGGATCGGTGCCATAGATGAGGTCGGTCTTCAGGTTGTCCTGGAAGTAGGTGTAGCCAATTCCGAGGTTCCAGTCGTGCACGGGGTTGACCGTCACATAGGCGGTATTGAGGTAGAGCCTGTTCTGTCTTTGGATCGCGGCGAACGAGCTCTCGAGGAGGACGCTGAAATCGTCGGAGAAGCTCAGGCGCGAAACCGGCGCGAGATTCACTGCAAGGGAGAGCCGGTGCGCCGTGCCCGGCTCCGTGAGGTAGCCGGCGGAACGGGTGTCGACCCATTCGTACCCGGGACGCAGGTTCCACTTGTCCGAGCCGTGCAGCCTGAAAGAAAAGCCTAGTGTGTTCGAAGACGTCGTCGGCACGACCCGGAGGAGGTCCGCGTTCTCAGGAGAGTAGAACTGTGGCCAAAGGTCGGAGTTCGACCGCGACATGTGGGCGTGGCGATAGTGGGTCTCGATGTCGACAGCTGGCGTGGCGGCATAGTCGAGCCGAGCGCCGGCCCAGTACCGGTGGAGCGAGGGGTTGCCGAAGAGCGTGTAGAAGGGCGTGAAGTCGTTGTCCATCTCCCGGCGGTGGTAGTCGGCGGTCGCCCGGAGCTTCTTCTGGGCGCTCCAGGACAGTCTCGTGTCGGCGTTGAGGAAGCTCTGCGGGTTCCCCGTGAAACAGTTTAGCGTGCGTCCCTTCGTGACGCTAGCCGTGAGGTTGGAAGTACGTGGCAGCGAGACCCTCAGCCGGACCGTGTCCGAGTTCGAGTGGTGGCTGGGCAAGACGTTGTGAAAGTAGTCGCCGGGGAGCGTGTCCGCGACACCCGCGGGCAGTTGGTCCTCGGGCACGCTGAGGGTGGCGCCGAAGGCGTCCACCGGTTGTGGCTGATGCTCTTCGAACTTGCTGTAGGCGTGCTCGTAGCCGAACGACACGCGGCTCAACTTGAACTCCGCCCCAGCGGCGTAGCTGCGCGTCAGGGACTCGAGCGGGCGGTAGCGGGAGGCGGAGTGGCAGGACCCGCAGCTCGCGTCGCCTCCCATGTCGTAGTACTGGAGCTGGCTCTGGCCGCTGCGTCCCTGCCAGCCACCTCTCGCGTAAAGGGTCACAGGAGAGTCCACAACCTTCCAGCGTGCGTCGACGTTCGTTTTGGTCCGCTTCACGCCGAAGAGGGCATTCTCCGGGATCGCCTGTGTGCGCACAGTGTCGTCGGGGCTCAGGTTGGTCCCGAAGGGGACGTTGTCGAGGTGCCGGCGTAGGCTCCGGGAGTCGACGGTGAGCATGAGGCCCTTCCCCGACCGGAGGCTCGAGACGACGTCGTACTCGTCCTGGCTGAGGACGGTTGCATGCGTGCGCCACGAGACGCGGCCGGAGTGGTCGATGAGTGTCATCGTGAGGTCACCGCCAGCGGAGTCGCTGAGGCTGTCGTACTCGCCCACCCGCCCGGCGAAGTCGCGCGTGCTGATGGCGCGGTAGCTCGGAATGAAGACCACCAGGTGGTAGCTGGCGTCTTCGGGTTGGGCGCTGGAGCCGGGTGTCGACTGCGGGGTAGGCGGCGGGGTCTGGCCGAAGCACAGGTAGGGTGTCCCGACCACGAGCGGGAAGCAAAGGAGCAAGGTGATCGTTCGCTTCATGGCGAACTCCTTTTGGGTTGCCATCGGAGTCCCTCCCTCAGTGCTTGTCGATGAACACGCTCCCCCCGGTCGCCGAGGGCGTGTCCGAACCGTGGATGGAGCTGTGGCAGTTCGTGCAGGCGTTCAGGAGGGGGACGCCGGAGCCGTTGTGGTGGCCTGGGTGACACTGCAGACAGAGCATGGGTTGGCTGACCTTGAGCAGGCTCCGCTGCATCGATCCGTGCGCGGTGTGGCACGTCGCGCAATTCTCCGTTACCGGGGCATGCTGGTAGGTGAAGGGGCCCTGCAGCTCCGCGTGACACTGGAAGCAGAGCTCGTTGACGCTCTCGGCCTTCAGGCCGGCGCCCGAGGGTCCCCCGTGCGGATCGTGGCAGTCCGTGCAGCCCATCCGTGCTTCACGAACCGGGTGGTGGTAGGGGAGCGCCCCTTCGGCCTCCTGCTTCCGATGGCATCGCACGCAGACCTCATTGCGCTGGCGCCGGAAGTCGATCCTCGCTTGAGCCAGGTGTTCGCCGTGGCAGTCCGCGCAGCGCACGTTGCGGGTCTGGTGCGCGCTCGAGAACCAGTTATGGAGCTCGGTGCGCGAGGCGTGGCACCCCAGGCACACCCCGTTCGCTTCCTCTGCGGATCGCTTCTTGAAACCGAGGATGTTCCCGTAGCCCTCTTGGCTCGTGGTGTGGAGGCTGCCGGCGCCGTGGCAGTCCTCGCACTCGACATCCTTGTGGAGGGTCCCCCCATGCGTTCTGGACGCGTCAGAATGGCATGCTTGGCACTGGGCCGAGCCCACCCGTTCGGCGCCGGGGATGTCCACGTACTGCGCGAAGTCGCGCTCCCGCTGAGGAGCGGCTGCGACCGCATCACCGGCGCCGAGCGGCGTCGCTGAGAACCACGCCAAGGGCCCCGCCAGGAGCAGTCCGATCAGGGCGGGCTTGCGCATGATGGCCTCCTACGAAGGCGGGGGTCGGGACGGCAACAGTGAAAGACGATGGGCCTCGTCCCGAAGGAGCATCTCGATCACGGCGGTCCGGGAGAGCCCTCGTTCCCTCGCGATCGCGCTGAGCAGGGTTTTTGCGGTGGCGGAGAGCCGGTAGCTCGAGGGATACCGCCTTCTGTTGCCAACACTTGCAAACGTAGTGCCGCCAGAGCTACCGCGCCATGGATCAGATGGCCCAGGGTCTTGCCGGACGAGAATGCGGGGGGGCAAAGACGTAGAGATGCGTAGCCGGGCGATGCCCCGCTGGGCCCCGATGTTCTCGAGGCTGCGATGGGTCTCTTTCCGCGCTGTTGCGCAGCATCCTTTCGCGGATGGCCCCCGGAAGCGAGCCGGAAGCGAAAGGTGAGGTCGGTGGCGCAGTCTCATGTCTTGGCCGGCACCTCCAGGAAGACGGGGGAAGGTCCGGGTGGATACACGGGCAAGTAGGTGACGGCGAGCCGGAAGAGCCCGAAGCCCACCCCTACGAGCATGAGAGTGATGACGAACTCCGGCCAGGCGGGAACGTAGGACACTCCCGCCGAGCGCTCGAGCCCGGTGATGCTCACGTTGAGCCGATTTGCGACGAAGCCCAGGATCGCAAGCAGGCTGGCGCCATAGAGGACGCGGGTGTTGTGGCGCACCCGGGCGTGGAGCAGCAAGGCGATGGGCAGAGCCACGCCCAGCGCAAACTCGAGCTGAAAGAGCCCGGCCTCGGGTGTCGCCCGGAAGGCCTCAGCGAGCACCCCCCTGTCAGCGAGGTCGTAGACGCGCGCCACAGCGTAGACCGAAAGAGCGGCGAGCAGCGCCCGCGCTACTTCCATGAGGATGGGCATCTCCAGCCGATGTCCCGTCGCCCGCGCGGAGAGCCGCGACTCCACGATCACGACCGCGAACCCCACCGCGAAAGCGGAGAGGAAGAACATGAGAGGCAGGAGCGGCGTGTACCAGAGCGGATGCAGTTTCGTGGGCACGATCAGGTAGAAAGAACCGAGCGACGACTGGTGGAGCGTCGAGAGGATGGCGCCCGCGATGACGAGGGGCACCACCGTCGCCTTCTGGGCCACGAGGGCGCGCTTCCAGCGCAGCCGCTCGAAGACCATGCCCGCAAACTCGAGGAACAGCACGGTGAGGTAGAGCGTGACGCACCACGACACCTCGAACATCACCGAGCGCGGGTTCCACATCACGAGCGGGTGCCAGATGTTCCAGGGGCGGCCGAGGTCGAAGAGCAGCGCCACCACCACGAGCACGTAACCCAGGAAGGCCGTGAGGATGGTGGGCCGCACGATGGGCTCGAGGCGCTTGATGTTGAAAAGGTAGACCGCAGAGGTTATGGCGAAGCCGCCCGCGGCGAGGCCCACCCCGCAGAGCACGTCGAACCCGACCCAGAGGCCCCAGGGAAACGCGTCGGATAGGTGGGTTACCGCCCCCAGGCCGCGGGTGTATCGGACGACGAGGATGCCCGCGCCCACCAGCAGCAACAGGTACAGGAGCCCGGCCCAGAAGCCGGGGCGGCGGAAGCGAGTCATGGCTGACCTCCTCCGCCGGAGCCGCCCGCGCCCCTCGTCGACGCCTTGGCCTGAGCCACTTCCTCACGGCGGTGCGTGATCCACCAGATCGCGAAGAGGCCCGCACCACCGATGGTCACGATGCCCGGCACTCTCTCAAGGGCGGCCCACGTCAGGCTCGGCAGCGGCTCGCGACCCAGCACCTTGAAGCCCAGCTCCTCGAAGGGGACCGGAGAGAGAAAGAGCACGGACGTGCCGCCCACCTCGTACTCGCCATAGACCACCGGGTGGTACTGCCCGGGGCTCTCCGCGATCCGGCGGTGCGCTTCGGCCAGCAACCCGTCACGCGTTCCCGCCACCGTGGCTTCGACCGGGCAGACCTCGGCGCAGGCCGGCAACTCACCCTTCTGCACCCGCTCCGTGCACATGTCGCACTTGCGCACCATGGGCGTGGCGCTTCTCCACTCGTACTTCGGCACGCTGAACGGGCACGCCACCATGCAGTATCGGCAGCCGAGGCACTTGGCCGCGTCGTAGGTGACGGGGCCGAGGATGCTCTTGTGGAGGGCGCCCACGGGGCAGGCGCTGGCGCAGCTCGGGTCTTGGCAGTGCATGCACATCCGGCGCACGTAACGGTCCTGGCCCTTGTCGAGAACGACCGTGTATGTGACGGCACTGAGCTCGGTTTCAGAGCCGTCCCCGGGGAAGCCGTGGGTTTCCTTGCAGGCCGAAGCGCAGGCTCGGCAGCCGATGCAGCGCGTGATATCGATCAGCAGCGCGCGGGCCGCCGGCTTCGTCGTCGCGATGGCGACCTGTGCGGTCATGGGCGTCTCCTCCTGTCACCGCTTCCCACACACAGGGACGGCCGGCCTGCTGTTGAGAAGGGCAATGGGCGTGCCGCCCAGCGTCGAAGGGGTTGACACGACGGCAAGTCGCTGAGGACGGAAAGCTTATCCCGTAGAGGCCCTCGCTCTTCAGAAGACATGGGTGTTGATCTTCTCGACGCTTGCGCAGCGTCGTGATGTCAGCGGCCTGGGCTCCGACGAATAAGTCACTGTCCGTGAAGCCTTTGCGTCCTGCTGAATCTCTCAGCAGGGCGTTCCCGAGCGCACGCAGTTCTTGCACCCTCTCAAGCGCATCCACGCTCGCCCCGGAGACGCCCCGACACCGTGCGATTGCTGGTAACATCCGCGTTTTGCGAAAGGGCGCGCCATCACTTCGGGCTCGGACGATTCCCCAGACGACGACGATGTGAGCTTCGCCATCCCGGCCCCCCGCACTTTGGGGCTGGGCGGCCTGCTATTCGAGCTCGTCCTGCCGGTGGCGTTCTCGGCGAGCGTCCTCCTCGCCCTGGCGGGCTACACGCGCTCCTGGGATCTCCACTCTCGCGTGGGCCTGGGGATCTTCGCCGCCTTGCTCGTCATGCTGAGCCTGATCGTGAGCCTCAGGCTGGACGCATTCACCCTGGCGCGACGGCGCCAGCGCGGCAAGACACAGCTCCTCAACCGGGCCGACTCCCGCTCGCGTCTCGCCAAGTTCATTCTCGGAGGCCTGGCGATCCCGGTCCTGGCCTTTGTCGCGGCCAATGGGTTGGAGCTGCCCAATCACCAGACCCCCATGTCCATGGCGGTCCAATTTCGCCTCCCGAGGGCCGAGGCAGTCCACGCGGAGCAAATCGCGGCAGCGGTGCTGCGCGCGCCCCGCTCGGCTGCGAAGACCCAGGGGATACTGGCGTTACAGGCGCTGGGCTCCGACGAAGCGCTCGACCAGCTCTTTCGCCTTCTGAACGACGATCCCACGACGCTGAAGGACAGCGGTGAGTCCCAAGCCCTGTCCAGGGCCCTGGCATCCTACGGACCGCGAACGAAGAAGACGCTCGTGCAACGGCTCGCGCAAGTGGTTCCGAGTGGCGGCCATGAGGCGGACTCCCCGCCGGCCGACCTCTTTGACCGCTACTTCTCGTCCGCCTTCGACGGCGCCAAGAGCGAGATCGGTGGCGGCAAGGCGGACGCGCCCGCCCAAGCGAAGAGCCTGGAGCGCCTACAGGCCGCGCGAGCCGATCTTGAGCAAGCCCTCCGCCAGATCGAGACCGACGCCCAGCCTGACCCGGGCGCAACCGGCCTCCCCAACTTCGTCCTGCGGACGTTCCTCCAGATGGACGTCAAGCAGGACCCCGAGATCCTCCAGGTCGCTCGGCGCATCGCGGCGGACGCCCGGTGGCCGAATGCCGTTCGCGGGCAGGCGCTGCTGCTGATCGCGAAGCTGGGCGACAGGGACAACATGGACGAGCTGTTCGGCTATCTGGAGAACCCCGAGCCGCATCTCCAGGCACGCGCGATGCAGGCCATCGCCGCGCTTCAGTCCAAGCTCTCGACCGTCGGCGCCAACCGCTGATCGGAGTTGAAGCCTGCTGGATCGGGGTGATCGCTGGCGGCGAATGGAGCAAGGTCAACTAGCGGGCCAGCGCCATCCCTGATGGAACCGTCCGCGTCACGCTGGAATTGAATCACTCGATCTCTTCGCGCACGCGCCCCTGCGTCTGAAGCCCAGCCCACCAAGCCTACCGCCCGTACAACGACACCGTCGCTCGTCGGCGGTCCCCTCGCAGCGACCGGTAGACGAACTCGACGCGGCGAACCACGCGACGATCGCCCGGCAGGTCGACCATTCGCCCTTCGCCCCGGTCCAGGATGAGGCGCGAGGGAAGACGCACGGTTTCGCCGTCGCCCAGGATCACCTTGACGTCGTAAACCTCGATGGCACCGCCGTGGACGTTGAACCTCAGCATGGCGAAGCGTCCCTCGGCCTTGCCCACCTCGATCACGTCGTGGTCGACGTGGAAGTCGACGTCGCGACGTCCCAGCAACTCCCAAGGTCCGCCGGCCGGGGGGGCCGACGCGCACGCAGTGAGAAGACTCAGCACCAGGAAAGAGACCGTCCGCCGCGCGATCTTCATGAAACCTCCGTTACAGAAAATAGCGCTACCAGCGCTACCAACGAATGCGGCGCTGGCGCCGTCAAGGAAGCTTATTCCTGCCGGGCCGACTCCGACGTCCGCCATCTCGAACTTTCGCCCCCTGCGACTCGTAGACAGTCTCAGAGAACAGACACATTTTCAAGCCTTCCAAGGAGGGCGCGATGAACGAGACCTGGGAGACGTTCAAGGTCAAGGGTGAGGACTTGCTGAAGCGGGTCAAGGAGATCATCCACCAAGGGAACGTCCGGCGAGTGGTTATCAAGCAGGGCTCCCGGACCGTCGTGGAGTTCCCGGTCACCGTGGGGGTCGTGGGCGCGATCGCCGCGCCGGCCCTGGCCGCTCTGGGCGCGCTTGCAGCGCTGCTGACCGAATGCACGATCGAGGTCGAGCGAGGGGCACCGACCGCGACGAAGCCCGCACCTCCCAAGGGGAAGGCTCGCGGACGTAGGCGCAGCACCCGCGCGGCGGGTTGAAGGTACCGGACCCAAGGCGTAGAGTCCGCTGACCCATGGAGTCCCGCCCCGCCGCGTCTCGAACGTACAAGTACTACGACCTCGTGATGGCGGCGTTCGTGACGGTGCTTCTCTGCTCGAACCTGATTGGCGCCGCCAAGCCCTGTGAGGTCCAGGTCTTCGGTTACGCCTACACGTTCACGGCCGGCGTTCTCTTCTTTCCGATCAGCTACATTTTCGGCGACGTGCTGACCGAGGTGTACGGCTACGCGCGCGCCCGCAAGGTGGTGTGGTCGGGGTTCGGGGCGCTCATCTTCGCCGCGTTCATGATCGCCGTAGTGCTGCGCTTTCCGCCCGCGGCCGATTGGCACGGGCAGGCCGCCATCGAGAGCGTCTTCGGTTCCACCTGGCGCATCGTCCTCGCGTCGCTGGTGGCCTACTTCTGCGGCGAGTTCTGCAACTCCTTCGTCCTCGCGAAGATGAAGATCCTCACGAGCGGCCGCTTTCTGTGGATGCGCACCATCGGCTCGACGATCGTCGGCGAGGCCGTCGACTCGGCGATCTTCTACCCGATGGCCTTCTTCGGACTTTGGCCGCGGGAGCTGGTGCTGAAGGTGATGCTCGGCAACTACCTCTTGAAGGTCGGCTGGGAGGTCGTCAACACGCCCGTCACGTATTGGGTCGTGAACTTCCTGAAGCGCGCCGAGCGGGAAGACTATTACGATCGCGGCACCAACTTCACGCCATTCTCATTGGAGACGTAGCGAGCAACGCGGGAATGAATCCCGCCTACTTCGCCTTGGCGACTCCCTTGCGCTGTAGCTCGTCGTCTACGACCTGGGCGAAGTTCTCGTAGGGCTGCGCGCCGCTCAGGAAGCGACCGTTGATGAAGAAGGCGGGCGTCCCCGAGACGCCGTAGGCGTTTCCCTGCTCCTGGTCGGCGTGCCACGCGGCTTCGTGCTTCGCCGAGTCGAGGCACTCACCGAACGCCTGGGCGTCCAGGCCCAGCTCCGCGGCGGTGGCCTTGAGGTCGGCCACCTGGAGCTTCTGTTGGTTGCCGAAGAGCTTGTCGTGCATCTCCCAGAACTTCCCCTGATCCTGCGCGCAGGCCGCGGCCTCGGCCGCCTTCGGCGCGCTCGGATGGATGGGGAGCGGGTAGTGGCGGAAGACCACGCGGAGCTTGTCGCCGTAGGTTTCCTGAAGCTTCTTGAGGGCCGGCCCGACGCGAGCGCAGTAGGGGCACTGAAAGTCGGAGAACTCGACGATCGTGACAGGGGCGTCCTTCGGTCCCTTGGAGGCCCCGCCCCCGTCCGAGACTGAGGCGCGCGGCGGTTCGAGGAGCACACGAACGCCGGCTCGGTCGCTTAGTTCGCGGAGGTATTCGCCTCGTCTCACCTGCTCGCGTTGCTGACGAAGGTTGTCGGCGATGAGCTGCTTCAGCTGAGCCTCGGGCTTGTCCTTGAATCGCTCCTTGACACCCTCATAGGTGGTGTTCACCTCGGTGTCAGCAACCGGCGCGACCTTGGCCGAGACCTCAGCTTTCAGGAGCTCGTCGGTGGTCTCCTTGCGCGCGGCGGCCTCCTGGGCCACGAGCCTTTCGACGATGAGGTCCTGGAGGATCCTCGCCTTGACGTTCCATTCCTCGGTCCGCAAGGCGAGGAGTCGATTACCGAGGGCCTCGTCCAGCTCTCCGAAGGTGACCGGCGCCCCGCCGATCGTGGCTGCGATGTTGCCCGGGGCCTCGGCCGCGTCGGCCGCACCCACACTGCTTGAAGCGGCGACCCAGAGGGGCGCGAAGAGGACCGTGGGGAGCAGTTTCATCGTGCCATGTTACCCGGAGTGGCGGCGTCGGGCCTCTAGGTAACCGTGAGGGTCTCGCCGATTCCTTCATCGAGGGCTTTCGTGACGACCGTGTCGGCGACGGCGGCGTCCTGGATCCCGACGCCAGTCAGGTCGGCGACCGTGATTTCGCCGTCAGAGGCGCGCCCTTTCTTGAGCCCGGCCGCGAGCTCACCCAACTCGCCATACACGGCTTCCGCACGCAGGACCCCCGCAGTGACCGCGTGATGGATCTCTCCCAGGCGGAGGCACTGATCGAGACGATCGGCCACCACCTTGTCGGCCTTCGACAGCAGCGCGACGTCGAGCTCCTGCTTGTCGGGGCCGTCGGAACCGACGGCGGTGACGTGGGTGCCGGGGTCGACCCACTCGGCACGGAGTATCGGCTCTCGAGACGGCGTCGTCGTGACGATGAGGTCGCTGCCTGAGACGGCGTCCCGAGCCGTTGGGACGGCGGCCACAGGCACTCCGAAGCGCACCTCCATCTCACGGGCGGCAGCGGCGGCGCGCGCTTCCG
>JBGPYB010000007.1:0-57654 GCA_041493035.1 Vicinamibacteria bacterium | reverse complement strand
GACTTCATCGACATGGAAGAACGCAAGAGCCGGCAGAAGGTCATGGCCGCCCTCGAGCAGGAGTTGAAGCGCGATAGGTCGCCGACGAAGCTTCTGTCCATCAACGAATTCGGCCTTGTCGTGATCACCAGAAAGCGCGTGAAGCAATCCCTCGAGCGGACGCTCTGCCAGCCTTGCCCGTACTGCACGGGGAGCGGGATGATCAAGAGCGTCGCGACGGTCTGCGCAGAGATCTACGACGAAGTGAGAAAGCTCGCCACCGACATGCGCGGGGCGCCTCTCCTGTTGCGGGTCAACCCCGAGGTCGCCCGAGCCCTGGCGGGGGAAGAGGCGGCGGTCCTGAAGGAACTCTCCGCGCTCGTGGGGACGCCGGTCCGTGTACAGGGAGATCCGTTGCTGCACCAGGAGCAGTTCGACGTGGTTGCCCGGTGAAAGATCCCGGGATCGAGGCGTATGTCGACGCCATCGAGGCGCATCTCCGGTCCCGCCGCGGGGTCGACCATCTTCTTTCTCCTCGGGATTTTGCCCTGGCACGCGCGTGGCACGACTCCGGAATCCCCTTGGCCACGGTCCTGGTGGGAATCGATCTCGCGTTCGAATCGACGGAGCATGCGACCTCCCTCGCCTTCTGCAAGCGACGGGTCGAGGAGCTGGCGGCCTGCGGCCCACGACCCGAGCGGCGACCGTCGCCCTCCGTCGAAACGGTGCCGCTGCACGAAGTCGCTGCCCTTCTGGCGTCGCTCACAGACAAACTCGGCAGGCTACGCCCGGGCCCCGCGGCGTGCTTCGAAGCCCCGCTCCGCAAGATCGAGGAGGTAAGGGAGCTTCTGGCGGTGGCCGCTCGACCGAACTGGGACTATCTGCGCGGCAAGCTTCGGGAGATCGACGATGATGTCTCCGCCGCCATCGTCCAAGGCTTGGGCGGCGCCGAACGGGCAGGGTTCGAGGCCGAGGCCCGTCGCGCCGTGGAACGGCACCGGGGACGCATGGATGCCGAGGCTCTCGAGGACGCCGTGGCCCGCTTCACCGTTCACCGCGCCCGAGAGCGCGAAGGTCTCCCGCGGGTCAGCATCGTTTGACCTGCGGGTTTCGCTCTGCGTGTGCTTGGCCCCTTCATGGCAAGGGCGAGAAGACCGTGGCGGGCGAGGTCCACGCGATCCCCGACGAAACGCACTCCCTCGGCGCGAAGACGCCGCCGCTGGACTTCAGCTCCGGGACCGGGGCGCGGAGAGATGCGCCCGCCGTGGCCCACAACGCGGTGCCAGGGAACCTTGGCGCCGAAAGCATCCGGAAGGGCGCGGAGGGCCCAACCGACGGCCCGGGCCCCGCGGGGTACCCCCAGGAGCCGTGCGACCTCTCCATAGGTCGCGACTCGCCCACGAGGGATCGCGGCCACGAGGACGTAGACTCTCTCGAAGAGAGGTCCTCCGATCGGCAGGGATGCGCTCTCAGTTTGGCGAGGACTTCGGCTTCTCGTCGGGGGTCGCTCCCGCTCCGGGCGGGGCCACGCGCTCCGGCGCGGCCTGGCGTGTCGTGCTGATTTCCGGCTCGTCATCGGCCGGGATGGGGGCCGGAGGGCCCACGGGTGCCGGCGCCGTGGGACGCGGCGTGTCGGTGGCGACATCAGGGAGAGGCGGCTCCAGGAGGGTCGAGGGCGTTATGGGACGGCTCACCTGAAGGGGAACCTCCTTGACGCGGACCTCGACGATGGCGCTCTTCCGCAGCCCTTCAACGTAGTCGTCGTACGCCTTGTTACCGCGCTTCTCCATGAGGCGTTGGCGAATCTGCGCCTTGACGTCGTCAAGGGGAATGAGCCCGGCCTCGGTCCGGGTCACCAGCCTCAGGACTCGAAACCCGTCGGTTCCCGCCACGGGATCGGAGATCTCACCGGGCTGGAGCGGCGCCGCCGCCTTCTGGATGGTCGGTGACAGCTCCGTCAGGTTGGCGCTGCCAAGATCCCCTCCTGTGGATCGGGTAGGAGAAGCGGACAGGGTACGGGCCATCTGGGCAAAGTCCTCCCCTCCCCGTGCCCGGGTGACGACATCAATCGCCTTGGCCCGCGCCTCGTCGCCCGCGAGGAGAATCTCCTGGAGGTGGACGGTCGCCGGGCGCGTGTACTCGTCCTTGTGCGCGTCGTATTCGGCCTTGACGTCGGCGTCGGCGATCGTGACCTTGGGCTCCAGCTCCTTGTGGAGGACCTGCCTCTTCAACATGGACCGCGCCACGCTGCGCTTGAGGTCGTCGAGGGTCATCCCTTCACGCCGGAGCTGCTCACGAAGCGCTTCGTCGGTCGGAAGGTTGTTCTCCTTCTTGATCTGATCGATCGCGTCCTTGACGTAGGGACCGGGATCCTTGAAGCCGAGGTCGTCGGCTCGCTGAATGATCAGTAGATCGTCGACCGCTTCTTGGAGGATCCTGGCGTTGTTGTCCCTCAGGAAAACCTCGATCTTGTCTGGGCCAACCTTGGCCGCCTGGACGGCCGCGATCTGGCGAGCCTCGAAATCCGAGAGGGTCACGATGTCCCCGTTCACCTTGGCGACGACACGCTCGACGATCTCCGCCCGGGCGGAGGATTGGAAGCCGAGGGAGCTAAGAAGGAAGAGAAAGCTGAGCCGCTTCATGATTCACCTTGGCCCGGGCGAGAAGACCCCGGACGAACTGGCGCGTGGCTTGGTCGGATTTCTGCCGTGTGAGGAGCGCGCGGATCTCATCATGGCACTCTTCCACCGTCCGGTCGCGCGCGCTTTGGCGTGCGTCCACCCGGAGAACATGGAAGCCGAGGGGGGAAGGGACGACGTCGCTCACGCCCGAGACCGGTAGCGCGAACGCCGCGGTCTCGAGCTCGGAGGGAAGGTCCCCCCGCCTGAACGTGCCCATGAGCCCGCCTTTGCTCGCCTCAGGAGAGCGGGAGCGGGATTGCGCCAGGGGGTCGAAGCTCTTCGGGTCCTTGGCCAATCGGCGACGGACGTCGCGAGCCTCGTTGGCCGAGGTCAGGAGGATCTGGCGGAGGGTGATCGTCTCGGGAGCCCGAAACTCCTGGGCGTGGTCACGATAGAAGGCTGCGATCTCTCCCTCGGTGACGGCGATCCCCGAGAGGACCTCGTCGGCCAGCAGCTTCTGGGCCGCCACCTCTTCGTCCTCGGCCGACGCACCGGGCTTCAAGAGGCCCCGCGCGCGCGCCTCAAGAATGAGGACCCGCTCCTCGAGGAACGGTTCGAGGAGCGCGGCGCGCACGCCCAGGTCGACCGAGCCCATGCCGCGAGCCTCCAGGCCCTTGACATGCTGTTCGAACTCGCTCCGGCGAACACTCTCGTCGCCCAGGACCAGGATGACGGGGTCCGCCGGGCGCGAGTCTCGACAGGAGATAGCCGCCAACAAGAGGACTGCCGGCGAGAGGTGGCGCGTGATCAACAGAATGCCAAAGTCTAATTATAGGCCCGTTGGTGGAACGCTGGCGTCCATGCTCGCGAGGAGGGCCTCGAGGCCGGTCAGCGAATCGTCGACGTCAGGAAGCGGAGCTCGGAGAATGCCCTGGGGGCTGAGAGCGGCGCCAGGAAGCCTTCGCACGAGGCCCACGAGGCGGTCCGGGCCGAGCAAGCCCTCCCCTGAGAGCCGGACGTGCAGGGCCGGCCCCGCCCGGTCGACCTGGAGGACCCCAAGGGCTTCCGCGCGGAGACGAAGAAGAGCGTACTTGAGAAGCTCTTCCACCGAAGGTGGGAGGGGGCCGTAGCGATCCCGGATCTCGGACCGGAGCCGGTCGATCTCGTCCACGTCCCGCGCCTGACTGACGCGCTTGTAGAGGGAGAGGCGCTGGTGAACCTCTGGGACGTATTCGGTGGGCAGGCGCAGGTCGAGTTTCAGGTTGAGGACGGCGCGCGGCGTATCACGCGGCGCCTCACCCTTGAGCTCGAGAATCGACTGCTCCAGGAGCTTGACGTAGAGATCGAGACCGACGGCCTGGATGTGACCGCTCTGTTCGCCGCCCAGCAGATTCCCCGCGCCGCGAAGCTCGAGGTCGAGGGCGGCGATTCGAAAGCCGGCGCCCAGATCCGAGAACTCCTGGATGGCCGCCAAGCGCTTCCGCGCGATTTCCGAGAGAACGGTGGCGGGCGGCACCAGGAGGTAGGCGTACGCGCGACGATCGGAGCGGCCGACACGCCCCCGGAGCTGATAGAGCTGCGCTAGACCGTAGCGGTCGGCGCGGTTCACGATGAGGGTATTGGCCCTCGGAATATCGAGGCCGTTCTCGATGATCGTCGTGGCCACCAGGACGTCGGCTCGACCCTCGACGAAGGCCAACATGGCTTTCTCGAGCTCCGTCTCGGGCATCTGGCCGTGACCCACGACCACGCGGGCCTCGGGGACGAGGCGCTGGACCATGTGGGCCAGAGCGTGGATGGACTCGACGCGGTTGTGAACGAAGTAGACCTGCCCCTCGCGGAGGAGCTCCTGGCGGATCGCCGCGGCGATGACTTCGGTCTGGAACTTCACGATCGACGTCTGGATGGCCAGGCGGTCCTTCGGCGGAGTCTCGATGACCGACATGTCCCTGATTCCCGCGAGGCCCATCTGGAGCGTTCGGGGAATGGGGGTGGCCGAGAGGGTAAGGCAATCGACGGTCTTGCGGAGATGCTTCAAGCGCTCCTTCGCCGCGACACCAAATCGCTGTTCTTCGTCGATGATGAGCAGTCCGAGGTCCTTGAAGACGACGTCCTTCGAGAGAAGCCGGTGGGTGCCGATGAGAACGTCGACCTGACCCGCGGCCAATGCCGCAAGGACGGCCTTGATTTCCTTGGGGGTCCGGAACCGCGAGATCATCTCGACCTTCACTGGAAACGGAGCGAAGCGCTTGCGGAAGGTCTTCCAGTGCTGAAACGCCAGTACGGTCGTGGGCGAGAGGACGGCCACCTGCTTCCCGTCCAGGGCGGCACGCATGATCGCGCGCATGGCCACTTCGGTCTTGCCGTAGCCCACGTCGCCGCAGACGAGACGGTCCATCGGGGACTCTGCGGCCATGTCGGCGGCCACGTCGACGATGGCCGCAGCCTGGTCCGGGGTCTCCTCGTACTCGAACGCCTCCTCGAACTCCCGTTGCCAGGGGCTTTCCGCGGTGAAGGCGTGGCCAGGGCGGGCCTTGCGCTCGGCGTAGAGCCGGAGCAGTTCCGCAGCCATGTCGCGCATCGCCTTCTTGACGCGCCTCTTGACCTTCTCCCAGCTCCCGCTCCCGAGCTTGTCGACCACCGGGCGGGCGCCTTCAGCACTCGCGTACTTCTGCACCCGGTCGAAGGCGTCGATGGGGACCTTGAGCTTGTCCCCGCCCTGGTAGGAGAGGACCATGAACTCGCGGCGGATCCCGGCCACGTCGAGGGTCTCGAGGCCTTCGAAGCGGCCGACGCCATGGTCCTGGTGGACGACCAGGTCGCCGATGCGCAGGTCGCGGAAATCCGAGAGGAAGCTGCGGACGCCCCGACCGCGCCCGCGGGGATGGACGTGGACCTCTTCGGGGAAGACGTCGCCGTCTGCTAGGACCACGAGGCCGCTCGAAGGGAGTTCGAAACCCCGGGAGAGGGCGCCCACCCTGACCTCCACCCGGGTTCCCTCCCCGATCGCAAGACCGTCCTCGCGCAGCAGGTCCTTGAGGCGGTCGGCGCGGCCGGCGTTGCCCAGGAAGATGACCGACCAGCCCTCGGATTTGCGGAGGTCATTCGCGAGGCTCCGGAGATCCCCCGCGTAGCGACGGACGGGACGGCTCGCGACGTGGATCCCGCGGCTGTCTCCATCGACCTCACGAAGGTGGAGCACGGGCCGCGTTTCAAGGCGCTCCGCAAAGGCTTCGACCGACACGAGCGCCTCTGCCGCATCCAGGGCCAGGGGATCATCCCGTCGATCGCGCTCGGCCCGGGCCCGCTCGTGGAGGTCGAGCGCTTGAGCGAGAACCGTTTCGGGGTCGAGCGCCACGACGGCGGCGGGACCCAGGTGTGTCCAGGCAGGAACCGTGGCGCCCTGGACGAGAGGAAGAAGCTCGGGAAGCTCGTCGGGAACGAGCCCGCGGTCGAGCTTCTCGAGAAAGGTCGTTACCGCCCGCGTTGCGCCGAAGCGTTCGGGGAGCCGGTCGCGCAGCGTACGCAGAACGGACCGCGTCGCGAAGAGATCCGAGAGCGGCAGGATTTCGAGGTGCTCGAGAAAAGCATCGCTGCGCTGGGTGGCGGGATCGAAACGGCGTAGGCTTTCGACCGTATCCCCAAGAAACTCGATCCGGACGGGCGCTTCGACATCCGGGGGGAAGATGTCGAGGATGCCGCCGCGGAGGGCGATCTGCCCCGGTCCCGTGACGGGATCCTCGCGGCGATATCCTCCCTCGTCGAGAGCTTCCAGGAGAATGTCGGGCGTCATCTCGTCGCCCTGGCGCACTGAGACGACGCGGGTTTCGAGAAGACCCTTGGCCAGTGAGGGTCGCAGGAGACCCGAAGGGGACGCTACGAGAGCACGGACTCGGCCACGACCGGCCGCGAGGAGGGCGGCCGCACGGCGGAGCGAAGCCTCGGGGTGGCGGGGCAGGCCGCGAAAGGGTGGCGGCCCTGGGGCGGGGAAGGGAAGGACCTCTCCGGTGGCGCCGAGCTCTCGGGCGAGGGTGCGAAGATCCTCCGTCATCTCGTCGACATCCCGCTCGTGGGGGAGGACCACCAGGAGTGGGTCGCCCGAGAGGAGCGGCGGAAGAAGAAGGCGGGCCGGGCCCGAAAGCCCGGAGAGATCCAAGCGCCCCTCACGCCCCAGACGCTCTCGGGCTTCGGCAAGGAAGCCCTCGCCGGCCAGGGGCGCGAGCCAGTCCGCGATCACGGCCGCCGGATGCGATCGAGGATCGTCGTCGTCGATCGCCCCGGCACGATCTCGACCCGCACGACTCGACCACCAGCCGCTTCGACGACGTCCCGGCCGACGATGGCATCTGGCGCCCAGTCGGCGCCCTTCACCAGGACGTCGGGAACGAGAGCCGCGATGGCGCTCTGGGGCGTCGGCTCGTCGTAGATGACGACACGATCCACGGGTTCGAGAGCCAGGAGCATTTCAGCGCGCTCATGCTCGGGAATCACCGGGCGGCCTGGGCCCTTGATCACCTGGACGGAGCGGTCGGAGTTGATCGCCACGACCAGGATGTCTCCTTCCGCCCGCGCCGACTCGAGAAGAGCGACGTGCCCCGGATGGAGGAGATCGAAGCAGCCGTTGGTCAGGACGACGCACCGACCGCCCGCCTTCCACGCGCGACGTTCTTCCACGACCTCGGCGAGCGAGTGGCTCAAGGGGTCTCGTCATCTGTTCGCAGATCCAGCTCGAGACGCGGCGCGGGCGGCGCCATTTCGATGCCTCCAGCGAAGGTCCAGCGGTGTTCCGGCCGATAGATGCCCACGTCCTTGATTCGACTCTTCACACGGAAGGACGACAGGCCCCGGTGGTAGTCATACGGCGTGGAGTCCCGCTTGTGGACCGCCACGTCGAGTAGGTAGGTCCCCTCGACGAGGCGGAGATCCGTAAGGACCAAGCAGACCTCGCCGCTCCCCTGAATCCTCCTGGGCTCGTAGGCCTCGATGTGGGTGTTCGTTCCGTAGACGTTGACGCCGTCGGCCGTGAAGATTCCCACACCGAAGACGAAATCGTCGATGGGCGTCTCGGCGCGGAAGCCCAAAGCCAGTGTCAACGCCTCTCCGGGAACGTAGACGTGACGCTCCTTCCCGCGGTCGTCGAGAAGCCGCACGCTCGTGATCTCGACCTCGCGTGCGCCCCAGCGTCCCTCGTGGTAGCCGTGGCGTGACGTGGCGTCTCCAGGCGGGGCGTCGGGGGGCGCCGCCCCAACCTCGGCGGGGTGTTCGCTCGCCATGAGGGCTTCTTCGCCGCCGGCCACGTATGTCAGGTAGGCGTCGACGACCCGTTTGGGATCCCCCTGGGCGGCGACGGTGCCGCCGCGCAGCCAGAGGACGTCGTCGCACATCTTCTCCACGAGGCCGAGGCTATGGGTCACGATAAGGATCGTCTTCCCGCGGCGCCGGAACTCCCCGATCTTGTCGAGGCACTTGCGCGTGAAGGCCTCGTCTCCCACCGCAAGAACCTCGTCGATGAGGAGAACCTCGGGGTCGACGTGGATCGCCACGGCGAAGCCGAGGCGCGCGTACATCCCCGAGGAGTAGGTCTTGACGGGAGCGTCGATGAAGCGCTCCAACTCGGCGAAGGCGACGATGTCGTCGAACCGCTCGTCGATCTCCTTGCGGGAGAGGCCGAGCATGATGCCGTTGATGGCCACGTTCTCGCGGCCGCTGATCTCGGGGTGGAAGCCGGCTCCCAGCTCGATGAGGGCCGAAATTCGTCCCTCCACGGTGAGGTTTCCGCGCGTGGGCTTGGTGATCCCAGCGAGGAGCTTCAGCAAGGTCGATTTCCCCGAGCCGTTCTCGCCGATCACACCGAAGGTCGTTCCCTTGGGGACCTCGAAGGTCACGTCATGAAGGGCCGTGAACGTCTCGGACGGAGCGAGGTCCGAAAGAAGGCTGCCCGTGAGCAGGGCGCTCTTCAAGGTCCGGAACTGATTCTTGTGAAGGAAGCGCCGGTAGGCCTTGGAGAGGTCCCGCGCGACGACGGCCGCCGCGCTCATACGCCCTCGGCCAGGGTGTCGCGGAGCCGGTCGAAGAGGAACGCCCCGATCGCATACGTGGCGACGGCGGCGACGGCGGCGGCACCAAGACCCTCGAAGTGATCGAACCCCCCGTGGAAGAGCATCTGCTGATACGAAACCATGACGTGGGCCAGGGGGTTCAAACGGAGGACCGTGCGGAAGCCTCCGTGGATTCCGCCGTAGAAGTACAGCACCGGGGTCGCGAAGAACCAGAGCTGCAGAACGTGGGAAAGGATGTTCTGGATGTCACGGAAATGCACCGTCAGGGCCGACACGAAAAAAGCCAGCCCCAGGGTGAAGACGAACTGCACCAGGATCGGAAGCGGCAGCAGAAGGGCGCTTGGTCCCAGCTTCCCCTCGGCGGCCAGAAAGACGAAAAGGATGGGAAGTCCCAGAGCGAAATGCACGAGGTTCGAGAGGACCGTGACCGTCGTGAGGACTTCTGCCGGGAAGAGGACCTTCTTGATCAGGTTGCCACCCGCGATGAGGACGCCCGAGGACTCGGCGATCGAGGCTTGAAACCAGGTCCAGGGAAGGATGCCGCAAAAGAGAAAGAGAAAGTACGGCTCCATCTCCGCCGAGCGCGCGACCGGAAGCATCTTCGTAAAGACGAGGCCGTACGTGAGGAGGAGGAGGAGTGGATTGATGAAGCTCCAAAGGAAGCCCAGGACACTTCCACGGTATCGCGCCTTCAGGTCGCGGGAAACGAGGCTCTGGATCAGTAGGCGGTAGCGGAAGAGGTTCCGGACCTGCGAAAGCATCAGCGGGACATTGTCGCCACAAAGGGGTCCCGGTGGTGAATCGCTCAGGCGCCGCGCTTCTTGGCGACGGCGAGACGCGTCACGGCTTTGACGTAGGCGACGCGGGCCTCCTCGTAGCCGGCCTCGTCGCGGATGGCTTTCAGGCCGGCTTCCGCACGCTCCTTGGCCTTCTCGGCGCGGGCAAGGTCTATCGCCTCGGCCCGCTCGCCCAACTCGGCCAGGATGTTCACGCGGTCCGGAAGGACCTCGCAGAAACCCCAGAAGCAGGTGAGGTAGTACTTCGAGGCACCGGCGAAGACAGCGATCTCTCCGATGCCGAGAGTCGACAGAAAGGGCGTGTGACCCGGAAGGACACCGAAATACCCGTCCTCTCCCGGGGCGATCACCTCGTCGACCTCCTCGCGGAGGAGGAGCCCTTCGGGGGTCACGATCTCGAGGGTGACCTTCGTCGGAAGACCGTTGTCGGCCATCGGCTCCTACTGCTGCAGGCCCTTCGCCTGCTCGATGGCCTCCTCGATGGTGCCCACCATGAAGAAGGCCTGCTCGGGAAGGTGGTCCAGCTCGCCGTTCACGATCATCTTGAAGCTGCGGATGTTGTCCTTCAGCGAGACGTACTTTCCGGGGATCCCCGTGAACTGCTCGGCCACGTGGAAGGGCTGCGAGAGGAACTTCTGGATCTTGCGCGCCCGAGCCACGACGACCTTGTCGTCCTCCGACAGCTCGTCGATCCCGAGGATTGCGATGATGTCCTGGAGATCCTTGTATCGCTGAAGGATCAGCTTGACCGCGCGGGCGGTGTCGTAGTGCTCCTGACCGATGATCCGCGCGTCCAGGATGCGGGAGCTGCTGGCGAGGGGATCCACCGAGGGATAGATCCCCAGCTGGGCGATCTGGCGCGAAAGGTTGGTGGTCGCGTCTAAGTGGGCGAAGGTGGTGGCCGGGGCGGGGTCCGTGTAGTCGTCGGCCGGGACGTAGATCGCCTGGATCGACGTTACCGAGCCGTTCTTCGTCGACGTGATCCGCTCCTGCAGCTCCCCCATCTCGGTCTGGAGTGTGGGTTGATAGCCGACGGCCGAAGGCATGCGCCCCAGCAGCGCCGACACTTCGGACCCCGCCTGGGTGAAGCGGAAGATGTTGTCGATGAAGAGGAGGACGTCCTTCCCCTCTTCGTCGCGGAAGTACTCGGCCGCCGTCAGGCCCGTGAGGGCGACGCGGAGGCGGGCACCGGGGGGCTCGGTCATCTGCCCGTAGATGAGAGCCGCCTTGCTCTTCTCGGGGCTCTTCAAGTCGATGACGCCCGACTCCTGGAACTCAAGCCAGAGATCGTTCCCCTCGCGGGTCCGCTCGCCGACGCCCGCGAAGACCGATACGCCGCCGTGCTGCTTCGCCAGGTTGTAGATGAGCTCCTGGATGATGACCGTCTTGCCGACGCCGGCGCCGCCGAAGAGGCCTATCTTCCCGCCGCGAAGGTACGGCTCGATGAGGTCGATGACCTTGATGCCGGTCTCGAACATCTCGAGCTTCGTGGACTGCTCCGTGAAAGCGGGCGCGGGGCGGTGGATCGGGTACTTCTTTTCGAACTTGATGGGCCCCAGCTCGTCGATGGGGGCGCCGATGACGTTCATGACGCGGCCCAGGGTCCCGGGCCCCACGGGGACCGAGATGGGTCCGCCGGTGTCGACCGCCTTCATCCCGCGAACCATCCCCTCCGTGGGGAGCATCGCGACGCAGCGCGCCCTGTTCTCGCCGAGGTGTTGCTCGATCTCCGCGATGACGTCGATGGGCACGCCGCCGCCGGCCCCGTCGTCCTGGATGCGGACGGCGTTGTAGATGGCCGGCACGCCCTTCTCGAACTCGATGTCGAGGACCGGGCCGATGATCTGGACGACGCGACCGACGTTCTCTGTTGCCATGATTAGCCTCTAGGCCGTGGACCCGGCTCCCGACACGACCTCGATGATCTCCTTGGTGATGGCCGCTTGACGCACTTTGTTCATGTAGAGGGTCAAGCGGTCGATCGCTTCGCTCGCGTTCTTGGTGGCAGCGTCCATGGCGGCCATCCGGGCGCCGTGTTCCGCGGCCACGAATTCGAGAAGCGCCTGCCACACCCGGACTTCCACGTACTTCGGAAGGACGCCGGAAAGAATCGCCATCGGGCCGGGCTCGTAGATGTAGTCCTGGGGTGGCTCCTTCGGGTCGATGAGGTTCGGCTTCAGGGGAAGAAGCTGCTCCACGACGATGCGCTGCTGGATGACGCTCTTGAACTCGTTGTAGACCAGGTAGACCTGGTCCACGTCGCGAGCGGTGAATGCCGTCATCACGTCCCTCGCGATCTTCTGGGCGCTCCCGTACCGGAGAGGCTGGAGCCCGACCGCCTCACTGCGCACCCGGTATTCCCGCCGTTTGAAATAGTCGCGCCCCTTGCGCCCGAGGAGCGCAAGCTCCACGTCCTCCCCGTCGCGTTCGCGGAGGAATTGTGTCGCCGCGCGGATGATGTTGGCGTTGAAGCCGCCGCAGAGCCCCTTGTCGGCCGTGATGACCACGAGGGCGATCTTCCCGGCGGCCCTCTGTTCCAGCAGCGGGTGAAGCTCGCCGCTCGCCCGCGCGGCCATGCTTCCAAGGACCTCGACCATCTTCCGTGCGTAGGGACGCGCGGCGAACATGGCTTCCTGCGCTCGACGGAGCTTCGAGGCGGAGACCATTTTCATCGCCTTGGTGATCTGCTGCGTGTTCTTCACGCTGCGGATCCGCCGGCGGATGTCGATCAGAGCAGGCATGGGTTAGAGGCGTCCTCGCTCCCTGGTCTTCAGGCCTTGGCAGAGGGCTGAAAGAGCCTGCCGAACTCGACGAGGGCGGCTTTCAGGACTTCGGTCGGCTCCCCCTTGATGTCCTTCTTATCGGCAATCTGCTTCACGAGCGCGCCATAACGCGTCGCGAGGAAGGAGTAGAGCTCCTGCTCGTAGCGACGCAGATCGCTGACCGCGTAGGCGTCCAGGTATCCGTTGGTGGCGGCGAAAACCAGGATCACCTGGCTCTCCATCGAGAGCGGCTTGTACTGGTCCTGTTTGAGAACCTCGGTCATTCGCTCGCCCCGCGCGAGGGTCGCCTGCGTCGACTTGTCGAGGTCCGATCCGAACTGCGCGAAGGCCGCGAGCTCCCGGTACTGGGCGAGGTCGAGGCGCAGGCGACCGGCGACGGCCTTCATGGCCTTCGTCTGGGCAGAGCCGCCGACGCGGGAGACCGAGTTGCCGACGTTGATGGCCGGGCGGATCCCCGAGTTGAAGAGGTCGCTCTCCAAGAAGATCTGGCCGTCGGTGATGGAGATGACGTTCGTGGGGATGTAGGCGGAGATGTCTCCAGCCTGTGTCTCGATGATGGGCAGCGCTGTAAGACTCCCGCCCCCCTTCTTCTCGGAGAGCTTCGAGGCTCGCTCCAGAAGACGGCTGTGAAGATAGAAGACGTCGCCGGGGTACGCCTCCCGTCCCGGAGGACGGCGTAGCAGGAGCGAAATCTCGCGGTACGCGGCGGCGTGCTTGGAGAGATCGTCGTAGACGCAGAGGGCGTGCTGCCCCTTGTCGCGGAAGTACTCGCCGATGGCCGTCCCCGAATACGGGGCGATGTAAAGAAAAGGCGCGGCATCGTCGGCGCTGGCGGAGACGACGACGGTGTGGGCCATCGCGCCGAATTCTTCGAGGGTCCGGACGACCTGGGCGACCGTCGACTGCTTCTGGCCGATGGCCACGTAGATGCAGATGACGCCCTTCCCCTTCTGATTGATGATCGTGTCGAGGGCCACGGCGGTCTTGCCCGTCTGTCGGTCCCCGATGATCAGCTCGCGCTGGCCGCGGCCGATGGGGACCATGCAGTCGATGGGTTTCAGGCCTGTCTCCAGCGGCTCCCGCACGGGCTGCCGATCGACGACGCCCGGGGCGATCACCTCGATGGCGCCGAAGGCCTTGGTGACGATAGGGCCCTTGCCGTCGATGGGCTGGCCAAGGGCGTTGACGACACGCCCGATCATGGCTTCGCCCACGGGGACCGACATGATGCGCTTGGTCCGCTTGACCTGATCGCCCTCGCGGATCAGGGCTGATTCGCCCATGAGGACAGCCCCCACCGAGTCCTCTTCGAGGTTCAGGGCGAGGCCCATGACGCCATGGGGGAACTCAAGAAGCTCGCCGGCCATGACTTTGTCGAGGCCGTGGATACGCGCGATGCCGTCTCCCACCGACAGGACGGTACCGACCTCGGCAACGTCCACGCCGGCGGAAAAGCCTCCGAGCTGCTCCCGAATGATCTTGGTGATCTCTGCGGCGCGAATCTCCATCCCTCGCTCCTCTCGCGCGGTCTCACGCCCCCGAAGCGAGGCGTTCCTTCAAGGCGCGGAGACGCGCCCGAACCGTACCGTCGTAGCTCTTGCCGCCGATGCGAACGAGAACACCTCCGAGAACGGCCGGGTCGGTGCGGGTGTGGATCTCGACGCCCATCCCCGTCGCCTTGCCGAGGGCGGCCGACAGGGCTTCTTCCTGCTCCCCCTCCAGGGGGACGGCGGACACCACCTCGGCCGAAGCGACGTGTCTGTGGGCGTTCCAGAGAGACGCGAACGACGTCTCGATGGCCCCGAGCGCTCCGATCCGCCGGTTCTCGACGAGCAGGCTCAGCAGCCGCCGAAAAAGAGCGGAGGCGTGCCCTTCGACCCACACGGCCATCACGATCCCTTTCTTGCGCTCGGGGGGGATCGCCGGGTTGCCCAGAACCTCCGCCAGGTCCTTCTGCTCTTTCAGAAGACCCACGGCATCACGCAGCTCTCCCCGAAGCCTCTCTGCGTTCCCCTCTTGAAGGGCCACGTCGAGAAGGGCTCGGGCGTAGTGCCGCGCGATCCCAAGAGACACTGTGTTCATCGGCTTTGGCGATTCTCCAGAGCGCCTGACGACCCCTGCGAGCGCGCGGGGCCGCGGACGGCGCGGCAGCGTAGCACGGCCCCGGAGAGCCAGTCAAAGAGCCGCCGCGACGCCGTCAGACGAATGCAAGGAGCACGGAGGTGCGCGGGCTCACGGTGCCGATGGCGCGAGCCAGGGGAAGGTCCGCGAGCAACGCGCCGACGGTCTCGGCCGGCACGAAGAGGAGCAGGCCGCCGGAGGTCTGGGGGTCGAACAGGAGCGCCCGACGATCATCACCCACTGGCGATCGATCGTCGATCTGGGGCCCGAACTGAAGGCGGTTCGCCTTGAGGCCTCCCGGCTGAAAACGAAGAGCCAGGTCGAGAGCCCCCGGCAGCACGGGGAGGTCGGCAGCGCGAATCTCCAGGGTGACGCCACTCTCGCGGGCCACGGCGGTCGCATGTCCGGCCAGCCCGAACCCGGTCACGTCTGTGGCCGCTCGGACGCCGTGGCGAAGGGCCACAGCGGCAGGAATCCGGTTGAGTGTCGACATGGAGCGCGTCGCGGCTTCGACCGCTTCCGCGGGCGCGTGTCCGGCCTTGAGCGCAGTGGCCACGACACCCGTCCCCAGGGGCTTGGTGAGAACCAGGACATCCCCGGGGCGCGCCTGGGTGTTGGTGAGCACGCGCGCCGGATCCACGAGGCCCGTGATGGCGTAACCGAACTTGATCTCCGGGTCCCGAACGGTATGCCCGCCGAGGAGCACGCATCCGGCTTCTTCGAGCTTGGCGAGCCCCCCGCGGAAAATGGCGGCGCCCCATTCCAGAGGGAAGTCGGTTTCGGGGAAGGCCGCGATGGACAGAGCGGTGAGGGGCCGTCCCCCCATGGCGTAAACGTCCGACAGAGCGTTGGCGGCGGCGATGGCGCCGAAGGCTTCGGGGTCGTCGACGACCGGCGTGAAGAAGTCCACGGTCTGCACGAGGGCCGTCCCGTCGTCGAGACGGAAGACCCCGGCGTCGTCTCCCGTACGGTGATCCACGAGGACGCGGGGGTCGCTGCTGGGCGTCAGGCCGCTCAGAACCTGAGCGAGCTCGGCGGGGCCGAGCTTGGACGCTCAACCGGCGCAGGAGACTCGTTCGGTGAGCCTCCGGATCCTCTGGCGCTCGTCGGTCACCGCCGCCGGCGCCCGGGAACGCGCCGGTATATAAAATAGTATTCCAGCACCGCGCGTCTCAGGCTCGATCGCTCCCCGACGCGGAGCGGGCCTGTTGCAGAGAGAGGACGGGTGCCTTGGCCGCCGACATGTCGCAGTCTCCCTGGAAGAAGGCCCCTTCCTCGATGACCAGGCGCGGCGACACCAAACTTCCCTGGACCCTGGCACCCGCAAGCAGCTCGATCCGCTGCCGCCCCTGGACCCGCCCCGTGACCGTCCCCTTGATCGAGACCACTCCGCAGTCGATGTCGGCCTCGATCTTGGCGGTCTCGCCGACGACGAGCGTGTTCTCCGAGACGATCTTCCCCTTCACGCGTCCGTCGACCCGGAAGGTGTCCTTGAACCGAAGCTCGCCGTGGAGCTCGGTTCCTTCGTCCATGAACCCATTCAGGTCCTCGGAGACGAGCCCTTTAATCTTGATCATGGTCACCCTCTCCCGCAGCGTAGCACGAGGGGCCGGTTCAAGAGGCTCTTCCCTTGGCAGCGCGCACCAGCAGGTCGAAGAGGCGCTGAAGCTCCGGTTCGCTGGCGAAGATCAGCTTCAGGACACCCCCCTTGCCCCGTCGCTGGATCTCGACCCGGGTCCCGAGTGCCGCTCGGAGCCGCTCCTCCGCGGCCCGGGTGTTGGGATCCCGGCGGCTGTCCTTCGGCGGCCGCGGCGACCGGAGTGCGGCGACCCGCCGCTCCACCTCTCGCACCGAGAGCCCCTTGCGGGCCGCTTCGCGCCCGAGAGCCACCTGGTCCTCGGAGCGTTCGACGGCGAGGAGTGCGCGGGCATGGCCCGCATCGAGTCGGCCCGTAGCCAGAAGCTCGCGCACCTCTCGGGCCAGGCGGAGAAGGCGGAGCGTGTTGGCGACGGTGGAGCGGTCGCGCCCGACCTTTTGCGCCACCTGTTCCTGGGTGAGGCGGAACTCCTCCTGGAGGCGGTGGAACGCCTGGGCTTCCTCGAGGGCCGTCAGGTCCTCGCGCTGGATGTTCTCGACGAGGGCAATCTCGAGCAGATGCTCGTCGGCCACGTCGCGCACGACGACGGGAACGGTGGCGAGCCCGAGCCTCTGGGCTGCTCGGAAGCGTCTTTCACCGGCGATGATCTGGTAGCGACTGCCGACCCGTCGAACGAGGATGGGCTGGACGATACCGCTCTCACGGATCGAGACCGCCAGCTCCTCCAGGCGCTCCGGAGCCATGGTGGTGCGGGGCTGGAAGGGATTGGGGTCGAGGGTCGAGACCGCTACCTCATGGCTCGCGCCGTCTCGGCGGCGGGCGTTCTCGTCTTCAGTGTCGGGAAGAAGCGCCGACAGCCCCTTGCCCAGCGCCTTTCTTTTCATGCGCCATCAGCTCCTTCGCCAGGTCCAGATAGGCCTCGGCGCCGCGTGACCGGATGTCGTACAGCAGGATCGGCTTGCCGAAGCTCGGCGCCTCGCCGAGCTTGATGTTCCGGGGGATGGCCACCTGGAAAACCTTCTCCTTGAAGTGCTCTCGGATTTCGCCCATGACCTGCTGGGTCAAATTTGTGCGCTCGTCGACCATCGTGAGGAGGACGCCTTCGACGCCCAGGCCCGGATTGAGAGCCCGCTGAATGCGCTTGAGGGTGGCCATCAGCTCAGAGATTCCTTCGAGGGCAAAGTACTCGCACTGAAGGGGGATGAGGACGGTGTCGGCGGCCGTCAAAGCGTTGACCGTCAATAGGCCGAGGCTCGGCGGGGAGTCGATGAAAACGTAGTCGTATCGGTCGACCACGGACGCCAAGGCCCCCTTGAGGCGCGTCTCCCGGGCCAGGACCGGCACCAGCTCCACCTCGGCCCCTGTGAGATTGCGATCCGAGGGCGCCAGGGTCAAGTGTTCCAGGTCCGTCGCGATCAGGATCTGCTCTATCGGGATCTGGTCGATGAGAACCTCGTAGAGCCCGGGTCGCGGTTCGCGTGTCTTTCGGCCGAGGCCGGAGGTCAGGTTCGCCTGGGGGTCGGCATCGATCGCCAAGACCCGACGCTCGGCCGCCGCGAGGCTGGCCGCCAGGTTGATGGCGGTCGTGGTCTTCCCGACGCCGCCTTTCTGGTTCGCGATGGCGATGACCCGGCCCACGACCCTCCTTCGAAAGGGCGGAGGATAGCATGAAGGGCGCGCGTGGGCCGGCCGATGTTTCACGTGGAACAATCCCTCCGAAAGACGTGGAGCCGCGACCGGGGGAGCGGGGCCTCGGTCTCGAGAGCGAAGGGTGGTTCGGGCCGGGGATGGCCGCCGAACACCAGTACCCGCGCTTGGGGGGCCGCTACGGCGGCGAGGGAGCCCAGGGGGAGGGCCAGTGCCCGAAGCGTGACGTTTCGGGCGGGTGGTCCCGCGTACTCGTCGTGACGGAGACGGAGAACCTCGATCTCGGGGCGGCCCGCCGTGCGGGTCGCCTCCCGGAGAAAGGCCCAGCGCTTGGCCCGGGGCTCCAGGAGAGTCGCTGCCTCCCCGGGGCGCAGAAGCGCGAGGACAAGCCCCGGAGAGCCGTTCCCGGAGCCGATGTCGAGGAGAGAGCCCTCCTGGACCCAGGAAAGGGCCGGAAGCACTTCCGCTACGAGCCACGCGACCCGGGTTTCGGGGTCCGACGCGCCCGTGAGGTTGACCCGGGCGTTCCAGGCGCCGAGGAGGTCGAGGTAGGCCTCGAGGGGCGCTGCGGCTTCGGCAGGGAGGCCGAGACGGGAGATCGCGGGGCCGTGGACCCCCCTCACTTCCCCTCGTCGCCCTCCGATGCGATGGTGACGCGGCGACCCGCCCCCTCACCGACGCTGTAGGTCGTCACCCCGGGCGCCTCGGCTAGCGCCAGGTGAACGATCCTCCGCTCGTAGGCGTTCAGGGGGTCGGTCACCCTGGACGTGCCGTCGGCACGGACCGCGGCGGCCAGTCCGAGCGCCTTCTGGCGGAGCGCTTCGTCCCGGGTCTCCCGATGCCCGTCGCAGTCCACGAGGAGCCGGCGAGAAGGCAGGAGGTAGGCGTACATGCGCTTGAGAAGGTGCTCGAGGGCCTCGAGTACGACGGCGTCGTCGTCGAGCAAGAAGGCTCGATCGGCACCCTCGAGGCGGACCCGGAGCGCGTCATCCTCCAACGAAACCTGCACCTCGATCTCCAGATCGGCCGCCCGAATCAGGGCCTGGACCACGCGCCTCACGCCCAGGACGGGGTCCACGTCCGCCTCCTCTTCCGGGGGAGGCTCCGGGTTCGTGCCCTTTCGAAGTCCATCCAGCAGAACCGCAATCCGGGCTGGGTCCGAGCCGACCCCCAGCGTTCCGGGGCGGCCTGGGTCCAGGATCACGTACCGAAGCGACGACGGAGTAACGCCCAGGGCGGTCGCTGCCGCTCCCACCGCCTCCGGGACGTCTCGACCCGAATAGACCGGGTCCTTCACCGCTTCCTCCGATCCCGGCTCCTGGGGTCTCCCTCTGACCCGCGAATGAGCCGGAGCGTCACGCCCTGTTGGATGATGGAGCAGACGTTCGAGGCCAGCCAGTAGAGGTTCAGGCCCGAAGGGGCCGCGAAGAACATCACGACGAGGACCACGGGCATGATCATCATCATCCGCTGCTGGGCGGGGTCCATGCTCGAAGGGGTCATCCGCTGCATCACGAACATCGAGATCCCCATCAGCAGGGGTGTGACGAAGAGAGGGTCCTTCTGGGAAAGGTCGGGGATCCAGAGAAAGGGGGAGCCCCGGAGTTCGATGGAGACCTGCAGGACCCTGTAGAAGGCGATCAGGAAGGGCATGGTGAGAAGCAGCGGAAGACATCCCACGGCCATCTGCGTCCCCATGCTCATGCCGTGACGCTCATAGAGGGCCCCGATTTCTTTCTGCATCTCCTGGCGCTTCGGATCGAGGGCCGGCACCTTGCGATAGCGCTCCTGGATGACCTTCATCTCGGGAGAGAGCTTCGCCATCTTGACGCCGTTGGCGATACTGTAGTGGCGCAGCGGGGACATGGCGACGTTGATCAGAACAGTCAGAGCCACGATGGACCAGCCGTAGTTCCCGACGTGCCCGTGGACCCAGTTGAGGAGCTTCATCAGCGGGACCACGATGGGGCCGATCCACTCGCCGACGGGGACGACCTTGGCCAAGTCGTGCCCCTCTCGGGCGAGGGTCGGGTAGTCCTTCGGGCCGACATAGAGTCCGGCCTTCGCATCGGGGCCGGGAAGGACAACAGCGGCCTGCGGCGCCAGGCGCGGTTTGTCTCCCTCGCCCGGCAAGGTCAGGGTGCGGATCTCGGTGCCGGCGCCCGGGGGCGGAACGAAGAGGGCCGCGAAGTAGTGACTTTCGATCCCTGCCCACTGGGCCTGCGGCAGCACCCGCAGTGGGCCGACCTTGTCGACAGCCGGGCGCTCGACACCCGCCGCCGTGAGGGCCACTGCGTGGGGGGGCTGATAGCCCTGGACCTCCATCTCCGCCGGCGTCGGATTGCCCACCCCCGGTCCCCACAGGAGCTTGACGGGAAGCGGCCGCCCGTCTTTTTGGACGGAGGCCGAAATCGAGACGAGGTAGCCGGAGGGGAGAAAAAACACCGTCTTGCTCGCGCTCAGGCCGTCGCCGGAAAACTGGAACCGCAGCTCCTGCGCTCCGGGTCCCGACAGCACAAGGCCTTCCGTCGAGGGCCGGAATAGCGCTCCCCGGAGTTTCTCGTCCACAGCCGCGTCCCCTGTTTCGATGTCGAGCGATCGTGGCCCCCCGACGACGCTCTCCACCATCTCTTCGGCGCGACCCCTGGCGTCGGTGAACCGAGCGAGTCGCCACGAGACGAGGCGGGCCCCGCGGTTCGTGAAGGCGACCGTCAGGTCGGCGCCTTGCGCCTCGACGCGCCGCTCCCGGTCGTCGGCGATGGCCGGCGCAGGCCCGGAAGGAGTGGGCGACGGCCTGGGCTCCGGCGTGGCCGGAGCCGCGGCAGCCGTGGGCGCGACGGTCGGTGACGGAGTGGGACGCGGCGGACGCTTCGGCGGAAAGAGAAGCTGATAGCCCGTGAGGACGAGGAGCGAAAGTGCAACGGCAAGCAGGAGACGGCGTTCTTCCATGAAGATTCCTAAGGAACGGGATCGAGTCCGCCCGGCCGAAACGGATGACAGCGCAGAATGCGCCCGGCCGCCAGACGGGCGCCGCGCACGGCGCCGTAGCGGTGGAGAGCCTCCAACGCGTAGGCGCTGCAACTCGGAACGTAGCGGCAATGGCCGCCGAGAAATGGGGAGAGAGTCACGCGATACCCCTCAACGAGCAGGAGCAGGGCGCGGGTGAGGCCGCGAGGCTTGTAGGCTGGCCAGGCGTCGGAGGCGCTGTCCAAACTCATGCTCGAGTTCCCCTTGTGTCGTGCTCGCGATGTCCGGCTTGGCGACGAAGACGAGGTCATAGTCCGATCCCGGACTCGGCGTCCTGCGCCGAAAGGCTTCCCGCAAGCGGCGTTTGGCGGCGTTCCTCACGACGGCGCCGCCAACCTTCTTCCCCACGGCCAAACCGAGACGATCATGGCCGTGGTCGTTGCCGTACGCGATCATGAGGAAGAGCCGCCCGTCGATCCTCAGCCCTTTGCGAAACACGACCCGGAAGTCCGCGGCGGATGTCAGTCGATCGCTTCGTGGGAGGTGCGATCGCGGGCCGCCGGCCACCGAGACGGCCTTACGCCCCGAGTCGCTTTCGGCCCTTCTGCCGCCGCCGCTTCAGCACCAGGCGACCCCCCTTGGTCCGCATGCGGACCAAAAAACCGTGGGTACGATGTCGCTTCCGGTTATTCGGTTGGAACGTCCGCTTCATGGCTGGCTCTCCCTATGCAGGACAAAGCCCTTAGTCTAGGGACAAGGGCTCCCTTCTGTCAATTCCGGGCGGACCAAAGGCCCTTCGGATGCCTTGTCTCCACGGGCAGCCGTATGGTAGTTTACGGACGTCAAGGCGACGACATTTCCACGTAGCTCTCGTGAGGCTTCAGGCCCGCTTTTCCACAAGTGTTGAAATCTCTGTGCAAAAGGGGCTCCCCTAATGGGCTGCCTGGGTGTAGGGATACTTTTTAGAAATAAGTGGTTTATAACCATTGACTTATAGTAATTATCGAAGATCATCATCGGACCGCAGCCCTGGTTGTGGCCGACTGGACGGTCGCAATGGGCTCCTCCCATGAACCTGTGGGACCAGGTGCTCGAGAAGGTCGAGAAGAAGCTGAATCGACACAGCTTCGCCACGTGGTTCAGGCCCACCAGCTTCGTCGATCTCTCGGACAGCGCCCTCGTCGTTCGAGTCCCCAACGCCCAGTTCAAGGACTGGCTCACCAAGAACTATCGCGGGGTGCTCTCCGAAGCGCTGGCGGAGCTGCAACGCCCGGACATGCAGGTCGTCTTCGAGGCGGAACCTGAGCCCGTGGCCCCTCCGCCAGCCGCCCCCGGGGAACGCGACGGCCTGACATCGCTCAACCCGAAGTACACGTTCGAGAGCTTCGTCGTCGGAGCTTCGAATCAGTTTGCCCACGCGGCCGCGCGGGCGGTGGCCGAGATCCCGTCGAAGTCCTACAACCCGCTCTTCCTCTATGGCGGCGTGGGCCTCGGCAAGACTCATTTGATGCACGCCATCGGCCACTACATCCAAGCGCGGAATCGCCACTTGAACCTGCTCTACATCTCCACCGACCGTTTCATCAACGAGATGATCAACGCGATCCGCTTCGATCGCCTTCCGGCATTCCGACAGAAGTACCGCGCCATAGACGTTCTTCTCGTCGACGACATCCAGTTCATCGCGGGGAAGGACCGGACCCAGGAGGAGTTCTTCCACATCTTCAACGCCCTCCACGACACACAGAAGCAGATCGTGATCTCCAGCGACTGTCCGCCCCGCCAGATCCCGACCATTGAGGAACGGCTCCACAGCCGCTTCGAATGGGGTCTCATCGCAGACATCCAGCCACCAGACATCGAGACAAAGGTCGCGATCCTTCGCAAGAAGGCCGAGTCGGAGCGCGTCGAGCTCCCCGAAAACGTCGCCCTCTTCATCGCGAGCAAGGTTCGAACCAACATCCGCGAGTTGGAGGGGAGCCTGATCCGGCTCGTGGCCTTCGCGAGCCTCACTGGCCGCGACATCGATCTCGCCCTGACCCAAGAGATCCTCCGCGATCTCATCCACGCCGAAGATAAGCCGGTGACCATCGAGATGATCCAAAAGTTCGTGGCCGACCACTACAACGTGAAATTGACCGAGCTTAAGGCCAAGAACAACGCGAAGGCCATCGCCGTACCCCGTCAGATCGCCATGTATCTGACCAAGACCTTGACCGACGCCTCCCTACCGCAAATAGGCAAAGGCTTCGGGGGCAAGCATCATTCGACGGTGATCCACTCCGTGCGCAAGATCGACGGGCTTCGAAAGCGCGACCCCGAATTCGACAGGCTCATCAACAGCTTTGTCCAGGCGTTTCGATGAACTTACTGGGTTTTTCGCCGCCGTCGTCGATCTCGGGCTTGTGGACGTCCCTGCACACGGTCGCTTCTCCACAGGGCGCCGATCCTTTTCCGCTTTTTCGTCCGCATCTTGGTCCACAAGCGAACTCCCGTCTCAAGAGGACCTTGATCGGGTTTGAGCGCTTTCCACAGCATCTCTTAGTCTCTCTTGAACTGTTCTCACTTCTGTAGAGTAGAGGTAGGTAAGGAATCATGGAGATCGTAGTTCGGAAGAACGACCTACTCAGAGAACTACAGCTCGTGCAGGGGATCGTTGAGAGGAAGAACTCCATCCCGATCCTCTCCAACGTCCTCGTCGAGACGAAGGACGGCGAGATTCGGATCGCGGCTACAGACCTGGACGTCTCGCTCCGCAGCGGCTGCGCCGCCCAGGTCATGAGCCCCGGAGCCATCACGCTGGGTGCGAAGAAACTCTACGAGATCATGCGCTCTCTTCCTGAGAGCGACGTCCGAATCGAGGTCCAGAGCGACTGCTGGACGGCCATCGAGTGCGAGCGCGTCCACTTCCGTATGGCCGGTCTTCCCAAGGAGGACTTCCCGAGCCTTCCCGAAGCAAATGGTGGAAAGGGGATCGAGGTACCGGGGGCGGTTCTTCGAGACCTCATCGCGCGAACGGCGTTCGCCATCACAGCAGAGGACGCCCGCTACTATCTGGCCGGGGCCCTTCTCATCCTGGACAAGGACGCCGTATCCATGGTGGCCACCGACGGCCACCGGCTCTCCTACGCATCGCGCAAGGTCGCCCTGAAACTGGCCGAAGCGCAGCGGGTGCTCGTCCCCCGCAAAGCCATCCAGGAACTCGGACGCCTTCTGGAGACCGAGGAGAGCGCAACGTTCCAGCAAGTCGAGAACCATCTGGTCTTTTCCGTGGGGAGCCGCACCCTGGCTTCAAAGAGCATCGAGGGGCAATTTCCTGCCTTCGAGAAGGTCATTGCCATCACCGGCGACAAGAGCTTCCGCCTGGGGCGAGAGACGTTTGCAACGGCCATCCGCAGAGTCAGCCTTCTCTCGTCCGACAGGAGCCGCGCCGTTCGGCTCACCCTAGAAAAGGGCCACGTCAACCTGACGGCGTCCTCACCCGATCTTGGCGAGGCCCGAGAGGCTCTTCCGATCGAGTACGCGGGAGGAGGCGTAGAGATCGGGTTCAACGCCCAATATCTTCTCGATTTCCTTGGGGCGGCCGGTACCGATGACGTCCTCGTCGAGCTCAAGGATCAGGAAAGCCAAGGTGTTTTCAAGCCCGCCGCAGGCCCGGACGCGGATGCGGTCGAGTACCGCTACGTGGTCATGCCGATGCGTCTCTAGGCCTGAGCCCAGGCGGTGCGCGTGGGGCAGTTGGAGCTGCGTGATTTCAGGAACATCCGGGAGGCAGAGCTGGACTTGTCGCCGGGACTGAACATCTTCGTCGGACAGAACGCCCAGGGAAAGACGTCCCTTCTCGAGGCCGTAGGGCTCCTCGCCCGCGGCCGATCCTTTCGGACAGAGGAAACCCGGGGACTCATCAGGCACGGGGCCTTGAGCCTGCGAGTCCGCGCCGCTGCGTGCGCCGACACGGATACCGCGGCCCTGGAGGTCGAGGTGGCGGCGGACGCCCGCCGCCTGTTCGTCGATGGTCGAGAAGTTGCGCCGCGAGCGTACCAGGGTCGTCTCGATGTCGTGGTGTATGCCACCGAGCGACTGCGTATCGTCCATGGGCCGATGAGGGAGCGCCGTCAGTTTCTCGACAGAGCGGCCGGGGCTCTCTGGCCCGCCTATCGGCAGGTCCTACGGGACTACGAACGGGTGGTTCGTCAGAGGAACGCGGCCCTCGAGTCCGGCACCGGTGGCCTCGATGCGTGGGATGACGCTCTGGCGACCGTCGGTGGTCGCCTCCGCCTTCGCCGCGCCGACTATGCGACCCGGCTGGGCGAGGCGCTGGCCAGGGGCTTTCGAGCGGCCGGAGAAGCCTACGGCGTGACCGTCCTTCCCGAGACGCCCCCGTGCGCGGGAGAGGCCACGAGCGAGCTACGTCGGCAGATCGAGGCCCGTCGGCGCGACGAGCGGCGAGCGCGCCGCAGTCTCGTGGGTCCCCACCGGGACACGATCGCCTTCACCATCGACGGCACTGACGCCTCCGCCTGGGCCTCAGCGGGACAGGCGCGGAGCCTTCTGCTGGCCTTGACCTTGGCGAGCCTCGAAGTCTACCGCGCGGAACGAGGGCGCCCGCCCGTCGCCCTCCTCGACGATCTCGACTCGGAACTCGACGACGAGCGCGCCGGGGCTCTCTGTCGCGCGATCGCAGGCCGGGGTCAGGCGCTTGTCACCACAGCCCACAGTGGCTGGGCCGAGCGCGTCGCCGCCGGAGCCCGAACCTTCCATGTGGCCGACGGCCGCTTTGCCGAGGCCTGAAATGAACCTCCAGGAAAAGAATGACTGACGAAGAAGACGGCTCGTCCTCGTACGGGGCTGACGCCATCCGCGTCCTCGAAGGCCTCGAGGCCGTAAGGGTCCGCCCCGCGATGTACATCGGGTCGACCGGTGAGACGGGGCTTCATCACCTCGTTTACGAGGTCGTCGACAACTCCGTGGACGAGGCGCTTGCCGGCTACTGTTCCGAGATAGGCGTCACGATCCACATTGACAACTCCGTGACCGTGATCGACAACGGCCGCGGCATACCGGTGGAGCCCCATCCTTCCGGCCCCTCCTCGGCCGAGGTGGTACTGACGAAGCTCCATGCCGGGGGGAAGTTCGACAAGAAGTCGTACAAGGTGTCGGGCGGCCTCCACGGTGTGGGCATCTCGGTGGTGAACGCGCTCTCCGACGCCCTCGAGGTCGAGATCTGGCGCGACAAGAAGGTGTACCGCCAGTCGTACAAGAAAGGGGTCCCCCAGGGGCCACTCGAAAACACCGGCGTCACCGACCGGCGGGGAACGAAGGTCACCTTCAAGCCTGATGGCTCGATCTTCGAGACGACCACCTTCAGTTTCGACACCCTTTCGCAGCGCCTCCGGGAGCTGTCCTTCCTCAACCGCGGCATCCTCATCACCCTGGAGGACGAGCGCGACGGAAAGAAGCATCGCTTCCAGTACGAGGGGGGCATTGCGTCGTTCGTGGAGCACTTGAACCGCAACAAGGAGACGCTCCACCCCAAGCCGATCTTCATCGAAGGCTCCCGCGAGGGGGTCCAGGCCGAGATCGCCCTCCAGTGGAACGACGGCTACGCCGAGAACGTCTACTCATTCGCCAACAACATCAACACACACGACGGCGGCACCCATCTCGTGGGCTTCAAGAGCGCTCTCACGAGGACGCTCAACTCCTACGCCACCGCCTCGGGCCTCGCGAAGGACTTGCAGGACCAGTTTCAGGGGGAGGACACGCGCGAAGGCCTGTGCGGCGTCGTCAGCGTCAAGGTGCCGAATCCGCAGTTCGAGGGGCAGACCAAGGGGAAGCTCGGCAACTCCGAGGTCAAGGGAATCGTCGAGAGCCTCCTGAACGAAAAGCTCGGCTCTTTCCTCGAGGAAAACCCCTCCGTCGCGAAGCGAATCGTCTTCAAGATCCTAGAGGCATCCCGCGCCCGCGAGGCGGCGCGCAAAGCCCGCGACCTCACCCGCCGGAAAGGCGCCCTCGACGGCGCCGGCCTCCCCGGGAAGCTCGCCGAATGCCAGGAGCGCAACCCGGAGTTCTGCGAGCTGTACCTCGTCGAGGGAGACTCGGCCGGAGGCTCCGCGAAACAAGGGCGCGACCGCAAGTTCCAGGCGATCCTCCCCCTTCGGGGCAAGATCCTGAACGTCGAGAAGGCGCGTCTCGACAAGACCCTCGCTTCGGAAGAGATCCGGAACATCATCACGGCTCTCGGGACCGGCGTGGGGGCCGACGACTTCGACGTCAGCAAGCTGCGCTATCACCGGATCATCATCATGTGCGACGCCGACGTCGACGGGAGCCACATACGCACGCTCCTGCTGACGTTCTTCTATCGCCAGATGAAAGAGCTCATCGAGCGCGGCCATCTCTACATCGCCCAGCCGCCGCTCTACAAGGCGAAGGTCGGCAAGACCGAGCGCTACTTGAAGGACGAGTTCGCGCTCAACGCATTCCTGATGGAGCGGGCCGTGGAGAAGCGCAAGGTGCGCATCGCCTCGGGTCAGGAGATCGAAGGCCCGAGGCTCGCCCACCTACTTGAAAGGATGGTTGCCTTCGGCAAGCTCCTCGATCTGGTCGAGAGGAAGGGAACGCCGCGGAGCCTCGTCGAACTCCTTCTCCGCGGCGAGGTGAAGGACAAGGAGTTCTTCACAGACAAGACGCGCCTCCGGGATCTCATCAAGCCACTCCGCGATTCCGGAAGCGACATCGTCCTCGAGAACGACGAGGAGCACGGAGTCTTCGAGATCGTCCTTCAGCAGCCGGTGAACGGCCACACCCGTCAAGTTCGGCTGGGCGACTCCTTCGTCTCGTCCCCCGAGTACAAGGCTCTCTATTCCGCCTACGACGCGTTCCGGGAGATGGCGGTGCCGCCCCTCACCGTCCTCGACGGGGGCGAGACGCCTATCGCGAGCCGCCAGGCCCTGGTGGACCACATCCTCTCCGAAGGAAAGAAGGGGCTCACGATCTCCCGATACAAGGGCCTCGGTGAAATGAACGCCGACGAGCTCTGGGAGACGACCATGAACCCTGAGCGGCGGACGATCCTTCAGGTGCGTCTCGAAGACGACGAGGTCGCCGAGAACATCTTCACAACCCTCATGGGCGACGCCGTCGAACCCCGCCGCCAGTTCATCGAGGAAAACGCCTTGAACGTCCGCAACCTGGATATCTGACATGAGCGAACCCCAGGACCCGATCGCCGCCCAGAAGATTCCCGTCAACATCGCCGACGAGATGCGCCAGTCCTACATGGACTACGCCATGTCGGTGATCATCGGCCGCGCGCTCCCCGATGTCCGCGACGGTCTCAAGCCCGCGAACCGTCGCGTGCTCTACGGCATGCAGCAGATGGGTCTCCAACCGGGGCGCCCCTACAAAAAGTGCGCGAAGATCGTCGGAGAGGTGATGGGGAACTACCATCCCCACGGCGACGCCGCTATCTACGACACCCTCGTCCGCATGGCCCAGGACTTCAACATGCGTACCCGCCTGGTCGACGGCCAGGGGAACTTCGGCTCGATCGATGGCGACCCGCCCGCGGCCCAGCGGTACACCGAAGCGCGCCTGACGCGCCCGGGCGCCGCCATGATGGCGGACATCGAAAAGGAAACGGTCGACTTCCAGCCTACCTACGACGACAGCTCGGTGGAGCCGGTGGTCCTGCCGACGGTCCTCCCCAACCTGCTCGTGAACGGATCCGCCGGCATCGCCGTCGGCATGGCCACCAACATCCCTCCCCACAACCTCGGGGAGGTCGTGAGCGGTCTCATTTTCCTCCTCGAGAACCAGGACCTGACCCCCGACGAACGCCTTGACGGTCTCATCGAGCGGATTCCCGGGCCCGACTTCCCGACAGCCGGCTTCATCTACGGCCGCTCCGGCATTCGCCAGGCCTACCGCACCGGACGCGGCCAGGTTGTGATGCGCGCCCGAGCGGAGATCGAGACGCGCAAGGGAGACAAGGAGTCCATCGTCGTCACCGAGATCCCCTACCAGGTGAACAAGGCCCGGTTGATCGAGCGGATCGCCGAGCTCGTCCGCGACAAGAAGATCGATGGGATCGGGGACATCCGCGACGAGAGCGACCGCGAAGGCATGCGGATCGTCATCGACGTCAAGAAGGACCAGCCGTCCCAGGTGATCCTGAACAACCTCTACAAGCACACCCAGCTCCAGGACACCTTCGGAATCATCATGCTGGCCATCGTCGACCAGCGCCCACGGGTCCTGAACCTGCTGGAAGCGAGCGAGCTGTTCGTCGACTTCCGGCGCGACGTGGTGCGCCGGAGGACGGCCTTCGAGCTCCGGAAGGCCGAGGCTCGTGCCCACATCCTCGAAGGGCTCGTCATCGCCCTCGACCGCCTCGATCAGGTGATCGCACTCATCCGCGGCTCCAAGACGCCGCCCGAGGCCCGTGTTGGCCTCATCGGCCAGTTCGGCCTCAGCGAGATCCAGGCCGATGCCATTCTCGAGATGCAGCTCCAGCGCCTGACGGGGCTCGAGCGCCAAAAAATCATCGACGAGCTCAGGGAGCTCACGGTGCTCATAGCCGAGCTCAGGGAGATCCTGGCCTCCCAAAAGCGCATCGACGGCATCGTCGTGGCCGAGCTCAAGAAGATCCGCGACGACCACGGAGACCCCCGTCGGACCGAGATCATCGACCAGGGGGTCGACATCACCGTCGAGGACATGATCGCCGACGAGGACGTCGCGATCTCCATCACCCACGGGGGCTACATCAAGCGGACGTCGATCACGACTTACAGGAGCCAGAGGCGAGGCGGCCGGGGACGCATGGGGATGAGGACGAAGGACGAGGATTTCGTCGCCAGCCTCTTCATCGCGTCGACCCACTCCTACATCTTGATCTTCACCGACCGTGGCCGTGTGTACTGGCTCAAGGTCCACGAAATTCCGGAGGTGGGTCCCCAGGGCAAGGGGAAGTCCGTCGCGAACCTCGTCCAGCTCCAGCCCGGAGAGAAGATCGCGGCCTTTGCCGCGGTGCGAGCCTTCGACGGCGGCGGGTACGTGCTCCTCGCCACCCGCAAGGGCATCGTCAAGAAGACCGAGCTTCAGGCCTTCTCGAACCCGAGAGCGGGCGGCATCATCGCCCTGGGAGTCGAGGACGATGACGCCCTCATCGAAGCCGTCTTCACCTCGGGGAAGGACGAGATCCTCCTGGGAACACACGACGGCATGGCCATCCACTTCAACGAAGAGAACGTGCGTCCGATGGGTCGGACGGCCTATGGCGTGAAGGGAGTCGAGCTTGGGAACGACGACCGCGTCGTGGCCCTGGAGGTCGTCGACGCGACCGGGACGGTCCTGACGGTGACCGAGAACGGCTACGGCAAGCGGACGGCCATCGACGAGTACCGCGTTCAGAGCCGAGGGGGCAAAGGGCTCATCAACATCAAGACCGCGGGCAGGAACGGCCACGTCGTGGGCGTGAAGTTTATTCGGGGCGACCAGGGCGTGATGCTCATCACCGGAAAGGGTATGATCATCCGCCTGAACACAGCGGACATCTCGACCATAGGCCGGAACACCCAGGGCGTCCGACTCATCCAGCTGGAGGAAGCGGACCAGTTGGTGTCGGTCGCGCGCCTCGCCGAACGGGAGGAGGGCGAGGACAGTGGCGCGCCGACCGAGGCTGGAGAATAGGAAACGAAGGAGGACGGAATGAGCGATCGTGGGGTGCATCGGATCATCCTCGCCCTGGCCCTGGCGGTAGCGAGCATCGCCTGCGGCCATCCCGAGCAGAGGGTTGTCGATCAGTATTTCAACGCCGTCAACCAGCAGGACACCCAGACTCTATCGAGCTTCGCCTCGGTGAGGTTCGACAAGAAGGTCGACAAGTGGAAGATCGCCGGCGTCACCGAAGAGACTCGGACGGCGGCGCAGCTCCCGAGCCTCGTGGCCAAGGTCACCGAGCTTGACCTGGCCGTGAGCGACAACAAGAAGGCCTACAACGCGTACTTCCTCGACCACCCCAAGGAAGTCGACCAGGTTCGCGACCTCCTGAAGAAGGACGCGAAGATCCCGGCGAACCTCCAGTCCTTCGCCACCGAGTGGGAGAAGTTTACCCAGAAGGAAAAGGATCTCAAGAAGGGCCTCGCCGAGGCCAAGGATGCCGTCGAACGCGAGAAGCACAACGTGAGCCTCTCCCTGGGCAACCTCGAGGACATCGAGAGCCTGACCGGAGAAATGGTCACGAAGAACCTCGACCTCGCGCTGACCATCGCGGGAGAGACGAAGGACTACGTGATGGGGCTTCGAAAGTACGACATGCAGCAGGCCACCGGCGCCAGCCGCGTCGTGAGCCGCTGGGTGATCCACTCCCTCGAGCCGAAGAAGTAGCTCAAGCCGGCTCCAGGCCCGCGTAACGGGCGACGAGTCTCTTGGCCCCGATCCCCGCAAAGGAGACGGTGACCTTGAGATCGTCGCCCGTACCATCGCTCCGAAGCACCGTTCCGACGCCGAAGAGCGGGTGGCGCACCCGGGTTCCAGGACGAAGAGATCCGGTACCTGACGACGGAGGAGGCGCCGTCGTCGCGACGGTCTCGGGCCGCCAGCGCGGTCGCGCCGCCATGGGGACGGACCGCGAATTCCCGGTCACGGTCATTCCCTCGCGCGGGATCTCGGTGAGGAAGCGGCTCGGTTCCGAGACGCGCCGTTGGCCGAAGACCATGCGACTCTCTGCCCACGTGAGGTGGAGCCTTCTCATCGCCCGCGTCATTCCGACATAGCAAAGACGCCGCTCTTCCTCGAGAGCTTCCAGCACTTCTCCCGTGACGCTCCGGGAGTGGGGGAGCAGTCCCTCCTCCAATCCGGCCAGGAAGACGGCCTCGAACTCCAGGCCCTTGGCGGAGTGGAGCGTCATGAGGACCACCGGTGCGCCTTCCCTGGCTTGGTCCACGTCGGAGAGAAGCGACACGCCGTCCAAGAAGCCCGCCAGGGTCGGGGTCTCTTCCCGCGCTTCGTAGGCCGCCGCGGCCGAGAGCAACTCCGCGAGGTTTCCGAGGCGATCCTCGGCCTCACGCGATGTTTCGGCCGCCAGCATCGCCGAGTACCCGGTCGCCGCCAGCGTCCGCTCCAGGAGCGTCTTGACGCCGACACCCCCCGATTCCTTCCGCAACGACTCGACGGTCTCGCGGAAGCGGGAGAGGGGTTGGGTCGCCCGCGCGGGCAGGAGAGCGTCGTCCACCGCCGCGCCGAGAGCCTCCCACAGAGAAAGGCCGCGACTCGCCGCCAGCCGTTCCAGCTCCTCCACTGTCTTGGCACCGATCCCTCGCGGCGGCACGTTCAGCACCCGCCGAAGCGGGACGGGGTCGCGCGAATTGACGATGATCCGCAAGTAGGCGAGGAGATCCTTGACCTCGCGCCGCTCGTAGAATCCGACACCGCCCACGACCGCGTAGGGGATGCGGTGACGCAAGAGCGACTCCTCGAAGAGCCGGCTCTGGGCGTTCATTCGGTAGAGGATCGCGGCGCTCGTCCGCGCCCCCATCGTGGCAATGCGTTCGACCACCCACGCCGCCTCCTGGAACTCGTCGCCCGCCTGATGGAGGCTAACGGCATCCCCGCCCGTCCGCACGGCCCGCAGAGACTTTCCCTTGCGGCGCCGGTTGTGGGAGACGAGGCCCGAGGCCACGTCCAGGATGGCCTGGGTGGAGCGGTAGTTGTCCTCCAACCGCAGCACACTGGCTCCCGGAAAGTCGACCTCGAAGTCCAGGATGTTGTCGATCTTGGCGCCGCGCCACGAGTAGATGGACTGGTCTTCGTCCCCGACCACGGTGACATTCCCCGCCTCGCCCGCCAGGAGGCGCACGATCTCGTACTGGGAGCGGTTCGTGTCCTGGTACTCGTCGACGAGGAGGTACCGAAAGCGATGACGGTACCGGTCGCGGACCTGGGCGTCTCCCGAGAGGAGCGTGACCGTTCGAAGGAGGAGGTCGTCGAAGTCCAAGGCGCCGGCCGCCTCGAGGGAGGTTCGGTAACGCTCCGCGATTCGCGTGAACGTGCTCTCGCCGATGGAGTCGGATTCCGCTTCCTCCGGGTTGCGCCCCGAATTCTTCCGCGCTGAGATCTTCGACAGAATGCGCCGGGGCGGGTGGAGCTTCTCCTGGAGGTCGAGAGTTCGAAGCGCTTCGCGCACGGCAGCGAGCTGGTCATCCTCGTCGTAGATGACGAAGCCCGAGGGAAGGCCCGCGGCCACCGCATCGCGACGCAAGATGCGGACGCAGAGACTGTGGAACGTCGAGATCCAGCTTCCGAGAGCCCCTCCGCCCAGGAGAGCCTCGACGCGCGCGCGCATCTCTCCAGCAGCCTTGTTGGTGAACGTTACCGCCAGGATCGCATCGGCGGGGACACCCCGGTCGAGGATCAGGTGGGCGATACGGTGGGTGATGACCCGCGTCTTGCCGCTCCCGGCGCCGGCCAGGATGAGGACCGGCCCTTCCGTCGCGAGGACCGCCGCCCGCTGCTGCGCGTTCAGTCCCTCGAGAAACGAGGGCTCTCCCAAACCCGCGGTCACTCCACCGTGACGGACTTCGCGAGGTTGCGGGGCTGGTCGACGTCGCGGCCGCCGAGAAGTGCCACGTGGTACGCCAGGAGCTGCAAGGGGATCACCATGATCAGGGGCGACCAGATCTCCTCCGAGGCGGGGACCTCGATGATGGCGTCGGTCCCGTCGAGGACGCGCTTGGCCTCTTCGTCTCCCGTCTCGACGATGGCGATGACCCGCCCGCCGCGCGCCTTCACCTCCTGGACGTTCGAGAGCATCTTCTCGTAGACGCGCCCCTTGGGGCAGAGGGCGACGACGGGCATGCGCTCGTCGATCAAGGCGATGGGGCCGTGCTTCATCTCCCCGGCGGGGTAGCCCTCGGCGTGGACGTAGGAGATCTCTTTGAGCTTCAGGGCTCCCTCCAGGGCGATCGGATAGTTGATCCCGCGTCCCAGATACAGGAAGTCGGTGGCTTTCAACACCGTGCGAGCCAAGGCTTCGACAGCTGGCTCGCAGGCGAGGGCCTGCTCCATGAGGTGCGGCACCTTCGCGAGGTTCTGGAGGAGGCCCCGGCACGCATCGGCCGAGAGGGTTCCCCGGAGCCGCCCCAGGTGGAGGGCGAGGAGGGCGAGGGCGATCACCTGGGAGGTGAACGCCTTCGTGGACGCGACGCCGATCTCGGGACCGGCGTGGGTCAGTAGCGTCCCGGCGGCTTCCCGGGTCAGCATCGAGCCCTGGACGTTGCAGATGGCGATGGGGAGGGCGCCGCGCCGCTTCGCCTCGCGGAAAGCCGCGAGGGTATCGGCTGTCTCGCCGCTCTGGGAGATTGCGACCGCGAGAGTCCCCGGTCCCACGAGCGGCGTCCGATAGCGGTATTCGCTCCCGTAGTCGACCTCGGCCGGGATCCCCGCGACCTGCTCCAGGAGGAACTTCCCCACGAGGGCCGAGTGCCAGCTCGTGCCGCAGGCGATCAGGATGACTTTCTGTGCTCCCTTGAGCCCCCAGAAGGCGGGCCCCAGCTCCTGGAGGAAGACCTCTCCTTCATCGAGACCGATCCGTCCGAGAAGCGTGTCCCGCACTGCCCGAGGCTGCTCGTGGATCTCCTTGAGCATGAAGTGGCGGTAGCCGCCCTTCTCGGCCTGGACCGGGTCCCAGGAGATCCGTTGCGTCGGGCGCTCGACGATCTTTCCCGCCGCGTCACGGATCGTCGTCGAGTCCGGCGTGATCGTGACGATCTCGCCGTCCTCCAGGAAAATGAAATCCCGGGTGTGGGCGAGGAGCGCGGGGAGGTCGGAGGCGAGAAAGCGTTCACCGTCTCCCACTCCGACGACCAGAGGCGGCCCGAGCCGCGCTCCGACAAGGTGCTGCGGCTCGTCCTTGTGGAGCAGAACCAGAGCGTAGATCCCTTCGATCTCCGCGACGGCCTTCCGGACGGCGTCCTCGAGAGACCCGGCGTAGTGGTGGGCGACGAGGTGGGCGACCACCTCGGTGTCCGTCTGTGTGACGAAGGCATGTCCCGCTGCCTGAAGCCGCGTCTTCAGCGCGAGGTAGTTTTCGATGATGCCGTTGTGGACGACGACGATCTTCCCCTGGCTGTCCTGGTGCGGATGGGCGTTCTCCTCCGTGGGGCGACCGTGGGTCGCCCAGCGCGTATGGCCGACCCCGTATTCGCCCGTGAGGGGCTCCTGCCGGAGGCTCTCCTCGAGGTTGCCGAGTTTTCCGGCGGCGCGGCGCCTCGTGAGGACGCCCTCTCGGACCACGGCAATACCGGCGGAATCATACCCACGATATTCCAGGCGTCGCAGCCCTTCGATGATGATGGGCACCGCGTCCCGCGATCCGACGTAGCCGACGATTCCACACATGTCAGGGTCCTATTCCGGAGGGATAGAGATCAGTGCTTGGCGCCCGGAGCCCCCTTGGCCCGCCGCGCAGCCGCCCACCCGGCTTTCACGACCTGGCGGGCGCGGCCCACGGCCAGGGCGCCGGCGGGAACGTCCTCCGTGATGGCGCTCCCCGCGGCCACGTAGGCGCCATCACCCACCGTCACCGGGGCGACGAGAGTCGAGTTGCTCCCGATGAAGGCTCCAGCGCCGATCCGCGTTGGGTGCTTGAGGACGCCGTCGTAATTGCAGGTGATCGTCCCCGCACCCACGTTGACCCCGGGGCCGAGGGTGGCGTCGCCGACGTAGGAGAGATGCGGCACCTTGGATCCCTCGCCGAGATTTGTCTTCTTCAGCTCGACGAAGTTCCCTACCTTCGCCTTCGCCCCGATGACGCTCTCGGGGCGGATGTGGGCAAAGGGCCCTACGGACGCGTCGGCCCCCACGGCGCATTGCCTCAGGAGGCAGTGATCGAGAACCTGGGCGCCCGGGCCGACCTCGGTGTCGATGAGGCGGGCAAACGGCCCGACCACGGCGCCGGCCGCGACCGACGTTCGCCCCTCGAGGAGCGTAAACGGCCGGAGGGTGGCTCCGGCCTCCACACGGACATCGAGGCCCACGGTCGTCGTCGCCGGGTCTTCGATGACGACTCCGGCGGTCATGAGCTCTTCGAGATGGCGCTCCCGGAGGACGCGGGTCACAGCGACGAGCTCGGCCAGCGTGTTGACCCCTCGTCCCTCGGTCTCGTCGTCGGTTGTGAAGGCCGCGACGCGCTGTCCGGCGCCGACCAGAAGGCCGACGACGTCGGTCAGGTAGTACTCCTCCTGGGCGTTCTGGGGGCGGAGCCGGCCCAAGACCGAGAGCAACGCCGGGATCTCGAAAACGTAGACACCGACGTTGACCTCCCGCACAGCCTTCTCGTCCAGGGAGGCGTCCCGGGCCTCGACGATCCCTCTCACGAAACCCTGCGCATCACGGAGCACGCGGCCGTAGGACCCTGGTTCCTTCAGCGTCGCCGTGAGGAGGGTCGCCGCCGCGGAGGCCTCGAGGTGGGTCGCGAGAAGCCGCCGCAGCGTCGCTTCCCTCAGCAAGGGAACGTCACCGCTCAGCACCAACACCGCCCGGTCGGGATGCTCCGCCAGGTGATCGCGGGCGACCTGCACCGCGTGGCCTGTTCCCAAGGGGGGCTCTTGCCGGATGAAGGACCCCCGCCCGGCGAAGGCCGCCGCGACGTGGTCGGCCTGGTGGCCGACGACGATCGCGACAGGATCCGCTCCCAGAGCCTCGACGGTCTTCAGAACGTGGCCGAGGAGTGGCACGCCGAGGGCCTCGTGGACGACCTTGGCCTTGGGGCTCTTCATCCGCGTCCCCTTCCCGGCGGCGAGGATCAGGGCCTGCACCGGCCGGGGGTCTGCCACGCTCACGACGCTTGGGGATGAACGAGCGCCTGGAATTCGCCGTCGTCTCGAAGGGGGTCGAAGTCCGAGTCACCGCGGGCTTGAGAGCGGTTGGCGGGATTGGCGACGATCGCGGACTTGAGAGCCTTCAAGGCGGCGGCGAGATCCCCACCGCGCGCCGCTGAGGCGGCGATGCAGTAGAGCACATGTTCGCTCTTTGGATGGATGTCCGCCGCCTGGTGGAGAACTTTGAGGGCTTCGGCGAACTCCCCCCTGTTGTGGAGAAAGACGCCGTAGTTCAGAAGATCCTCGAAGGTCTTGGGGCGATACGACGGGCGCTTGCCCACGGCCCTCTCGCAGAGCGCCTGGTAGGCCCTTACTCGGTCGAGAAGATCGCGCTCGTCAGGGTACGACGCGACGAGATCCGCCAGGATGCCCTGGGCCTTCTCATAGTCCTTCTTGCCCAACGCCTTCACGGCCCGTTCGAACAACTCCACAGAGGGGCTCGGCCTCCGCTCCACCACCGGCGTTTTCTTGACGCTCATCGTGGTCCTCAAACCCCCTACGCCCGGGGCCGCTTCCTCCGGCAGAGCCGCGTATTCTAGCACGCACGCCTGAGGCTCGCAAGACGACCGACGGCCCGGGAGCTTGGTACCATACCCTTTTGCCTTGGAGCCCGTGAGACACGAAAGCAGCGAACCCATTGCGATCCGGGGGGCGCGGGCCCACAACCTCCAGGGGGTCGACTGTGACCTCCCCCGCAACAGCCTCGTCGTGATCACCGGTCCATCGGGCTCGGGGAAATCGAGCCTTGCCTTCGACACGCTCTACGCCGAAGGCCAACGCCGGTACGTCGAAAGTCTCTCGGCATACGCGCGCCAGTTTCTGGCCCAGATGGAAAAGCCCGACGTCGACTCGGTATCCGGCCTGTCGCCAGCCATCGCGATCGAGCAGCGCACGACGTCCAGTCACCCCCGCTCGACCGTCGGGACGGTCACCGAGATCTACGACCATCTCCGCGTCCTGTTCGCCACCCTCGGGCAGCCCCACTGCCCTCGTTGCCACGAGCCGATCGCCGCGCAGAGTCCTCAGCAGATGGCCGAGCGGCTGATGACCCTTCCCGAAGGCACGTTGATCGGAATCCTGGCGCCGGTCGTTCGGGGCCGAAAGGGCGCCTTCCGGAAGGAGCTGGCGGCGCTCGTGGCCGATGGCCATGCGCGGGTTCGGATCGATGGAAAGGTCCATAGCCTCGACGAGCCGGTTGTTCTCGATCCGCGGCGCAACCATCACGTCGACGTGCCCGTCGACCGCCTCGCGTTGCGCTCTGGGACGGAGGCGCGCCTCAGGGCGGGGCTGGAGCGCGCCCTGGCCCTGGCCGGCGACGTCGTGCTCGTCTCTTTGAACGGCCGCGAAGAGCGACTCCTCAGTCGACGCTTCGCCTGTGCGCGCTGCGACATCTCGATGCCCGAACTCTCACCGCGGGCGTTTTCCTTCAACAGTCCTCAAGGCGCGTGTCCGGCCTGCGGAGGCCTGGGCCTCCGGTGGGCGGTCGACCCCGCGAAGGTCGTGCCTGACGAGAAGAAGACCGTCCTCGACGGCGCGATCCACCCGTGGCAGCGCCACGGGCCGCGCCTCGTGCGCGAGGCCCTCGAGGACATCGCCGCCCGCCACGGGTTCTCCCTCGACGTCCCCTTCGCCGAACTTCCACGCAAGGCCCGTCGGATCCTTCTCGAAGGAGACGGGAACGGCTTCCCGGGAGCCTTGCCCGACCTCAAGAAGCGCATCGACGCCCAGCTCGCCCTCGGCGGCGAGGAGCGAGCGGCGGCGCGGGAGGGGCCGGGAGTCTTCGAAGAGCTCCGTGCCTATCTCTCCGAGGAACGGTGCCGCGACTGCGACGGCGTTCGTCTACGACGAGAGAGTCGCGCCGTCCGCGTTGGAGGCCGCCTGATCGGGGACCTGGTGCGCCTGTCGGTCACCGACGTGCTGCCGGCACTGCGCGCGCTGCCCTTCGGCGACCGAGAGCGTCCTGTCGCGGCCCGCCTGCTCCACGAGATCGCTTCACGCCTGGAATTCCTCGAGGCTGTGGGTGTCGGCTACTTGAGCCTCGACAGACCCACCACGACGCTCTCGGGTGGAGAGGCTCATCGGGTCCGCCTCGCCACCCAGATCGGAGCCCGGCTTCAGGGGATCCTCTACGTTCTCGACGAGCCCTCCGTGGGGCTCCACCAGCGGGACAACGACCGCCTCCTCGCTACGCTGAAGTCCATCCGCGATCTTGGGAACACGGTGGTCGTCATCGAGCACGACGCTGAGACGATCCGCGCGGCAGACTACGTGGTAGATCTGGGCGAAGGGGCCGGGCGCTTTGGCGGCCGCCTCATGTACCAGGGCCCGCCCGGGGCCATCAACGGCAGCCTGACAGGAAGGTATCTGCGAGGGGAGTTGCGAATCCCCGTCCCGAAGAGTCGCCGCCGACCCGCCGGGGTGTTGAAGATCCTTGGCGCCCGCGAGAACAACCTGCGCGACATCGACGTCGACATTCCCCTTGGTTGTATGACGGCGGTGACCGGCGTCAGTGGCGCTGGCAAGTCGACTCTCGTGGAGAACGTGCTCCACCGCGCCCTGGCTCGGCGCATCTACTCTTCGGTGGTGGAGCCAGGGCAGCACCGCGCGCTTCTCGGGGCAGAGGCCATCGACAAAGTCATCGCCATCGACCAGAGCCCCATCGGCCGCACGCCCCGCAGCAACCCGGCCACCTACACGGGGGCGTTCGTTTTCATCCGGGACCTCTTCAGCCTCGTTCCCGAGGCGCGGGCCCGCGGATACAAGGCCGGGCGGTTCTCGTTCAACGTCAAAGGGGGGCGCTGCGAAGCGTGCCAGGGAGACGGTGTCCGCCGGGTCGCGATGCACTTCCTTCCCGACGTGTACGTTCGGTGCGAGGTCTGCCAGGGGCGACGCTACAACCGCGAGACCCTCGAGATCCTCTACCAGGGGCGCACCATCGCCGACCTCCTGGACATGTCGGCCGCCGATGCCCAGCGCGTCCTCGAGGCGCATCCCCGGCCGAATCGGCTCCTTCTCACGCTGATGGATGTCGGGCTCGGGTATCTGCGCCTGGGGCAGAGCGCCACGACGCTATCGGGTGGCGAGGCGCAGCGCGTGAAGCTGGCCCGCGAACTGGGGCGACGCGACACCGGCCACACCCTCTACATCCTTGATGAGCCCACGACAGGCCTCCATTTCGACGACACGCGGAAGCTCCTCCACGTCCTCGGCCGGCTCGTCGATGCGGGCAACACCGTGATCGTGATCGAGCACAACCTGGACGTCATCAAGACCGCGGACCACGTCGTCGATCTCGGCCCCGAGGCCGGCGCCAAGGGCGGTCGCGTCGTCGCCCAGGGAACTCCCGAGGAGATCGGACGAGTTCGTAGGAGCCACACGGGTCGCTTCCTCCGGGAGGTTCTCGCGAAGGATGGCGGGGCATGAGCGACGCGAGCGATCCGCTTCTCGCATGGCGGCGTCAGTTTCCGATCCTCGAATCCACGACGTACCTCGTGAGCCACTCCCTCGGGGCCATGCCTCAGGGCGCCACCGCGCGGCTGCAGGAGTACACGGAGATCTGGGGGACGCGGGGCGTCCGAGCCTGGGCCGAAGGCTGGTGGCGGATGCCTTTGACGACAGGCGACAAGGTCGGCCGCATCCTCGGTGCGCCCCCGGGTTCCGTCGTGATGCACCAAAATGTCTCCGTCTGCCAGGCCTTGATCCTCTCCTGCTTCGATCTCGGCACCCGGCGAAACAAGATCGTCTACGATGACCTCAACTTCCCGTCTGTCATGTACGTGTACGAGGCCCACGCTCGTCTTGGAGCTCGGGTCCAGATGGTGCGGAGCGACGATGGCGTGACGGTTCCCCTCGACCGCATGCTCGACGCCATCGATGAGGAGACGCTCCTGGTTCCGATTTCCCACGTGGCTTTCAGGAGTGGTTTCATCCAGGACATTGCCGCGATCACCCGTCGGGCCCACGATAAAGGGGCCTTCGTAGTGGCCGACCTCTACCAATCCGCGGGAACGGTGCCGGTGGACGTCACGGCGTGGGACGTCGATTTCGCCACAGGCGGCTCCGTGAAGTGGCTCTGCGGCGGCCCGGGAGCGGGATACTTGTACGTAGCGCCGCGGCTCCAGGACCGCCTGGAGCCGCGAGTGACCGGGTGGATGGCCCACCAGCACCCCTTCTCCTTCGAGACGGGGCCGATCGAATACGCGACCGACGCGACGCGATTCCTTCACGGCTCCCCGGCCGTACCGGCGCTCTACGCGGCGGAAGCGGGCTACGACATAGTGAATGGTGTGGGCGTCGACGCCATTCGCAAGAAGTCGCTCCGGCAGGTCCAGCTTCTCGTGGACCTGGCGCGGGATCAGGGCTTCGGCATCGGCGTCCCCGAAAAGCCCGAGGAGCGGGGGGGAATGGTCATCGTTTCGGTCCCCTCGGGTGAGGCCGTCACGCGAGAGCTTCTCCGGCGAGAAGTCATCGTCGACTTTCGACCTGGCGCTGGAATTCGCATCTCGCCCCACTTCTACACGACGGACGAGGAGCTCAGGCAAGCCATCGGCGAGATCCGGCGAATTCTCGATGCAGGGGCCTTTCGAGCCCACGAGCGCAAGGGCGGCGCGGGCTTTTAGTGGCGCAGAAGCCACAGTGTGGCCTCCCGACCTGTGGCTCGGCGGCAAACGCTAGCGTCGCTAGGCTCTTAACATGTGTATGGACAGCAGGTTAACTCCAATACAAGCTGGCAAAGTGTTTGCATCAGGAGTGTTCGGTGAAGCCTTAGAACCATGGCCTATCGAAGAACTCTGAGGAGGGCTGTCGGCTGTACGGGGATCGGGCTGCACTCCGGCAAGACGGTTCGTCTCGACCTGAAGCCGGCGCCCTCGGGTCACGGGATTCGCTTCCGACGCGTCGACTTTGGAGTCGAGATCCCGGCGACGCTTCACTACCTGGGCCGCCTCGACCACTCGACCACCCTCTCCCGAGACGGCGCCTCGATCGACACGGTGGAGCACCTGCTCTCGGCGCTCCTCGCTCTGGGCGTCGACGACGTGCTCGTGGAGGTCGACGGCCCGGAGGTTCCGGTCCTCGATGGAAGCGCCGCTCCCTTCGTGATCCTGATCCACGAAGCAGGCCTTCGGCCCCTCGCCACCCCCCGGCGTTATCTCAAGGTCTTGAGCCCGGTGGAGGTCGTGCGCGGCGGGAAGTCCGCGCGGCTGCTCCCCTCGGACCATTTGAGGGTCAGCTACTCGATCGGGTTCGACCACCCGCTGCTCCGGCACCAGGCGGCGTCCTTCCGAATCACCCCCGAGACCTTCGCCCAAGAGATCGCCCCGGCTCGGACCTTTGGCTTTCTGCGGGAAGTCGAGATGCTGCGGCGTAGTGGCCTGGCCCTGGGTGGAAGCCTCGACAACGCGGTGGTCATCGGAGAGACAGGCGTCCTCAACAACAAGCTCCGCTTCGAGGACGAGTTCGTGCGCCACAAGATCCTGGATGGGATCGGAGATCTGGCGCTCCTTGGGCACCCTATCGTCGGGCACTTCGAGGCCTCGAAGGCAGGCCATGCGATCCACGCGGCGCTTGCGCTCAAGCTCCAGGAGACGCCAGAGGCCTGGACCCTGGTGACCCACCCGCAGCTTCCGTCCTTCGACTTGGCACCGGGCCCCGCGCTGGCGCCCGAGACGAACTGACCCACCTACTCCCCTGCGACGACGGTGGCCTGGATCTTGAGTTCCAACGGATTCTTCACGGGATCGTTGGATTGGATGAGGATCTTGCGCTCCACCCGCCCCGAATAGGTCCGGGTCTCGAACTTGATCTTCAGCACCGCGGATTGCCCGGGCTTGATGAGCTTCGGAGGCTCTTCGGCGACCGTGCAACCGCACGTCGTCGACACCCTCTCGATGTCGAGGTCTTCGGTGCCGAAGTTCCGGAGCACGAAGTCCTTGTGGAGCGTCTTCTGGGTCAACACCTTGCCGAAATCGAACACCGTGGGCTCGGCCGCAATTCGCGGCCCCTTCGGTGACTCAGCGGCGCGACTACTGGTCGAACAGCCGAACGCGATCAGAGCGGCCGCCACGCCCGCGACGAACGGTTTTCTCACAACGACCTCCCCGCGGTGCGTCCCCGCCCCTTCTTTCGCGGCGTGGTCAGCTTCCGCATGTAGGCGTCCAGCATTTCGTTCTCGTAGGTGACGCTGTTGAGGAAGAGGCTCTCGACGAGGTAGCTCTTGCGGTCTTCTTCGCTCATCTGCGCGACCAACCCCTGGATCTCTTGCATCATGTCCTCGAAGGAGATCTGCAGATGATGCTTGAGAGTTACCTCGCGGTAGAGGGCTTCCAGCAGAGCGAGGAGATCACCGTCGAGGGGTACCTCGTGGGCGGTGGTGAGCCGGACGGAGCGCACTGCGCTACCGCCCCTTCCGGGCCTGGAACGCCGCCAGCGCCTCGGGCTCGTCTCGGTGGATGTCGATGATCTTGTGGACGCCCGTCATCGAGATCATCGTCTCCACTCGCGGCTGGAGCCCCGAGAGCTTCACGGCGCCCGTCTTGTCCTGGAGCAGCCGATGGATGTCCATGAGGCAGCCAATGGACGCGCTGTCGATGTAGGTCACCGCGCCCAGATCGATCAGGAGCTTCCGAGCGCCCCCTTCGATCAGCTGCCGGACCTCGGCGAAGAACGCCGACAAGACCGGATAGGTGAGCTTCGCCTCCCGAACGCGTACGATCCGGACGTCCCCGCTCTGTTCAAATGCCAGATCCATCACCTTACCTCCGGGCGGTGGTGCGCCCCGATCGCCTGACGGCTCGTCCGGGCTGCTGAGCGCGCAGCAGGAGCCTCGCCAGCTCCTCCCGCCCGCGGTTGATGCGGCTCTTCACCGTTCCCTCGGGAAGGCGAAGCTGATCGGCCATCTCCTGGTAGCTGAGCCCCTGGAGGTCTCGCAGGACGACGGCTTCCCGGAGCTTCTCAGGCAGCATCTCGAGGCCCCTCCGGACGAAGCTGCTCCGGTCTCTCTCCTCGAGGGCCCTGTGGGGATTCCCCGAGGACGACGGAGCCAGATCGAAGGCGACCAGGTCTTCCACAAGGACCTCGCGCTCGCGCTTGCTCGCCCTGTAGTGGTCGATGCAGTAGTTGCGAGCCACGCTCGAGAGCCACGTGGAGAAATCGGCGTCCCGGTTGAACTTCTCGAGGCTCCGGAAGACCTTGAGGAAGATCTCCTGGGTCAGGTCCTCGGCCTCGTCGTGCTTGCCCGTGAACTTGTAGGCGATGTGGAAGATCTTGCGCCGGAAGCGGGCGACGATCTGATCCCATGCCGTGTTGTCCTTCCGGAGGCCTCGCTCGATGAGCTCAGCATCGGAAGGGGAGCCCCTCCCCTCGTCCACGGACCTCGTTTCCTGCGCGTGGCATGCCCGGCGAGAGCCCTCGGGCCCGCGCTCGATGATAGAGGCAGGGCCCCGGAGGGTCAAACCGCTATTTGAGATCCGGTCGCCCCGCCGCCGTCCAGGCAGTGTACCAATAGCTCCCTACATCCTCGGCGGCCTGTGAAAGGCGCCAGCGGAGAACCTCACTGACGCGGGTCGCGAGGGCCTCGTAGTAAGCCTCGGTGTAACCGCCCTTGCCCCGATGAGCGATCTCCTCCTGGTAGAGGATGTTGTCGACCCAGACGTACGAACCCTTCATGATCGAGAAGACGTACTCCTTCGGTTCGTCGAGGAAGCGGGCAGCGTCGGGAGAGAGCTTGAGGGCCTTCTCCGCGGCCTCGGGGAACCGTACCGAAAAGCGCATCCACAGACCGTGTTGGTTGCTCTTCTGCCCGTCGGCGTTGTCGGTCACAGCAAGGGGGTTGTCGAGGTCAGCCACGAGGCCGGCCAGGAGATCCGATTCCTCGATGATCTTCGCCTTGTCCTTGGCCCTGAAGGCCTCCACGAGGCGCGCGTACGATTCCTGAATGAGCCATGGCAGGCGCCCCACCTGGAGCGCTGCGTCGCCGAAGCGTTCCTTCAGACCACTCTCGCTCCGGGGCAGCTCGATGAACGGGAAGGGCACCAGCCTGTCGACGGCAAAGCGCCGATCGAGTCCCTCCTCGGGGATGTCCGCATCCAGGGCGAGGGTCGGCAGCTCGAGCCGGTGCGCCTTGTAGAAGTCCTTGATGCCGCCAGGAAGCGTGTCGATCGCCTTCGCGGTTACGGCTCGATGCGCCGCCGGGCCCCAAGCCACGGCGGGATGTGGAGCCGTCAGGAATAGGACCATGAGTGTCAGTGGGACGGCGCCTCTGTTGATCAACGTCCGCCTCCTCGATTCCATCAGTCCACGCGGGCCAGGGTCAGCAGGCGTACTTCCCGGGCGCCGGCCTGCCGCAGGGCCCGCGCGCATGCTCGAGCCGTCGCCCCCGTCGTCACCACGTCATCCACCAGCACCACCACACGACCCGCAACCCGAGTCCGGCGCCGGACGGCGAACGCATCGGCTACGTTGGCGCGTCTCGCCGCCGCGGACAGGCCAGTCTGAGAGATCGTCTCCTTGCGGCGGACGAGGGCGGCCGCCGCAACCGGCAGGCCGGACCGCCGACCGATGGCGTCGGCCAGGACCTCCGACTGATTGAAGCCCCGCTCGCGCCGCCGCCGGGGATGGAGCGGCACGGGGACGAGCACGCTCCCCTCCGACAGGAAGCCGGTGGATGCTGCGTTCGCCACGATCGTTTCGGCCACGTGGGTGGCCACCCTCCGCCGACCGCGAAACTTGAGCTCGTGAACGAGAAGACGGAGGCCGCCAGCGTAAGGACCCATGCTAAACCCCCGCTCGAAAGCCGAGAGGCCGCGCCGGCAGCGACCGCAGACGGCGGTACTCCCGGCGAGCGGCGTTCCACAGGCGCACAGGGAGCCGTCGTGCCGGGGCAGCCGGCTCCAACAGCCCTCGCACAGCGGACCGTGGGTGGGGCGGTCGAGGGCCGACCGGCACTGGGGGCAGTTCGAGGGGAAGACCACGGCGAGAACCGGGTCGACCACCCGCCGAACCGTCGATGCTACGAGTGTCGCGCTCATCGCCCCCAGGCCAGCGTCGCCAGCGCCCGTCACAACAAGCCCTGCTCCTGCTTCTCCTGGCACGAGATGCAATGGCGCGCCCAGGGGACCGCCTCGAGGCGCTTCTTGTCCATCTCGTCTTCGCAGACGACGCACACGCCGAAGCGGCGGCCCCCGATCCGATCGAGAGCCTCGTCCACGAGCTGAAGCATGTCTCGCTCGGAGTTCGACAGGCTGAAGAGGAACTCCTTCGCGTAGGAACTCGTCGCCTTGTCGGCGATGTCCTGAGAGCCCTCCCCATCCGCTTCCTTGCCGTAGGTCTTGTTCTTGTTGTAAGCCTCCAGGATCTCCTGCTTCTTCTGCTGTAGCTTCTCCCGGAAAACCTTCATCTTCTTCTGGTCCATTCTTGCGCCGTCTCCTTAAGGTATCCCATAACGGCGCCGCTTCTCCCAGAGGGCTTTGCGACTGATGCCCAGAAGGGATGCGGCGCGGGTCTGACTGCCCCCGGTCTGCTCGAGCACGTGGCGTATGTAGGCCTGCTCCACGTCTCTTAGTGAGGGTCGGCGGTCTCGTCCCGCCCACAGGGTGGATGGCTGTTCCATGAGGTGCTCGGGCAGGGCCGCTGAGGCCACGCGTGCTCCCGCCGATAGAAGCGCCGCCCTCTCCACCACCGAACGGAGCTCCCGGACGTTCCCGGGCCACAGGTATCCCGCCATCAGATCCGCGGCCTGGTCCTCGAAAGCGAGGGCGACCGTGGTCTGTCGCTCCCTCTCCCGCGCCAGGAACAACTGAGCCAGGGGAAGGATGTCCTCGCGCCGATTGCGGAGCGGAGGAAGCACCAGGGGGACGACACTCAAACGATGGTAGAGATCTTCACGGAAGACGCCCGCGGCTGCCGCCTTGCGCAAGTCCACGCTCGAGGATGCCACGAACCGAACGTCCACCTCGAGGGTCCGCGTGCCGCCCAGACGCTCGAAGCGCTTTTCCTCCACGACCCGAAGGAGCTTCGCCTGGAGCGCGGGCGTAAGGTCCTGGATCTGGTCGAAGTACAACGTCCCTCCCGCCGCCATCTCGATCTTTCCGATCTTGGCTCGCTGGGCGTCGGTGAAGGCGCCTTTCTCGTGGCCGAAAAGCTCCGACTCCAGGAGATCGTCGGGGATGGACGGGCAGTGAATCTTGATGAAGGGTCCATCGCGCCGCGGCCCTGCGTAGTGGAGGCGATGGGCCAGAAGATCCTTTCCAGTTCCGCTCTCCCCTTCGAGAAGGACAGGGCTCTTGGCGTCGGCGAGCTTTCCCAGGAAACCGAGGATCTCTTGCATGGCTGCGGAAACCGCGACGATGCGGGCGGCGGCCTCCGGAGCCACCGGAGATGCGGTGTTCACCCAGCCATCTCCATCCGCCTCGCGCCCCCCCAAAGCCGTTCCAGGTCGTAGAAGCTTCGCGATTTCAGAGAGAAGACGTGGACGACGAACGACGAATAGTCGAGGAGGATCCACTCCAGGCGCGGGTACCCATCCACGTGGCTCGGACGCAAACCCTCCGCCCGAAGTCCGTCCTGGATCGCGTCTGCGATCGCGAGGATCTGCTTTTGGTTCGTCCCCGAGACGATGAGGAAGAAGTCGGTGAAAGCACTCTCCTTCCGCAGATCGAGAACCACCACATCGGAGGCCTTCTTGCCCAGAGCGGCGCCGGCGGCCATTTCAAGAGCCCGCGGGATCTTCATCGATAGAGCCCCCGCTTCGCGATGTAGTCGGCAACCCCTTCGGGCACCAGGTAGCGCACGCTTCGGCCCGCGCCGACTCGCCGCCGGACCTCCGTAGACGAGATGGGCAACCCGGGTCCATCGATCACCTCTGCCCGGGGTGTGCCGGCCGCCGCGCCAAAGCCCTCTCCGGGGCGCGCAGCAACGGCCACGGAGCAGAGAGAGAATAGGCGATCCGGCTCCTTCCACGTCGCCATCTCCGGGTACGTGTCGCTGCCCACGATCAGGACGATTGTGTCTCCGGGATGCTCCCGAAGCCACTCGCCGACGGTGTCGACCGTATAGCTCGGTCCCTCCCGCCGCAACTCCACGTCGGAGGCGCTGAAAGAGGGATGCCCGGCGGTGGCGACGGCCACCATGGCGTATCGATCGAGCGGAGGCGCCAGCGGGCCCTTGCGATGGGGCGGCGTTCGCGCGGGGACGAAATGCACGTGATCCAAGCTGAGGGCCTCCCGTGCGTTCTCGGCAGCCCGAAGGTGGCCGAGGTGGATCGGATCGAAGGTCCCTCCCAAAAGGCCCACCTTCACAAGTGGGCCTCGACGCTCGCCGGGTCGATGGCGTCTGCCGCGAGCTTCTGCAGACGGCGAAGCAGCGCCGGAATCCCCTCACCGGTGACCGCAGAGACAGGGACGACCTCGAGCCCCCACTGTGCGGCCGCGACGACCAGCGCGCCGAGAGGGTCCGGTTCGACAACGACGTCCCGTTTGGAAGCGGCTACGAGCTGTGGACGCCCCAGGAGCTCGGGGTGCGAAAGGCGCACCTCTTCCCGAACCGCCGCAAGGTCAGCGGCTGGGTCCCGCCCGTTGGTCCCCGACGCATCGACCACGTGGAGTAGGACGCGTGTTCGGTGCACGTGACGCAGGAATTGGAGTCCGAGGCCGGCTCCTTCATGGGCGCCCTCGATGATCCCAGGAATGTCAGCGACCACGAAACTGCGGTCGTCGATCGCGGCAACACCGAGGACCGGGGTCAGGGTCGTAAAGGGATAGGCGGCGACCTTCGGGCGCGCCGCAGAAATGCGCGAAAGAAGCGTCGACTTCCCGGCGTTTGGGCAACCGAGGAGCCCCACATCGGCGATGAGGCGCAGGTCCAGGCGCAACCATCGTTCCACCCCAGCCTCTCCAGGCTCGGCGTCGCGAGGCGCACGGTTGCGGTTCGAAAGAAAGGAACGGTTCCCGCGACCGCCGCGGCCGCCCTTGGCCACGAGGAGACGGTCGCCATCGGCGAGAACCTCTCCGAGGATCTCGCCGGACGTCTCCTCCTGCGCGACGGTTCCCGGGGGAACCGGGATCACCAGATCCTCCCCGCACCGGCCAGTTCGATTGCCGGGCCCGCCGTGCTCGCCGCGGTCGGCGCGAAACTCCGTGTGGTAGCGCAGCGGCAGCAGCGTGTTCTGGTGCGAGACCGCCCGGACGAACACGTCCCCACCCTTCCCGCCGACCCCGCCATCAGGACCACCCCGCGGGACGTAGGGCTCACGCCGGAAGCTCACACAACCGCGGCCCCCGTCGCCGCCCTTGACAAAAATTTTGACTCGATCGACGAACATGGCTCGCCGCCAAAGGCGAGCGACCGTCGCCTAAGAAGCGACGGGGAGGACGCTCACGCGGAGGCCGCGCGAACCGTGGTCCTCGAACCGGACGGCCCCGTCGACGAGGGCGAAGAGAGTGTGGTCCTTGGCGAGGCCGACGTTCTTGCCGGGCTTCCAGCGGGTGCCGTGCTGGCGCAGGATGATCGTCCCGCCCCGCACCTTCTCACCCCCGAAGCGCTTCACTCCCAGCCGCTGGGAGTTGCTGTCCCGACCGTTGCGGCTCGACCCCTGACCCTTCTTGTGCGCCATCTTGTCTCCTCAGGCGTTGATCGCGTCGATCCGCAGCGCGGTGAAACTCTGGCGGTGTCCGCGCGTCCGCCGGTAGTGCTTGCGCTTCTTGTACTTGAAGACGCGCACCTTGTGGTCTCGTCCCTGATCGAGAACCGTGCCCACGACCGAAGCTTTCTCGAGCCGGGGCGCTCCCACCTGGACTCCGGCGTCGCTTCCCACGAGGAGGACCTGGTCGAGCGTGACCTTCTCCCCGACGGGGGCCTCCAGCCGTTCCACGTAGATCGTCTCACCCGCAGCGACCCGATACTGCTTTCCGCCCGTCTTCACGATCGCGTACACCGTCGCCTCCTTCGGAGACCCGCCGAAACCCGAGAAGTTAGCACAGCCCCTCGGCCATCGTCAACCGCGCGTGTCGCAAAGGGAGCCCCCTTGCTCACTCAGAAATCGAAGCCGATCCAGAAATTGAACAGCTTCTGCTGGGAGCTCACCTTCAGATCGGTCAGCTTTGACCAGTCGAAGTGGAGGGGATACCCCAGGAAGAAGAGTTGAAGGCCAATCCCGTACGACGCACGGCCGTCCACGAGGTGGAAGCCCGACACGGGCTCGCCGAATTGGAGATCGTTGAGGTACGACTTCCCGTCGCTCGATGTCGAGAATTGGTAGTTCTGGCCGCGGTACTTGGCGCCCCCGATGCCGGCGAAGAGCGTGCCCCGAAGTGGGCCGATGACGCCGAGAGGCGTCGCCGCCAGGTTGATGACCGGAAGACGAAGCTCGAGATTCGCGAAGAAGCCCTCGTTTCCTGAGAAAGACAGGTAGGAGTACCCGCGGAGTTCCTGGTTTCCACCGAAGTAGAAGATCTGCGGATTGTCTCCCGTCGAGTAGAACCCCCGGGCGCGAGCCGCGAGAAGCATCGACGTCGACCCGATGCGCAGATACTTGCGCAGGTCCGCGTCGATCGTCCGCCGCTTGAGCCCCGCGACGCTCACCTCGCCGCCGATGGAGAAGGTGCTCCCCGAAAGGGGCCCGAAGTTCGCAAAACGCGTCGTTTCCTGGACGAGATTCAATCCGATCGGGACGAACGTCCCGCTGTTCAGGTAGAACGGCACGCCAGCGGCCGCGTACTGTAAGCGGAGGTCGGCCTCGTAGGCCGGGTCGTCGAACTGCTCCTTGAGCCTGATGATCCCCGCGGACATGTCCAACCGCCGGAACTTGTCGAGGGGGTACTGGCCGATGAAGTTGCCGCCCGAGTACCTCTGTGTCGCCAGCGCCGGGGGCCGTGAGAAGCCGCCCGGCGTGTAGTAGTAGGAGTTGTTCGAGAAGAAGAAGCTCGTGTAGTCAAAGCCGCTGATCCCGTAGTGGAATCGCTTCGCGAGATTCACGTAGTTCCCGAGGTAGGTCCTGTAGCTCCGAACCGAGAGAGCCGTGAAGGTGAAGTTCTGGTCGCCCAGCACGTCGGTGAGCGCGATCTGGCTCCCGCCGAAGAAGTCGCCCCCGGAGGTGACTCCCACGTTGATGGGAGGCCGCCCCTCCAGGAAGAGCTTCTCGAAGAGGTGCTTGCTCCGCTTGTTCTCGGGGATGACCTGATGGACGACGTCGGGTTGGAAGTCGAGCATCTCCGCCGTCAGGGGCCGGACGTCCTGGTCGACCTCCTTCATGGGATCGAGGACGTCCTTGGCCGTGAGGTTGAACTCTCCCTTGGAGTAGCTGATGAAGGCGACTCGGTCTCCCGTCTTTCCCTTCAAAGTCACCGGCGCCATGTTCCCCCCGAGGGCGTCGGTATACTGCTCGATGGCCCCCGTGCGGAGATCCAGGCTGCGCAGGTTGAAGATCTCGTCGTCTTCGTTGGAGGAGTAGTAGATCTTCGTGCCATCAGTCGAGAAGGTGGGCGTTGTGTCCTCGAAGGTGCCGAAAGTGAGCTGGGTCTTCTTCGACGGGTCCCCGAGGGGGAACGTGAAGAGCTTGGAGTAGCCGCTCACCCGCCGGCTGTAGACCACCAGGCTCCCGTCCGGGGAAACCTGAGGGTCGGAGTCGTAGAAGGCATCCTGGGTCAGGTTCTTGTACGCGCCGGTTTCGAGATCCAGCAGCCAAATGTCCGAGACGCCTTCCTTGAGGGCCGAGAAGAGCGCGTGGCGCCCGTCGGGAAGGAGGCACGGGGACATCACCTCGTCGAGCGCGACGGGAATCTTTTTCGCGATCTGGCCGTCGAGAACCGAGACCAGAAAGAGGCTGCGTCCCTTGCCCGTCCGCGCGAAGAAGGCGACGGTGTCGCCCCGCGGATCGAAGGCGATCGATCGGCCGATGCCCCGGGCCGTGAAGTTCAAGGAGAGGTTCTCGTAGCGGCCCGAGGGGCCCGTGAGCCGGCCGATGACGGAGCCGTCACGCGACGAGAGGAGGATGATGTCGGCCTCGCCTTCGGAGCGATTCGCCGTGATGGCCGCCACCATCTCTCCCGAAGGGCTCGCCGCGGCGGCGAAGACCTGCGAGTACGAGGTCCGCTCGGGGTTGGGCGCGATGTTCTTGCCGAAATCGCTGGGCCGCTGCTTGTCGCGGTAGGGTTTGAACCGCTCCTTCAACCACTTGTCGTAGGCCTCGTCGAACTCCTCGGGCTTGATCCGGAAGGCCTGCTGGTAGATGTCATCGATGTTCCCGCCGACGATGTTCTTCCGCCAGGTGTACAGGAACTGCCGGATGCCCTCCTTGCCGTAGCGCGCCTCGATGAACTCGAAGGCGGCATGGCCGAAGTTGTAGGCCTCGCGTCCCGACATCGCTTCGTAGTCGCTCTTCGAGATTTTCGGCACCTTGTCAGTGACCGCAGCATCCCGGATCGTCATGACGTCGAGGGGATCCCAGAGCCCGCGCATGTAGTCGGCAAGCCCTTCGTCGATCCACAGGGGCACGCTCCGCTGGAGGAGGCTCCTCGGGATCAGGTCGAACTCGAAGACGTGGGTCAGCTCGTGGGTAATGAGCCCCTGGAGCCGGTCGGGAGGCTCGTCGATGGGGACCACCATGCGGTCGCGAACCGGCTCAGTGAACGCCAGAGCGCCCTCCGGGACGAAGCCCGACGTCAGGTTCGTCTGTTCGAACTCCGAGTGGGTCTTGTAGAGGATGAGGGGTATCGGGAACGTGATCTCGTGCTTCAGACCGTTGGAGATCTTCTGATACCCGCTCTCGGCGTAGGACGTCAGGCGGCTGAGATGCTGTTCGAACTCGGGGTAGTAGTAGATCTCGAAGTGCGGGCTCCTATAAATGCGCCACGCGAAGTTGTCGTACTTGACCTTGTTCTTGCCGAAGTAGGGGACGAACTGCGCCGTGGCCGAAGGCGCTCCCGCCAGGAGGAAAAGAAGGCTCGCCGCCACCCACCGCCCGGGGAGGAGCGAAAGTCGCGTTCTCATGGGTATACCTATCGAAGGAGGACCCGCGTCCCGCGGATCCTCTGGGGCGAGATCACCCCGAGGACGTTCGGCAGGAGCCGATCCATGAGCTCGAAGTAGGACGACAACGGCGAGACCTTCTGGTCCTCGCCGTACAGAACCTCCTCGGAGAATTTCTCTTTGTGAAGGGTGGCACCCGTCTTGCCGTCCAGGAAGTAGAACTCGGCCGTCAGGGTGAAGCCTTTCCGCTCGAGGTAGCGGTTGCCTCGAACCATTCGCGCGTTGTTGGTCCCCGGGTCGCGGACCACACGCTCTTCGGACTGGAAGCCCGAGCGATTCTGCTCGTCGAAGCCCACTCTGCCTGTGACGATCAGCGGGTTCTGATACTCCTCGCCGATCTTTCGCCAAAACTCGGCGTCCTGGAAGACGCGATCGGCCTCGAGGCGATACTGCTCGCGCTCCTGCTTTCCGATCTTGTCCGGGTCGCCGAGGCCGGCGCGGATCTTGTCGAGAGCGTCGAGGAGGGGCGGCCGGTCCGGCTCGAGGACCTGCAGCTTCGAGACCGACCGGAGCTGGTTCTGGAGGAGCCGTGCGGTCTCCGAAGGGAGATCGATGTCCACGTTCACCTGGTCAGTGACGAATCCGGCCACGAGGACACGCCGGAACGTGGAGACGTCCAGCTTCGACTGGAGCGGCGTCTCGATCGGAATCTCGATGAAGCTCGCGCACGCTGACGCGAGGAGGCCGACCAGCGGAACGAGGGCCCGGCTAAGTCTTCTTCTTGGACTTCCGGTTGCGCTTGTCATCGGCCTCCCGGAACAGGTCGTAGTTCTGCTGGATGTAGACGTTGCCGGGACGCAGCTTCAGCGCCTTCTCGTAGGCTTGGCGGGCCTTGTCGAACTCCCCCTGTTGCTCCAGGGCGATGGCGAGGTTGTTGAGGGCCGAAGCGTTGTCGGGATCCACCACGAGGGCTTTCTCGAAGCGGAAGCGGGCCTCCTGCCAGAGGCCTTTCCGGGCGACGTCGATCCCGAAGCCCACTTCCTTCTCGCCCGACGACGGCGAAAGAGCCGACGACGCGAGGAGGAGTGACAACAGCGGGGCAGCAACGGGCATCACGGCAGTCTCCTGTTGCAAGTCGCAACGACTGACGACGATCGATAGTATCCGCCGCTCCCGACCAAAGCAAGGCGGGTGCCACGAGGCTCCGGCCGCTACCAAGAGGCCGCCGAGCCAGCCTGTCCGGAGCGCGGGACAGAGGTGTTCCCCGGGGCGGACAGTGACCTTTCCCTTGCCGGCCGGACCTTGACAGGCCGGGGGTCGCCCCTACAATGAGGTCCCCTTCTGGGTCGAATTCGAGGGGGAGAGGGACAGTGGACCCGAATTTCGAGCTCTTGACGCTCACGTTGCTGCCGGGTGTGGGGGCGAGAACCGTCCGAGACCTTGCGGCCCGGGGACCTCTCGGGGGTGTTCTGGCCCGTCCCGGACAACATGCGGATCTGCTCTCAGAATCTGCCGTCGCGCTTCTTCGGTCCGGCGAGGCGCTTCGGCGCGCCGAAGACGAACGGGCCCTTGCGGCCTCCCTGGGGCTCCGCATCGTGGCGCTCTCGGACGAGGACTATCCTGCGCTTCTGCGGCAGATCTACGACCCGCCGGCCGTTCTCTATGTGCGGGGGCGCCTCTCCCCGGACGAAGGCGAAACGAGCATCACGATCGTAGGCTCGCGCGCCGCAACCCCTCGCGGGAGCGCCTTGGCGCGGGGGATCTCCAAGGGCTTGGCCTCGGCGGGCGCCACTATCGTCTCGGGGCTCGCCCGAGGGATCGACACGGCGGCCCACCGTGGCGCTCTTGACGCGGGTGGGCGGACGGTGGCCGTCCTGGGCTCTGGCCTTGACCGCATCTACCCACAGGAGAACGAGCCGCTGGTCTCCGCCATCGCCGAGCGAGGGGCCGTCGTGTCGGAGTTCCCGCTCGGAACGGCTCCCGTCCCCGGGAACTTTCCGAGGCGAAACCGAGTTCTGGCGGGGTGGGGTCGGGCCGTCGTTGTGGTCGAGGCGGCCCGTCGCAGCGGCGCGCTCGTGACGGCAAGGGTGGCTCTCGACGAGGGACGCGACGTCCTGGCCGTGCCCGGCCACCCTTCGGACGCGGCTTCCGTGGGAACGAACCAACTGATCGCGGACGGCGCCCCGCTCGTGCGTGACGCCGCCGACGTTGCGCTTCATTTGGGTATCGACATCCCCGCGGCGCCTTCAGTGGTGGGCCGCGGGGACGACGACGTGTTTCGGGCCCTTGAACCAGGGAATCCGGCGAGCCTCGCCCAGCTTCAGGACCGGTGCCAGCGCCCCACTTCCGAGCTGCTGGCGCGCCTCAGCGAGCTGGAGTTAGCCGACCGGGTGCGCCGCCTCCCCGGGCCCCTGTTCATGCGACCCTAGAGGAGTCAGGGAAAGCACGTGGCCAAGAATCTCGTCATCGTCGAATCTCCCGCCAAGGCGAAGACCATCAACAAGTACCTCGGGAGCGACTTCCTCGTGAAGGCCTCCATGGGACACGTCCGCGATCTTCCGAAGAAGAAGCTGGGGGTCGACGTCAAGAAGGGATTCTTGGCGGAATACGAAGTCCTCGCGACCCGGAAGAAGATCGTGGACGAGCTGAAGACCGCAGCCAAGGACGCGACGACCGTCTTCCTCGCGGCCGATCCCGATCGGGAGGGAGAAGCGATCTGCTGGCACCTCGCCGAAGAGCTCGGCACGCGCTCCAAGAAGAAGTTCCGCCGCGTCGTCTTCAACGAGATCACCAAGCGGGCGATCCAGCAGGCTTTCGACAACCCGGGCGACGTGGACGCCAAGAAGGTGGACGCCCAGCAGGCCCGCCGCATCCTCGATCGCCTCGTGGGGTACAAGGTCAGCCCGATCCTCTGGGACAAAGTGCGTCGCGGCCTATCGGCGGGGCGCGTCCAGTCGGTGGCCCTGCGGCTGATCTGCGAGCGGGAGCGCGAGATCCGCGCCTTCGTTCCCGAGGAGTACTGGACGGTCCTTGCCCACCTCGAGGGGGCGCAGCCTCCGATCTTCCCCGCCCACCTCGCCAAGAAGGACGGGAAGAACATCGAGATCGGCAACACCGACCAAGCGGCGGCCGTGCGGAAGGATCTCGAGGCCGCTTCCTTCCGCGTCCAGAAGGTCCAGGCGAAGGAGCGCAGGCGCAACCCCGTGCCCCCCTTCATCACGAGCAAGCTCCAGCAGGAGGCTTTCAAGAAGCTCCGCTTCTCGGTCAAGAAGACGATGCAGGTAGCCCAGCGGCTGTACGAAGGCGTGGAGCTTGGCGCCGACGGGAGCGTCGGTCTGATCACCTACATGAGGACGGACTCCACGCGGGTCAGCGACGACGCCCTGACCGAGGTTCGGAGCCGCATCGAGTCCACCTACGGTGCCGACTTCGTCCCCGAGAAGCCAGTCTTCTACCGCACGAAGAAGGACGCCCAGGACGCCCACGAGGCGATCCGCCCGACCTACCTGGACCGCGACCCCGAGGGGACCAAGCGCTTCTTGTCGAAGGACGAGTACGCCCTCTACAAATTGATCTGGAACCGTTTCGTGGCTTCCCAGATGCGCCCCGCCGTCTACGACGAAATCGTGGTCGACATCGAGGCAGGGGCATACCTGCTCCGCGCCAAGGGCTCGACCCTCAAGTTCAGGGGCTTCCTGGCCGTCTACGAGGAGTCCCCCGACGAGAAGCGGGAGGAGAAGCCGAAAGCCGAGGCCCTGTCAGGCGCCGACGAAGCGGCCCCGGAAGAGGCCGCGGCACAGCTCCCGTCCCTCGCCGAAGGGGACGTCCTCGCCCTCAGGAAACTCGACACGGACCAGCACTTCACCCAGCCCCCGCCCCGCTTCAGCGAAGCGTCCCTCGTCAAGGAGCTGGAGGAGAACGGCATCGGCCGCCCTTCAACCTACGCTTCGATCATCGCCACCATCGAAGCCCGCGAGTACATGGAGAAGCGCGAGGCGAAGCTCTATCCGACCGAGCTCGGCTTCCTCGTCACCGACCTTCTCGTCCAGCACTTCCAGGACATCATGAACGTCGAGTACACGGCCGCCATGGAGCTGGAGCTCGACGAGATCGAGGAAGGAAAGGACAACCTTCTCAACACCCTGAACAAGTTCTGGAAGAAGTTCGAGAAGGACCTGAAGCTGGCCTCCAAGGAGATGGAGAACATCAAGGGGAAGGAGGAGCCTACCGACGAGGTCTGCGACAAGTGCAGCTCCAAGATGGTCATCAAATGGGGGCGCTACGGGAAGTTCCTCGCCTGCTCCAACTACCCCGAGTGCAAGAACACCCGCCAGATGGCCGGAGGCGAAGGCGCCGATACGCCCGAGGTTCACGAGGACGTGGCCAAGGAGGTCTGCCCCAAGGACGGGCAGCCCATGGTCCTGAAGAAGGGACGCTTCGGGCCTTTCCTCGCCTGCACCAACTACCCCGAGTGCAAGACCACAAAGCGGTTGGTGCGTGGCGAGGGAGGGAAGCTTCAGGTCGAGCAGCTGGCGCCCATCGACGAGAAGTGCCCAGACTGCGGCAGCGACCTGATGTGGCGCCGCGGCCGTTTCGGCGCCTTCATCGCGTGCAGCAACTACCCCACCTGCAAGTACATCAAGAAGAAGGAAGCCCGCGAGATCGGCCTCCTCTGCCCCGAGTGCGGGCAGGGGCAGGTGGTCGAGCGCAAGGGACGGTGGGGGCGCTTCTTCTACGGCTGCAAACGCTATCCCGACTGCAAGTTCACCCAGTACAACAAGCCCATCGCCGAGCCCTGCCCCGACTGCGGCCGATCCTATCTTCTCGAGAAGGAGACGAAGAAGGAGGGAAAGGTCATCTTCTGTGGCAACGAGGCCTGCCACTACAAGCGCGACGCGGCCTGAATCCACTCCTTCGGCGAGGCCCGGAGGAAGTCACCGCGAGCTCATTTGGGACAGAGAACGGACCCCGGCTTCGGGAGCTCGGTCACGGTTGCCGTATTGCTCGCCGAGGCGTGAGCACCTTTGTTGTCCGTCACGGTCAGAAGCACCGTGTAAGTGATGTCGACGCAGCGAGCCGCCGTGTCCGGAAAGACGTGGCTAACCTGCCTTTTCGCATAGCGTGATTCGCTAACTCCGGCCCAATCGGCCGAGCTCCAGATTTCCGATTGCCCGCTACAGTTGCGCCTGAAACGGCGAGCGGGTGTGGCAGGCGGAACCGATATGGTATCGATATAGTG
>JBGPYB010000038.1:0-31561 GCA_041493035.1 Vicinamibacteria bacterium | reverse complement strand
GAGGGCCCGGCTCATCTTCGCGTAGGAGTCGCGCGTGTCCTGCCCCTCGGCGTTGCACCAGTCGTACTTGAGGTAGTCGACCCCCCACTCCGCGTAGCTCCGGGCGTCGATCTCTTCATGGTCCCTGCTCCCAGGGCGCTTTTGACACGTGCCGGTCCCCGCATCGGAGTAAAGGCCGAACTTCAGCCCCTTCCCGTGGACGTAGTCAGCGACGGCCTTCATCCCCGAGGGGAAGCGCTCGGGATCGGCAACGATGCGTCCCTTCTCGTCGCGCTTCACCTGCCAGCAATCGTCGACGACCAGGTATTGGTAGCCAGCGTCCTTCATGCCGGTGGTGACCAGCGCATCGGCTGTCTCCTTGAGGAGCTTCTCGCTGACATCGCAGGCAAACTTGTTCCAACTGTTCCACCCCATCGGCGGCGTCAAGGCGAGACCGTCTCCGGCCCGCGCCGGAGCGGTTCCGGCGGCGAGCAGCACGAGTAGGGCGAGTGGGATCTGCCGGCGAAGAAGCTGCATCGATGTCCTCCCGAAGGTTGAGCCGCCACAGTCTAGTCGAACCCACGCCACGGAAACCACGGAGGCACGGCCCTAAGGCAAGTAGTAAACCGGGTTGGGAAGCTTGAACGTTCGTTCCGCGTAGCCGCCTTTGAGGTCGCTCTCCTGGTCCCCGATCGTGAACAGGATCGTGTATCCCTGCTCGGTCAGCTTCCGCCGCTCCGGGGCTTTGAAATCGGCGGCGCTCGGCGGCCGGGGACCATCGGGAAACAGGATCAAGCCGTCGGGCTCATACCCCTGTTCCCGCAGGTTGCGTTCGGTGATTTCTCGGAGCTCTTGAGGCCGGCCCGTGATGAAGAACAATGCCACGCCCAGCTCCCGCGCTCGGCGCGCCAACTCCAGGGTTGGCCGGATGGCTTTCGATTTGCCCATGGCCTGCCAGGCGCGAAGGCCGCAGGGTCCCGTCTCCAAGTCGCAGCCACCGGTCGTGATCCGCCCCCAGCCGTTCGCGCGGTAGGCGGGCCAGTTGGAAAGCGAGGTCTCGTCGATGTCGAAGACTACGGCGGGACGGGTGACTTGTTTGGCCCGCTTTTCCAGGTACGCCCGGGCCGAGGCGGTCACCGCAGCAACGTCGGCCTCGTAGCGCACCGATTCCAGGTACGCCTCGATCTGTTTCTGGACGTCGAAGAGGTTGGGTACCGGCGCCTTCGTCGGGGCCGTAGCGCAGGCGGATCCGAGGACCGCCATGGCGATTCCGATTCGGTAAGCCGTCCGTCTCAATGCCGAAGTGCCGTTGGTCATCGCGTCATGCCTCCGTCACCCTCACTGTCGCCGACGGGGCCGGCGATCGTGCAGCCAGCGCTTCAACTCGTCGCCGACGCCGTAGGCCTCTGCAACACGCAGGGCCGAGTCCATGTGAGCGGGATGAACCCTGAGGAGCGCCGCCACGTCCCAGAGGTCCTTGTGGCCCCCGGCACGTATTTTCAATCGAAGAAGAGCCTCCAGGTCCACGACGCGGAGGATGGTACCGTTGGGCAGGTGGGCCGCGATCGTCCTCGTCCAATAGATCGGGACGAGGGGCGGCAGGATGTCGAACTCGACGCCCAGCAGTGTCCCCGACAGGGTCCACGGCGGCTCCCCCTTCTCTTCGTCGTGGCGCTCGAGGCGCGACTCGATACCGACGCGCCCCAGGCGCTTCTTCACCTCGCGGGGATCGAGCTTGGTGACGAAGTCGACGTCGTCGGTCGCGCGGACGTGGCCGTGGGCGCTCACGGCCAGCCCCCCGACCACGATGCCAGCATCCCCCAGGACGCGGCCGATGCGCGCGGCCACCTCCTGCACGGCGTTGCCGCTTCCCTTGACCCGGCGCGCGCTCACGTCCGGAGCTTCCGACTCCCGCGACGGAGGTTCTGTGCGAGGGCGCTGATCTCGAGGCTCCGGCGCAGCCGTGCTTCCATCCCCTGCGCCGTCCCCCGGCGTCCGCGCCCCCCGCCGCCGGTCAGGAAACCGGCGATGACGTCTCGCAACGCCCCCGCCGACGCCACGCCCTCCACGGTCAGCTCGTAATACACCGACGGGTCGCTGGCGCGCCTCTCCCCGGAACGCACGCCCCAGTGGCGCACGAGCCCGGCGGCTTCCAGCTCGCGGAGAGCTTGCGCCACGCTCTTCGGGGCCAGCTTCGGCTCACCCCGCGCGTGTTCCGTGACGCGCTCGATGAGGTCGAGGCGATCCCCGGGACCGGCGAAGAGTGCCTGGAGAAGAGCGGCCTTGACGCTGAGCGATGCTTCCATGGGATCTCTGGATTCTGGCACGTGGGCGCGGCGGCGGCCAGCGCCCAGAACTAAGATGGAGACCCTCGTTGTTGCGCGCGTGCGCCAGGCCTGGAGTATCCTTCGCTTCTCATGCGCCAGCGGCGCCACGAGGTGATCCGATGACCTGGTACTACATGGACGGAGAGGCCCAGAAGGGGCCCATCGATTTCGACGCGATTCTGGGCCTCATAAGGAGCAAGAAACTCCCTCCCGACGTCCAGGTCTGGACGGAGGGCCAGGCGTCGTGGGTGGCCGCCAACACCCTTCCGAAGGTGGCGGCGCTCGCCGGCGCCAAGGACCTCCCGCAGCACGCCTCGGAGCGGATGCGCGAGATGGTCGGCGGAGGAGGGCAGGCCCGGCTCTTCACGAGCGACCTCTCGGTGAACGAGTTCCTTCTCGTGAAAAAGGCGGGGTTCGAGCCCCTCGGCCTCGTCGTCGGCTCGTCGATCTATCACATCGGCTACCAGCAGAGCCAGTGGAACCAGAACCAGGAGATGGGCGTCCTATCCCAGGCGATGTACCACGCCCGCGACCTCGCGATGACCCGGATGGAGGCCGAGTCCGATGCCCTGGGCGCCGACGGCGTCGTGGGCGTCCGACTGGAGGTGGGGCGCTACGAATGGGGAGAGAACCTCGCGGAATTCCTCGCGATCGGCACCGCGGTCAAGAGCGCCGACGGCAATAGCCATCGCACTCCCGATGGCAAGCCCTTCACGAGCGACCTTTCCGGCCAGGACCTCTATGTGCTGCGCTCCATGGGCTACGCCCCCGTCGGCCTCGTCATGGGCAACTGCGTCTACCACGTGGCACACCAGACGCTACGGCAGTTCTTCAAGACGGCGTCCACGAACGTCGAGATGGAAAACTACACCCAGGCGCTCTACGACGCGCGCGAGCTGGCCATGGAGCGGATGCAGCACGAGGCCCGGAAGCTGAAGGCCGAGGGGATCGTGGGCGTGAACATCAAGGAGGCCAGCCACGGCTGGGGAAGCCACATCATCGAGTACTTCGCGGTGGGGACCGCGATCGTGACCCGCCCCGCGACGCCCTCCGACACTCCAGGCGCCGTGCCGGGGCTATCGCTCACGCTGAACGACGTGAAGGGAAGCTTCTAGCCGCTGATCCGGCGGAGAGCGTCAAGGGTGGCTGCGTTCGAGTTGGCGTGATCCGAGAGGGCCTCGCAGAGCGCACGCAGCCAAGCGTCGGCGGCGACCAGCTCCGTCTTGAGGGTGATCCCTCGCACGATTTCCGAGGTCTCAGCGACGATCCGTCCGCTCCCCCGCTTCATCCTGAAGAGGCAATTCGGGAACGTGATCTCGAAGGCGTCCACTCGCTTCGACGACAGGAACCCGCCGCTCGTCTCGACGCGGGTCAGCTCGGGAAGCTCGCTGGTGAAGCGCAGAGCCAAGCTCTCGAAGAGCTGGTCGAGGGAGTGGGTCTCGGCTCGGAGCGAGGCGACGAGACGGACCGGATCGACGGCTCGGCTGTCGCCCGCACCGCAGTAGCCGCATTGAACGCTCCTTCCGTCCGGAGACGATTCGAGAGGCGCACCACAATTGGGGCACTTTTCAAAAGAGGCCATGACGCATTGTCGTAGGTTGTCAAAGTGAGTCAAGCGGGGAATCTGGAGGGCCGGTTGCGCTATCCTGTTTTCATGCGGTTCAAGGATCCGAGCAAGCTGGTTCTCCCTTCAGCGAAGGACGCTCTCCCCGGCCGGGAGCAGGCGATGCCGCTCCCGGCGCGTCATCACGTCCTGGGGACGCCGCTCGCCCCCCCGTTTCCCGGGATGCAGACGGCCGTCTTTGGCATGGGTTGCTTCTGGGGCGCCGAGCGCGTGTTCTGGAAGACTTCCGGTGTCTACACGACCGCCGTGGGTTATGCCGGAGGCCAGACTCCGAACCCCACGTATGAGGAGGTCTGCTCCGGGTGGACGGGACACACCGAAGCCGTCCTGGTGGCTTTCAACCCGGCCCGTATCGGCTACGAGGAGATCCTTCGCGTGTTCTGGGAACACCACGATCCAACCCAGGGAATGCGCCAGGGGAACGACGTGGGCACGCAATATCGGTCGGCCCTCTACACCCACGACGAAGCGCAACAAAGAGCCGCGACGGGGTCGCGCGACAGTTTCCAGGAGGCGCTGACGACCGCGGGCCACGGCTCGATCACCACGGAGATCGCGGCCGCGCCGCCGTTCTACTACGCGGAGGAGTACCACCAGCAGTACCTCTCCAAGAACCCGGGAGGCTACTGCGGCCTCGGAGGCACGGGCGTCTCCTGTCCGATCGGGCTGGTGCGCGGCTGACTCATCGCCCTCGAGCGATGTCCTGAACACCGTCGATGAGTCGATCGATCTCGTCCGCCGTGGTGTATGCCGCGCAGCCCGCACGCACCAGGCCGTCGGCCCCATGACCCAACCGACGCACGGCGGTGGTGGCATAGAAGTCGCCGTTCGACGCGAAGACGCCTCGGGTCGCGAGCCCTTCGGCCACTTCTCTCGACGGCCGATTCGTGACCACGAACGAGACCGTAGGGGTGCGTGGCGCGGTGGGCGGCGGGCCGTAGAGGCAGACGCCGGGAATCGCCTGAAGCCCCGTCCAGAGCCGGTGGAGAAGGAGATGCCCCCGCGAGTGCAGTTCCTCCATTACAGCCACGAGGCGCGACCGCCTCGCTTCGCCCTCGCCCGCAAGGGAGGCGATGAAGTCCACGGCAGCGCCCGCTCCCACGATCCCCTCGTGGTTTTGCGTGCCCGTCTCGAGGCACTCGGGAGAAGCATCGCTCGCCGGGGCCAGCTTGGGAGCCGCCATAGCCTCGATCAGGGAACGGCGTCCCCACAAGACACCCACGTGAGGCCCGTAGAACTTGTAGGCCGAGCACGCGAGGAAGTCGCACCCCAGTGCCGCAACGTCGACCGCCGCGTGAGCCGCGTAGTGCACTGCGTCGACGAAGACCAGCGCCCCCACCGCATGGGCGCGTTCGATGGCTCGACGAAGGTCGTTGATCGTCCCCAGGGCGTTGGAGGCGGCCCCGATGGCCAGCAGCTTCGTCCGCGGCGTGAGCGCTGCGAACAGGTCTTCCTCGTCGAGCTGTCCGACCTCGGGTCTCATCCGCACCGTCCGAACCGTCACGCCCCGCTCGGTCGCGAGGGCACGCCACGTGTCGGCGTTGGCGTGGTGGTCGAGCTCGGTCACCACGATCTCGTCGCCGCTCCCCCATGAGCGCCCAAGCGCACGCCCAAGGTGGAAGGTGAGTGACGTCATGTTGGCGCCGAAGACGATCTCGTCGGGAGCGCCGTTCAGGTAGTCCGCCATGGCGCCCCGCGCTCGGGAGAGCGCCGCATCGGTCTCGAGGCTCGTGGGGTATGCCCAGTGCGTGTTCGCGTTGTGGTGGAGCAGGTAGTCCGCCACGGCATCCGCCACGACCCGCGGCACCTGGGTGCCTCCGGGGCCGTCGAAATAGGCCACCGGAGCGCCAGCGTGGCGACGCTCGAGGGCTGGGAAGTGACTACGGATCGCATCGACCGTCGCGACTTTGACCATCGATCTCTAGGTTACCCCTTGTTCCGCCGAAGCGTCCCCGGCGCGGGGAACCCCGACCACGAACTTCGCTCCGCGGCCAAGGGCGCCCTTCTCGGCGCGAATGCGACCGCCGTGCTGCTCGACGAGGCGCTTGATGATGTAGAGGCCGAGGCCGGTCGAAGACTCGCCTCCGGTGGGCCGCGCGGACAGGCGCTGGAACCGACCAAAGAGCTGAAGGAGGTCGTCGGGGGTCAGACCCGGTCCTTCGTCCTCCACCTCGAAAGAAATCCGTTCGCCATCCTCGCGCACGCTCAACCTTATGGCGCCCCCGAGAGGCGTGAACTTGACGGCGTTCCCCACGAGGTTCTCGAAGACCTCGCGCATCCGCTCCTCGTCGACGCGAGCGAGACGACTCCCCTCCACCGTCAGACTCACGACCTGCCTCTTCCGCTCGGACCTCGGCCGGAAATCCTCCATCACGGAAGCCGCGAGCCCCCCCAGATCGACGGTCGCGAGGCTGAGGTCCACCTTCCCTTCGAGGGCCGCGGTGGCCAGAAGCTGGTCGATCAACGCGAGCATGCGACGCGAAGAGCGATGGATGACGTCCGCCATCTCGGAAACCCCCGATTGTTCGCGACCGGCCAGGACCTCGGCCAGGCCCATGATCGACTGCAAGGGGTTCTTCAGGTCGTGGGCCGCGATGCCCAGAAGCTCGGTCTTGAGGGCGCTGGCCTCCTCCGAGATCCGCTTCTGGCGCTCGGCTTCGGCGCGCGCCTCTTCGACGTGGGCCTTCTCCTCGGAGAGCTTTCGCGTCCTGTCCTCGACCAGCCGCGCGAGCTCCCGCTCTCGCGCCTCGACACGTCCGATGCGCAAACGATGGGTGCCGGCAACCAGCCCGACGCCCGCGAGCACGACGGTCAGATAGAACGGTGCGGTCTGATAGAGATGGGGCCGGATCTCCACGGCGATGGAAGCCGACTTGGTGTTCCAGGCGCCGTTGCCCGAGAGGGCAGTCACCTCGAACGTGTACGCTCCCGGACCGAGGCCGGTGTAGTACGCCACGCGCCTGTCCAGGGCCTCCACCCAGGACTCGTCAAAGCCCTGGAGCCGATAGCGAAAGCGCACGTTCTCCGGACCGATGAGGCGGAGGCTCGCGTAGCGGAACGCCAGGCGCGCCGTACCCGGCGGGACAACGGCGCCGCCGTTGAGGGCAAGGGCACGATCGTCGGCCTCGACCGTCTCCACCACGACCGGCGGCGGCGCAGCCAACACGCGCAGCCGATGAGGATCGAGCACCGCGACGCCGCGGGAGGTCGCGAACCAGAGATGGCCGTCGCGGGTCCGAAAGCCCGCGGGTTGCGCGGGTGCGGTGCACTGGATGGTGCGCATCCCGTCGCTCCGGCCAAGGAGGAGTGGCCGTAGCGACGCCGCACCTTCCTGGCCGTGAGTCTCCAGGTCGCGCTTCTGCAGGCGGTAGACGCCGCGGTTGCTCCCGATCCAGAGATTCCCGTCGCGGTCATCGAGGATCTGCGCAACGGAGTCACTCGGCAGGCCGTCGCGCGTCGTGAAGGCGGCCGTGTGCCCCGTGGCAAAGCGGGCCAGGCCGCCGTTCGTGCCGATCCACAGAGCGCCATCGTCGCTTTCGTGGAGGGCCAGAATCACGTTGCTCGGGAGACCGTCCTTCTGCGTGAAGACGTCGAAACCCTCGACCCCGCGGAAACGCGCGAGGCCTCCACCATCGGTGCCGACCCACAAGGTGCCGTGACGATCCTCGATCAGGCTGATGATGGAACGCGAGGGCAAGCCGTCATCGGTGCTGTAGGTCGTCCACTTGCCCTTGTTCAGGCGGCTCAGGCCCCCAACACTCCCGACCCAGATGCTTCCATCGCGACCGCCGATCACCGCTCGGATGCTGTCGTTGGCCAGCCCATCCTTCGTCGTGTAGCGTTGCCACTTGCCTTCGTGGAGACGGCAAAGGCCACCGCCGTAAGTCCCGACCCACAGATCTCCGTCGGTCCCACCCCAAACCGAGCGGACGGCGTCGTGACAAAGCCCGTTCCCCGTCGTGTAGCGCGTCCAGCGCCCGTCACGGAACTGGTTGAGTCCGTGGCTCGTCCCCACCCATACGCTCCCCTGCGGGTCTTCGAAGATCGGGTAGACGAGCTCGTCGGAGAGGCCGTCGCGGACGCCGTACGTGATGACGCTGCCGTCCCGAAGCCGCGACACTCCTGAACCGCCCGTCCCCACCCACAGGCTCCCCTCGCTGTCTTCGTAGAGGGAGTAGACGACGTCGTTCGACAAGCCCTGGGTCTCGTTCAGTGTCGTGAAGACGCCGTTCCGGTACCGCGCGAGGCCCTGTCGCGTGGCGAGCCAGAGAGACCCCTGGCGGTCCTGGAGAAGCGCCGAGACGACGTCATCGGGCAGTCCGTCGCGCGTGGAGAGGGTCGTGATATGGCCGTCCTTCAGCCGCGCAAGCCCGCCGCCCAACGTGCCGATCCAGAGGCTCCCGGGCTGGTCTTCGAGAATGGCTCGGACGAAGTTGCTCGGCAGTCCCTCGCGGGTGGTATAGACCGTCCAAGTCCCGTCGGGCGACAGACGCTTGAGCCCTCCGCCGTGCGTCCCGACCCAGAGGTTCCCCGCCGCGTCACGGTGGATGGCGTAGATGGACTCCCCTGAGGCGCTCGTGAGACGGGCTTCGAAGGTATCCCCCTTGACGTGGTAGAGCGTGCCGCCGTTGGTGCCAGCCCATACGCCTCCGTCAGGGTCAGCGAGGAGCGCCCAGAACATGTCATTCGCCGGACCCTGGGCGGGAGACAAGTGACTGAAGCGCCGGTCGGCGAAGCGCGTGAGGCCACCCCCGTTCGTCCCGACCCACAGGACGCCGTCCCGGTCCTCGCAGAGCGACCGCACGCCGTTGTCTCGGAGCGCTTCGGTGTTCCCCTTGTGGAAGACGGTGAAGCGCAGCCCGTCAAAGCGAGCCAGGCCGTCGTAGGTTCCAAACCAGACGTAGCCGTCACGCGTCTGGAGGATCGCATTCACGGTGTTCTGGGGCAGACCGTTCTCGGCGTTCCAGACGTCGATGACGTACTGGGTCATGGCCTTGCTCGGGTCGAGGCCACGCTCCCCCTCGGCCCACGCCGACGCGGCGAGAAAGCACAACGCGAGGACGGCGGAAGGCCCCACCGCGTTGCCGCGACGTCTCATCGCCTGAGCTGAACCTCGGCGTCGTTGTCGAAGTGGAGCGACTCGATGCCGCCGCCCTTTCGAACGTAGAACGTCCCGCGCGCGCGGGCGTGGGCGCGGTCGCTGTCGAGGATCGCTTTCACCGAGCCCGGCAGACTCAGGAAGTTAACGTCGAAACGCGAAACGACGCGCTCTTCCTTGAAGCCTTCGATCTGCACCGGATCGGCGTAGAACCCACGCCCCAGGCGGGCCCCGTTCAGGTCGAGCTCGTACTCGAAGCGCTCGATGAAGAGAGGCTCGGGGTTCACGTTCCTGACCATGAAGGCGACGTCCACGGAGACCCCGGTGATTCCGACCTTCCCGAAGTCGAGACCTTGCACTCTGAGAGTGGGAGGCTTCGTGGTCGCGCAACCCTGGGAGAGGTGGAGCGCAATTAACATGGCTGCGAAGCGGCTCCAGCACCGAAAGCTCATCGGATGACCCTCCTGTTCGAGTAGCGGCATTCTCTGCCAGGGACCTTTCCGCGGCAACCTTGGCGGCGAGCTGCGAGCTCGTCCGAAGAGGGCCCTCGGCCGAGGGGCAGGCAGTAATGTTCTAGAATCATCTCTGTGGGCCAGGACGAGCGAAAGGGGGACAGCAGCATTGCCGAGAAGACGCGCGCCAAGACCCGCCGGCCACAGCTCTTCAAGGTGCTCCTTCACAACGACGACTACACCACCATGCAGTTCGTGGTCGAAGTCCTGGAATCGGTCTTCGATAAGTCCCCGGCCGAGGCCCATCGCATCATGATGCACGTCCACACCCAGGGACACGGCGTCTGCGGCGCCTACACTCACGAGATCGGCGAGACGAAGGTGTCCCTCGTTCACGACCTGGCCCGTGAGCAGGGCTTCCCCCTCCGGGCCAGCATGGAAGAGGCATAGCGTGTTCACGGTGACCCTGGAGATGGTCCTGAGCGTGGCCGTGCGAGAAGCTCTCGCGCGGCGCCACGCCCACCTGACCCTCGAACACTTGCTCTACGCCCTCGCCAACGACCCGGCCGGCGAGGAGGTCCTGAAGGCGTGCGGTGTCGACATGGACCGCCTGCGTGCCGACCTGAAGAAGCACCTCGAAGACAACATCGAGGCCCTGCCCAAGGGGAAGGATCAGGAGCCCACGCAGACGCTGGCGTTCCGCCGCGTCCTCCAGGCCGCCGTCCTCCACGTGCAAAGTGCGGGTCGAGACGAGGCGGGTGTCGGCGACGTGCTGGCGGCACTGCTGCAACAGCCCAGGTCCCACGGGGCCCAGCTCCTGGCCTCCCAGGGCGTGACTCGTCTCGATGTCTTGAACTTCATCTCCCACGGCGTGACCAAGGTCCCGACCGGGATTCCACAAGGCGAGGTGCCGGCCGGCGACCCCGGCGAGGATGCACCACGACCCGCACGCGACCCACTTTCGGCCTACGCCGTCAACCTGACCGAACGCGCGCGCCAGGGATCCCTGGACCCGCTCATCGGGAGATCCGCCGAGCTGGAGCGCGCCCTCGAGGTGCTCTGCCGGCGGCGGAAGAACAACCCCGTTTTCGTAGGCGAAGCAGGCGTCGGCAAGACGGCCCTCGTCGAGGGGCTCGCTCAGCGCCTGCTGGCGGAAGACGTCCCCGAGATCCTCAAGGGCGCCGAGATCTTTGCCCTCGACGCTGGCGCGCTCCTCGCCGGGACCCGCTTCCGCGGTGATTTCGAGGAGCGCTTCAAGGCCTTGATGGCCGCCCTCGAGAAGCGCCCGCGGCCGATCCTTTTCATCGACGAGCTGCACACGATGGTCGGGGCGGGAGCCACGAGCGGCGGGACCATGGATCTTGCGAACCTGGTAAAACCGATTCTCACCGAAGGACGCGTTCGCATCGCGGGCTCGACCACGTTCGAGGAGTTCAAGCACATCGAGCGCGACCGGGCGCTCCACCGGCGCCTCCAGAAGATTGCCGTGGACGAGCCCTCCGGAGGCGAAAGCGTCCAGATACTGCGGGGCCTCAAACCCCGCTACGAAGCCCACCACCAGGTCGTGTACACCGACGCGTCACTGGAAGCCGCGGTCCGGCTCGCCTCGCGTCACCTGCGGGAGTACCGTCTCCCCGACAGCGCCGTGGACGTGATCGACGAGGCGGGGGCCGCGCTGCGTCTCAGGGCTCTGGAGCCCGGCGGCACTGTCGACGTCGCAGAGGTCGAACGTGTCGTGGCGCGCATGGCCCGAATCCCGGAGAAACAGGCGTCGGTCTCCGAGAAGGACCGGCTGCGGACCATCGAGGAATCGCTGACTCGCGTTGTCTTTGGCCAGGAGGAGGCCGTCCAGACCGTCGCCCGAGCCATCAAACGTTCACGCGCGGGTCTCGGACACCCGGAGCACCCGGCCGGCTGCTTCCTGTTCACCGGACCGACAGGGGTCGGAAAGACAGAGCTGGCCAAGCAGCTCGCTCGTCATCTCGGGAACGAGTTCCATCGCTTCGACATGAGCGAGTACATGGAGAAGCACGCCGTGGCCAGGCTCATCGGCGCGCCCCCCGGGTACGTGGGCTTCGAACAAGGCGGGCTTCTGGTCGACGCGGTCCGAGCTCATCCATACAGCGTCGTCCTATTGGACGAGATCGAGAAGGCGCACTTCGACCTCTTCAACATCCTCTTGCAAGTGATGGACCACGCCACCCTCACCGACAACAACGGCCGCAAGGCCGACTTTCGCCAGGTGGTCCTGATCATGACGTCCAACGCCGGGTCTCGGGAGATGAGCGCCGGTTCCATCGGCTTCGCGGGCGACCGGGCTCGAGATGTGAAGGGCCGTGGTCGCAAGGCCATCGAGAAGCTCTTCAGCCCCGAGTTCCGCAATCGTCTGGACGCCGTCGTGACGTTCCAGACCCTCTCGCCCGAGGCCATGGAGACGATCGTCGAGAAATTCATCCTCGAGCTGGAGATGCAGCTCACCGAGCGCAGGGTCGCCATCACGCTCACGCCCGAAGCGCGAGCCCACCTGGCCCGCAAGGGATACGACCCCTCCTTCGGTGCGCGCCCCCTCTCCCGTCTCATCCAGACTGAGGTCCGCGACCCCCTCACCGAGGAGATCCTCTTCGGCCGGCTCCAGGAAGGCGGCACCGTGACCCTCCGCCTCACGGGAGACGCCCTGGCCTTCGACGTGGATTCCGCCGCCGGCCCCGCGGAAGCCACGCCGCCCGCGGCCACGTGAGGCGCCCGAGGTCCCCCCTCCGCTTTCGCGAGGACGGGACCTTCACGATCGTTCAGCTCACCGACGTCCACTGGAGGAACGGAGACGACGCGGACCTGCGATCTCGCGCGCTCATCGAGCTGGCCCTCGACTCGGAAAGGCCCGATCTCGTTGCGCTGACGGGGGACATCCTGAGCGGCGAGGAGAGCCGTGACCCCGCAGCCGCGTATCGAGCGGTCGTGGCCCCCATCGAGGACCGCGAGATCCCCTGGGCGGCGGTCTTTGGAAACCACGACGACGAAGGTGCCTTGTCTCGGGCGGCGCTCTTGAAGGTCCAGCGCGAGTTTCCCCATTGCCTCACGGAACGGGGTCCCAAGAAGATCATGGGCGTCGGGAACTACGTGCTGCGATTGTTGGCCGCGGAAAGCGACCGTCTGGCGGCGGCTCTCTACTTCATCGATTCCGGGGCCTACAACGCCCTCGCCATCGGCCACTACGCGTGGATTGCCCGCGACCAGATCGACTGGTACGCGGGGACCGCAGCGCTGCTCCGACACGAGCACGCGACCGCGGGGGACGAGACTGCCCTCCCCGCCCTCGCTTTCTTCCACATCCCGCTCCCGGAATACGACGAGGTCTGGAGAACCGCCGTATGCCGCGGCCATCGGCATGAGCCGGTGTGCGGCCCGTCGGCCAACAGCGGCTTCTTCGCCGCCCTTCTCGAGGCCGGGGACGTGATGGGAACCTTCTGCGGCCACGACCACGTCAACGACTTCGAAGGGGAGCTTCACGGCATCCGTCTCTGCTACGGCCGCGCAACGGGATTCTCGCCCTACGGCCGCGAGGGATTCCCTCGTGGGGCTCGAGTCATACGTCTGCGGCGAGGAGAGCGAGCCTTCGAGACCTGGGTCCGGCTCGAGGACGGATCGTCTCTGACGGACCCGCCGATTCACGAACCGTGAGCGGTCGCCCCCCGCGTCCGGGGCTTCCGTCAGGCCGATGCCCGCCTACCGACTCGATCAGCGGCTGATCTTCCCACCCGTCGAGGACGCCCAAGATGGGCTCCTCGCCGTGGGAGGGGACCTCCGTCCCGAGCGTCTGGTGCTGGCCTATTCCTCGGGGATCTTCCCCTGGTACGAGGAAGGGCAACCCGTTCTTTGGCACTCTCCCGATCCTCGAATGGTCTTAAGACCCGACGCCCTTCGTGTTCCCCGAAGCCTGCGTCAGGTGCTGCGCCGAAAGAGGTACCGCATCACGATGGACCAGGCGTTCCGCCGTGTCGTCGAATCGTGCGCGGCCACCGAGCGCCCGGGCCAGGACGGAACGTGGATCACCGAAGAGATGAAGGACGCCTATGAGACCCTCCATCGGCGGGGATTCGCGCATTCGGTGGAAGCCTGGGACGGAGACCGTCTCGCAGGGGGGCTTTACGGCGTCTCGCTTGGAGCAGCCTTCTTCGGGGAGTCGATGTTCGCCCACGTGCCCGACGCTTCAAAGGTCGCGTTCGTCACCCTCGTAGTGCAGCTCACCGCCTGGCAGATCGACCTCATCGACTGCCAGGTCTACACCGATCACCTGGCCCGCTTTGGGGCGGAGGAATGGCCCCGGGCGCGCTACCTCCAAGCGCTCCGCGTCGCTCTTCGTCGACCCACCCGCGCCGGCCGGTGGACCTTCGATGACAGCCCCGTCGGCTAACCTAGGATGACGCCGATGCCCACCGTCGTCGAGACCGCCGAGATCCACACTCCCATCGGGCGAGTGATTCTCATCGCCCACCAGGGCAGGCTGTGCGGCGTGGGCTTCGGCGAGGAGCCGGAATGGGCGCGACGCCAGATCGAAAGGCGTTTCGGCGGGGTGGAGTGGGTTGCCCACGACGACCCGGCGGGAGCCGCCTCCGCCCTCGGGCGATATTTTTCCGGGGAGCTACAAGCCCTGGAGTCTGTCCCCGTGGACACAGGTGGAACGCCCTTCCAGCGACGGGTGTGGTCGGCTCTGCGTGACATCCCCGCCGGCCAGACCCGTTCCTATTCGTATCTGGCGCGCAGCATCGGAGCGCCCAAGGCCGTGCGGGCGGTGGGCGCCGCCAACGGCGCCAACCCCGTCGCCATCGTCATCCCCTGCCACCGGGTGATCGGTGCCAACGGAGCCCTGGTCGGGTACGGCGGCGGGCTCGACCTGAAGCGCTGGCTGCTTCTCCATGAGGGCGTTCGGCTACCGGCCGAGCGCCCGCAACAGAAACCCTTCACCTTCGAGGCTTAGCGCGCTCGCTGTCGGCTGCTTCCTCGGTGGCTGCCGAGGAAGCGGGCGCATGCTGCGCTCCATCGAGCCTCGAGGGCGGCGCCGACCTCGCCCGGAACCGGACCGAGGCGCTTCCACGCCGCCTGTGCGGATTCCACCTCGGCCCGCTCGGCGCGTTGCCGAGACTCGGCTTCCTCTTTGCCGCCGATGGTGTTCGAGGCCAGGGCTTCCTTGAGGCGGCGCGCGAGGTCCGCACCCGAGAGGTCCGCAGGCGTCCCGGCGGCGGTCTGGGCGGCGGCGAGCGCCTCCACTCGGGCACAGAGCTTCTCGCGACGAGCGCGATTCGCCTCGGGGTCGAGCTCAGTTCCGCGAAAGCTCTCGGGATGTGTCTCGATCAACCGATTCCGGCCGGCGACGAGGCGACGGGTCAGCTCCTCCTCGATCGCCACGGGCAAAGGAGGAGCCTGCCGGGCGCGCGCCATCAAGTCGAGGACGCGCTGGCCGAGGTTGTCGGGGGCGACGCTTCCTTCCGGAGCCAGCCCTTCGAGCTCCACGCAGAGTGCTTCACGCTCCCCGCGCTTTGACCCCGCCTCGATTTCCTCCCGCCGCTTGTACCGCTCGAAGAACGCGTCGCAAGCCTTCCGGAAGCGCGCCCAGATGGCCTCTGATTGGTTCCTGCGAACAGGCCCGATCCCCTTCCATTCGGCCTGAAAGCGCCGTACCTCGGCGGCGGTCGCCTCCCACTCGGTCGAGTCTACGAGCGCCTCGGCCTTGGCGCACAGGGCTTCCTTTTGGCTGAGGTTCTGAGCCCACTCCCCTTTGCGCCTGCGCAGGTCCTCGTGTCGGCGGGTGAAGAAGCGGTCGCAGGAGGCGTGGAACTTTTTCCAGGCGAGTCGCTCGTCCCGCGGGGCGGCCGGGCCGATCTCCTTCCAGCGGGCTTGCAGGGCCTTGATCTCGTCGGCTGCCTTGAGCCAGTCCGCCGACTCCGACAGAGCCTCGGCCCGCTCTGAGAGCGCCTGCTTCTGCTTGAGGCGTTCGGCCTGTTCCTCCGCCTTCCTTGCGAAGTACGCGTCGAGTTTCACCCTGAGCGGCGCACGCGCTGCCTGGAAGCGCTGCCGGAGGCCTTCGGCCTGGTCTCGGGGCGCGAGCTTGGCCGCCCCCCATCGGGCGTCGGCCTCCCGAACCTGTTTCGCCACCTCCTCCAGGTCTTCTCGCCCCGCCAGCGACTCCAGTCGTTGGCACAGCTCTTCCTGGATCGCGGCGCCCGCCCAGCGACTCCACTCGTCCGCCTCGCGAAGCTCCTGCGCGCGGGCGAAGAGTGCGGCCCGGGCCGTCTTCAGCCTCTGCTCCACTTTCGGCGGAAGCGGGCTGGAGAGAGCCGTTCGCGCCTCCCTCAGGCAGGCCTCGGCGTCCCGTAGACCAAGGCCCTGGACCTTGCCGAGTCCCTCGATACGAGTGCAAAGAGCTTCCGCGCGAGCCAGTTGTTCCCGTCGCGCCCGCGCATCGGCTTCGCGCTTCGCCGCGGCCTCGCGGGCGGCCTCTTCTACAGCCGGATCGGACACGGCAAGCGGTTCCGCGGGCGTCTCGGTTTCGGGAATGGGAATCCGAGTTTCGGGCAACGAAGGGGCAACAGCTTCCAGGACTGCCGGCACGACCTCGGCCGTGACGGCTTCCTCGGCCTCAACCTGGGATGCGGGCTCGGGCTCAAGCTCGGGTACCGCCGTCGCCGGCGGCGGAAAGAGAACATCGAGCTTTGCCTGAGCGCGGCGCGAGGCGCCTTTGTGGGAGGCACGAGCGGCGATCGAGCGCAGATCGTCGACGTCGTCGATGCGGTCGACCGCCGCAACCGCAATTCCCTTGTGCTCGCTCTTCGCGGCGACCTCTGCCAAGAGAGCCCGGTCCCCGACGCGACGCAACGCCTCGGCGCGCACCGCCGGGTCGTCCGCCGTCCGCGCCAGGAGTGCCAACGACCGCGGCTCGGCGATGCGCCCGAGGGCGGCCTGGCGCACGCCGTCAAGAGCCGCCGTCCGGGCCACACTCATGAGGTGGCGCGCCTCGGCGAGCCCGGCCAATGCCTCCGGAGCCTCAACCTCGGAGGTCCCAAGCGCACGGCCCAGCAACATCTCCGTCGCGGCTTCCCGAACACCCTCGTCACTGTCGCGCCCCGCGGCGACGAGCGCCGAGGTGCTCGATAGCTTCTGCACAGCCGCCTTGCGAACTCTCGGATCCGGGTCCTCGGAGGCGATCCGGCCCAGCAGCGCCTGCTCTTCAGCGCGGACCTCCGCCCTCACGCCTTCGGCGCGCACCGCGGGATCGGGGCTCTCCCACCGCGGGGTCTGTCGCCGAAAGCGCTCCAAGAGATCCATGTCTTCTCTGTCTCCCTCCTATCCTAGCCCAGGACGACGCTCCCCACCGACCGGGCTCCTCAAACCCAGTGGAGCCTCGCGTTAAGATGCGCCATGACCCTGGGCCCCTACGACGCCTTCCTCCTCCTCTCCTTCGGCGGTCCCGAAGGGATGGAAGACGTGCTCCCCTTTTTCGAGACCGTGCTGAAGGGCAAGAACGTCCCGGCCGAGCGACTCCGCGAGGTTGCCCATCACTACGAGATGTTCGGAGGGGTGAGTCCGCTGAACGCCCAGAATCGAGCCCTGCTGGCGGCGATCGAGCGTGAGTTCGCGGCTCGAGGCCCGAGCCTTCCGGTCTATTGGGGAAACCGGAACTGGCACCCCTTTCTTGAAGACACGCTGCGCCGGATGGCCGCCGACGGCGTGAAGCGGGCGTTGGCTTTCGTGACGTCGGCCTACAGCTCCTACTCGGGCTGCCGCCAGTATCGCGAGGACATCGATCGTTCCCGAGTCGCGGTGGGCGGGTCGGCTCCCGTCGTCGACAAGCTCCGACCCTTCCACAACCATCCTGGCTTCATCGAGGCGAACGCTGCGGGGGTGCAGGCCGCCTTCGCGGAGATCCCCGACGTCGTGCGCGGAGCGGCCGCCCTCGTCTTCACCGCCCACAGTATTCCGACGGCCATGGCTGCCGACTGCAAGTACGAAGACCAGCTCCGCCAGACGGCGCGCCTCGTGGCCGAGGCGGTCGGGCGGACCGAGTGGAGCCTCGCCTACCAGAGCCGCAGCGGTCCACCCTCGCAGCCCTGGCTCGGACCCGATATCGGGGCGCACCTCCGCGCGCTGCGGGAGGTCGGGCTCCGAGACGTCGTGGTGTCGCCCGTCGGATTCGTTTCGGACCACATGGAGGTGGTCTACGACCTCGACACCGAGGCGCGGGCGCAGGCCAAGGATATGGGGATCACTCTGATCCGTGCCCCGACGGCCGGGATCCATCCCGCCTTCGTCTCGATGATCCGTGAGCTCGTCCTCGAGCGCACTGGCAACGCCCCGCGAAGGGCTCTCGGAGAGCTCGGCTGCGCCCCGGATGAATGTGCCACCGACTGCTGTCCGGCCCCGGGCGCCCGGCCCCCGTCCGGGTCCTAGCTGCTGATCTTCATTTCGTCGGAGGGGAAAGCCTGGCGCCCTTGCCGATCGTCACGTCCGCTCCGAGCCAGATGACGTGCTCGGTGATGGCCAGCTGGCCCACCTTGACCCCGACGGTGACGGGCTGGCCGCGGACCATCATCGTCGGGGCGATCCCGACGGGAACCGCCATCGGCTTCAACTTTTCCGTCGGCAGCTTCACCTTGAATCCCTTGCCGATCAAGCCATCGAGAACGCCGGGGATGTTAGCCTTGTCGAGGACGAAGCCGCAGACCCCCGTCTTGTCGTCCAGGATCTTCTGCACCGACGCCCACGATTCGGGCGACGGCACGACCTTCAGGTTGATCTCTATGACCGGGAAGCGCGGGGTTGCCAAGATCCGCTGGGCGGTGGCCGACAAGAGGAGAGAGCCCTCGACCGGGTACTGATCGGGCTTGACGCTCCCCGCGACTTCCCTCGTGACCTCAAGGTCCCCGCAGAGGGCCCCGCTGACGTTCTTGCCTTCCCACTTGAAAACGATCGTTGCGTTGCCGGTGCCGCTCACGACCTGAACGGGCAGCCCGATGGACACTCGGTTGCCTCCAAAGCGGACATGGGGTTTCCCGGTCTTCAGCCGCCCGGTCACCTCGTTGATCCGCACGTCGAGGTCGTACTCACCGATGCTGATCACCTTCTTGATCTTGCCGGCCCTGTGCACGTTGAGGTTCGTGAGCGTCAAGGTCACCTGGTCGACGAAGCCTCCGACCACACGCTCCACCAGCATACGCACGAGACTCGTGGGGACTCCGACGCGGACCCCGTTCGTGGGCATTCCTTCGAGGCGCCGATCCTTCGTCATCAGGTCGCCGATCCGGGAACGGAGCTCGTCGCGCTCCTTCTCGAGCGCCTGGATTCTCGCCGTCATCTGCTCGGGCGTCGCCCCGTGCCGGCGGCCGCACGTGGTCGAAGCAAGCATCGTCGGCGCCAGGACGAGCAGGGCGCACGCGACGCGCGACAACCTCATGGTCGGCCTGCCTGGGGTTTCTGCGCGGCCGAGGTCGGCCGGGCGGTCACTGCCGGCGTGGGGGCATCGGTCCTGACGAACTCACCCGGCACCACCCTCACGCCGATCCACAGGACCCCTTGCCCCGCGAACACGTCCGACACTCCGACGTCGAGTGGCATGGACGCCCCCTGGATCCTGACCGGGCCCTCCGTGACCGAGGGCAATACGATGCTCTTCTCGAGCTCGATCGGAATCTGCACGTCGGGGATCTGGCCCGCGAGCTCCTTGCGCAAACTGCGGGAGATCTCGTCGAGGGTCCCAGCGCCCAGAAATGCCTCGAGCCCGCCCATCTTCAGGAGGTCGATGTGATCAATGGCCACGTGGGCCCGGAGGGTTCCGCTGACCGGATCGACCTGGATCCTCTCCAAGACGCCGATCGCCCGCAGATCACCCCGGAGGTCCGGGTGGTCCTTCATCGCGATGGTTCCGGTCAGGGTGACAGCGGGACTGCCCCTGAACGCCACCTCGGCGCGGTCCAGGACAAGATGAAGGCCCTCCGTTTCGACTTCGAACGGCATCTGCGCGGTGAAGATCTCCTGCACCATGGCGTCCGAGATCCCGACCACGACGTCTTCCGGGGGCAGAGCCGCTTCGCCCCGCTCCAGCTTTGCCGCAAGCTGGTGCAGGCCCTCCACCTCGCGCTCGAGCACCACCTGCCGAGCGTGGATCTCGCCCGAGCCCTTTGCGCGGCCGCAGCCAGCGACCGCCACGCCGACGGCGACCAGGATTCCAGCCGCGACGTGTCTCAGCCCGCGACCTCTGCCAAGCCCATTTCAGCTCGGCTCCCCGCAGGTGCGGCCGGGAGGCTTCGCGCGAGGTCCTCCGCCCGGGCGATGGTGTCGTCCAGCGACGCCGCGGCCAACAGCTCGGCCGCGAAAGCCTCGTGGACCTCCGCCCTTGGATCGATCAGGAGCGATTCCACGGGTGAGCGTTCTTCGTCATCCGCAAGGCGTGTCTGGATCAAGGGGTGCTCGCGGGACTGCGCCTCGAAGATCCCTTCCGGGAGGGGACGATAGCGGCAAAAAAAGCCGAGGTGCCATGGAAGAAAGTGAAGGATTCGAGCGCGACCCCGATCGTCGGACCCAAAATGGTCTCGGAGCAGCTCCACGAAGCGCCACAGCACGCCGAGTCGCTCCTCCGCGCTCAAGAGCAGGCTGCGCCCTTCCCGGATCTCCCGGAAGAGCCACGGCTTGATTAGCGCGCCGCGCGCCAGCATCACCGAGGACACGCTCGCTCGCGCCATGCGATCGCGCGCCTCGAAGTGCGTGAGAATGTCGCCGTTTCCCACCACCGGAATCCCCCGCTCCGCGGCGACTCGGCCGATCACGCCCCAGTCCGCCGCCTTGCTGTAGCGCTGATCGCGCGTGCGAGCGTGGAGCGTGATGGCTGCGGCACCCGCGTCCTCACAGACGCGAGCGAGAGCGGAGATGTTCTCCCGGCCCTCGCTCCAACCGGTCCGAAGCTTCACAGTGACGGGAACGGTGACCGCCTTCCGCATGGCCTCGATGAGGCGGCCGAGTCGACCCGGCTTCCTGAGGAGGCTGGCCCCGAGTCCCTTCCGCGTGATCTGGTCGATCGGGCAGCCACAATTGAGGTCGACGAAGCGCGCGCCGCGACCCTCAGCGATGCGCGCGCCTTCGGCCAGGGTCTCGGGATGACGATCGGCAAGTTGAACGCCGAAGAACGGCTCGGCCGGATGGCTCTTGAGGAGAGCGAACTCGCTGCTCTTGTTCTGCAAGAGCCGGCGCACAACGATCATCTCCCCGACGGTGACCTCGGCGCCGAACTCGACGCAGAGGCGCCGGAAGGCGAGGTGGCCGCCGCGAGTGAGAGGTGCCAACCAGAGCTTTCCGGCGAATGGCGACTCCACGGATCACCTTAGCACGCTTCACTCAGCGCTCCGGCCATGGCAAGCTCTCCCCTGAGAGGTGATCGATGGAGGAGCCGGAAGCCTGGCTGCGCGGGCCGATCGCGGGGATCGATCCTCTCTTGATGCCGGCCGCCCACGCCCTGTTGCAGGTCCGTGAGGAAGCCGAGCGCGTCGTCATCAAGGAGGGGCTTTCGCCTGACGAGCTGGAGGCCCGGCCCGGAGGCGTGGCCGCGGTCGCGTTCCACCTTCGCCACATCGCGGGGAGCATCGACCGACTCGCCACCTACGCGAGGGGAGAGAAGCTCTCCGACGATCAGCGAGCCGCTGCCGCCGAAGAGACTGCCGGAGGCGCCGTCGATCCCGCCTCGCTCGTGGGCGGTGTCTCGAAGGCCGTGGAGGCGGCCCTGGAGCAGATGCGCGAAACCCCCCGGGTCTCGTTGACCGAGGCTCGCGCGGTGGGACGCGCCGGGCTGCCGAGCACCGTGATCGGCCTCCTGTTCCACCTGGCCGAGCACGCCCAACGCCACGCGGGCCAGGCCTTGACGACGGCCAAGATCGTGCGGGGGACGAGAACGTCTGCCTGAAGGCCTCTACGCTGTCCGGGCCTTGTGCTCCTGGATGAGGCGCTCCACGACTTCAGGCTCAGCGAGCGTGGTGATGTCCCCCAGCCCCTCGTATTCGGAGCTCGCGATCTTGCGCAGGATCCGGCGCATGATCTTGCCGCTGCGCGTCTTGGGCAGGCCCGACGCCACGTGGATCGCGTCCGGGGCGGCAAAGGATCCGATCACGTGGCGGACCTGTTCCTTGAGGGCGCCCTCGACCTGGCTCCGATCGGTCCCCGCATATTCGGAACCGAGGACGACATACGCGTAGATGCCGGTCCCCTTGATCGGATGGGGGAAGCCCACGACGGCGGCCTCGGCCACCGACTCATGGGCCACGAGGGCGCTCTCGATCTCTGCGGTCCCCAAGCGATGCCCCGACACGTTCAGGACGTCGTCGATGCGCCCCGTGATCCAGTAGTAGCCGTCTTCGTCGCGGCGGGCGCCGTCCCCGGTGAAGTAGTACCCCGAGTACTGGGAAAAGTAGGTTTCGCGGAAGCGCTGATGGTCACCGTAGACCGTCCGTGCCTGACCCGGCCACGGGGAGCCGAGGCAGAGCGCACCCGAGACTCCATTCCCCTCGAGAACATGCCCGTCAGCCGGATCGACGATCACAGGCTTCACACCGAAAAATGGAAGCGTGGCCGAGCCCGGCTTGGTCGGCGTGACGCCGGGAAGGGGCGTGATCAAGATGCCACCCGTCTCCGTCTGCCACCAGGTGTCGACGACGGCGCAGCGCTCTCCTCCCACCACGTCGTGGTACCACCGCCAGATTTCGGGATTGATGGGCTCTCCGACGGTCCCGAGAATCCGGAGGGAATCCCGGCGGTAGCGCTTGACCCAATCGTTTCCTGCCTGGGCCAGGGCGCGCAGGGCGGTCGGGGCGGTGTACAGGACGTTCACTCCGAGATCGTCCACGATCCTCCAGTATCGCCCTGGATCCGGGTACGTCGGCGTCGACTCGAACATCACTGTCGTGGCGCCGTTCGCCAGCGGGCCGTAGATGATGTAGCTGTGACCCGTCACCCAGCCCACGTCGGCCGCGCAGAAGTAGACGTCCCCGGGGTGATAGTCGAAGACCAGGCGATGAGTGAACGCGGCGTAGACCAGGTAGCCGCCGGTCGTGTGAAGGAGCCCCTTGGGCTTTCCTGTGCTCCCCGACGTGTACAGGATGAAGAGCGGGTCTTCGGCGCCCATCCACGCGTTCGTACAGGTCGACCGTTGCTTGCGGCACTCCTCGTCCAACCAGAAATCGCGCCCGGATCGCATCGCAGTGTCGCTCTCGGTCCGCCGAGCCACCAGCACCGTCTCCACCGTCGTCATGCCGTCGATCGCCCGGTCCACGGTCTTCTTGAGGGGGATGCGCTTCCCTCCACGGAGCCCCTCGTTGGCCGTCACCACCAGGCGGCAACGCGCATCGATGATCCGATCCCTCAAGGCCTCGGCGCTGAAGCCGCCGAACACGACGGAATGGACCGCCCCGATCCGCGCACAGGCCAGCATCGTGTACGCGAGATCCGGGATCATCGGCATGTAGATGCAGACCCGGTCCCCCTTGCGGATGCCGTGACTCAGCAGTACGTTGGCCACTCGGCATACGTTGTGCTTCAGCTCGCGGTAAGAGATGTGCTGGTACGAGCCCACCTCGTCCTGAGCCCAGATGATCGCGGTCCGATCTCCCTGGCTGCCCAGGTGCCGGTCCACGCAGTTGAAGCTGGCGTTCAGCCTTCCGCCGGAGTACCAGGAGAAATCCACCTCTTCGTAGTCGGCGTCGAAGACCGACTGCCACGGGTGAAACCAGGTTACCGCCTTGGCTTGCTCTCCCCAGAACCACTCGGGGTTGTCGAGAGAGAGACGGTAGAGCCTCTGGTATTCCTCCATGCTCCGGATGTGGGCTCGGCCGGCGATGTGGGGCTTCACGGGATACAGGGTCTCAGGCAATGGCTCCTCCTAGCGGGGTCGACGGGCGATTCTAAGCCGGTTACAATCGTTCCAGGAACATGGCAAAGCGAGTTCTCATCGTCGACGACCACGCTCCCACCCGGGCGCTCATCCGCAGCATCCTCGAAGCCGAGAAGGGCGAGGCCTTCGAGACGGTCGAAGCCGGCACCGGAATGGAGTGCTTGAAGGCCGCCGACTCCAAGGGACCGTTCAACCTGATCCTCCTCGACGTGACGCTCCCGGACATCGACGGATACGAGGTCTGCAAGGCACTCCGTCGAGTGGACAAGGAGGTGCCGATCGTTTTCGTGACGGCCAAGGGAGAGTTGCGCGACTTCGCCGCCGGACGCGAGGCCGGCTCGGATTCCTACCTCGTGAAGCCCATTGCGCGCGCCTCGCTCCGCTCGATGGTGGCTCTGTTCACCAACGTCAATCGCCCGGGGCGGACAACGCCCAAATGATCCTCGGCCGGTCTCCGGTCGCGGGCCACATCGCCGTTCTCCATCCGGACCTGGAGCGTGCGGAAGCGTTGGCGCGCCTTCTTCGAACGGGAGGGCACCGGGCCACGGTCATCGAGCGCGGCCGCCGCGTGGTTCAAGCCATCGTCGATCGAGCGCCCGACCTTCTCTTGATCTCACTGGCCTACCCTGATCCCCCGGTGCCCACGTTGCTACGCAGCGTCCGGCAGGCCCTCGGTGCGGAGCTGCCCGTTCTGGCCGTGCGCAGCAACGAAGACCCGAACCTCCTCGTGGAGGCCGATGAGGTCATCCGGGAGCCCATCGACGCGGTGGAGCTGGACCTCCGCGTCAGTGCCCTCCTGAGGGCGCAGGCCGACAGGCGCCTCCTCCAGCGAAAGGTCCAGGAGCTCCTGGGCCTCTACAAGATCTCGTGGGCCTTTTCCCTTGCGGGCGGAGCCGAGGCTACCTTCGGCCACCTCGCCCGCCAGAGCGCCGAGGGCCTGCGCGCCCAGAAGGGGCTGGTCCTGCTCTTCGACGCCGACCGCAGACAGATCGTGGCGCAGCACCAGGGCTTCGGCTTCAGCCGCGAGCAGGTGGACCGGGCCCGCTACAGCGTCGACGGCGAGGCTCGCTCCCGGTGGAACTTCCGCAAGAACGGTCCGCTCATGTCGAACAAGGCCCAGGCCGACTCACGCCTGCTGCCCGAGATCGCCGCCGAGCTCGACTTGCACTCGGTCCTCGTGGCTCCCATGACGCGCGGCCCGGCCATCCATGGGCTCATCCTCGTCGCGGACCGAATCCAAGCTGGGGCCTTCAGCGAAGAGGACCTGAACCTCCTGCTGGCCGTGGCCGGCCAGGCCACGGTGGCCGTCGAAAACCTCCGCCTCCACGAGGAGCTGAAGCGAGCCAACACCCTCTTGCAGGAATACGACCGCGTGAAGAGCGAGTTCGTGGCCATAGTGGCCCACGACTTCCGCAAGCCGCTGATGGCCATCCGCGGCTTCGCCGAGCTCGTCCTCGAGGAGCCCGACATTCCCATCGAGGCTCGACAGGAGTTCATGCGCACGGTCATCAGCGAGACCGAGCAACTGGCCCTCCTCGCCAACGATACGCTTCTCATCACCCAGATCGAGACCGGCCAGTTCTCGTTCAGGTGGAGCGACGTCGACCTCGGTCCCTTCATCCTCGACACGATGCCGATGGGGCTCTCGGACCATTCGGTGCTCCTCGACATCCCGCCTCACTTCCCCAAGGTCGTCGCCGATGCGGACAGGCTGCGCCAGGTCCTCACGAACCTCACGATGAACGCCATCAAGTACTCCCCCGGCGGCGGCTCCATCACCGTTCGCTGCCGGGAACGGGGCACACAGCACGTGGTGATCGAGGTCATGGACCACGGCCTCGGGATCCCCCAGGAGCAAATTGGCCAGCTCTTCCAGAAGTTCCAGAGAGTCCGCTCCGACGAGCACATGAAGATCTCGGGGACGGGCCTCGGCCTCTACATCTGCCGGCTGATCGTCGAAGGTCACGGCGGCCAGATCTGGGTCGAATCGGAGCACGGGAAGGGGAGCACCTTCGGCCTCGTCCTGCCCGTGGACTGCCGAGCCGCCCAGAAGACCCACAAGCCCCAGGAAGCGCAAGGTCAAGCGCTGCCCGGCGGCACCGACCGTTAGCGCTTCTTCAGGAACCGCTCCACCGCCGATACCTTCGCGTCGATCTCCACCGGAGGATTCGACCGCCGGTTCCCCGACTGGTGGTAGTCCATCACGGTCTGGGCATCTTTCAGTACGTGGCCCGTCAGGACGGCGACGACCGAATCGCCCTTGCGAATGAGACCCTGCTTCACCAGGAGCCTCGCTCCGGCGACCGAAGCGGCCGAGGCGGGCTCGCAGCCGATACCGGAGGCATCGACGACCGCCTTGGCCTCGAGGATCTCGCGGTCGCTGACCGCAGCCACGATTCCCCTCGTCTCGCGGATCGCCCTGACACCCCGGTCGTAGCTCGCCGGGTCGCCGATCCGGATGGCCGTGGCGATCGTCTCAGCCTTCACCCTGAAGCGCTTCCGAAAGCCGGTACGGAAGCTGCGGTGAAAGGGGTTGGCGCCGGCCGCCTGGATCGAGGCGATCCGGGGCACCTTGCCAATCAAGCCCCATTCGCGGGCCTCTCCAAGGGCCTTGCCGAAGGCCGCCGTGTTCCCGAGGTTTCCCGCCGGCACCACGATCCAGTCAGGAGGCTCCCATCCGCGCTGTTGAAGCATTTCGAGAACGATGGTCTTCTGGCCTTCGAGGCGCCAGGGGTTGATCGAATTGAGAAGGGCAATCCCGAGAGCCTCGGAGGCCTCACGCGCCAGTCGAAGGCAGGCGTCGAAGTCGCCCCTCACCATCAAGGTGCGTGCACCATAAGCGAGGGCCTGAGCGAGCTTCCCGGCCGCCACCTTTCCCGCCGGCACGAAAACGAGGGCGGGTATCCCGGCTTGCGCCGCGTACGCCGCCATCGAAGCCGAGGTGTTGCCCGTCGAAGCGCAGGCCACGGCCGTGGCGCCCCAGGCCGCAGCCCGGGTGGCGGCGACGGTCATGCCGCGGTCCTTGAAGGAGCCTGTCGGATTCTCCCCCTCGTGCTTCAGGGCCACGTCCGGGGTCCCGACGAACGCGGCCACGCTGTCGCGCCGGTAGAGGGACGTGTTCCCCTCGGGGTGCGACACGAGGGACACGGTGTCCGGGACCAATAGCTCCCGAAAACGCCACACACCGCTGTCGTGACCGGCGGCGTCGCCGCGCCGCCGGCGCCCGTCGAAGAGGGCCCGGAGGCTCGGTCCGCTGCGCCGCAGGTGGTGGAGCACAGCCAGGAGTCCGCCGCAGGGGCACTGGACGCGCGAGGACGTCACGGGGAAAGTTTGCCCGCAAGCGTCACAACGCAGGACCGCGCTCATGCCACGATCCGGGCGCCGACGCGATCGACCTCGGCCGCTTGGCTCTCCGCAGAGTAGCCGGCGCGCTTGTAAGCACCCTCGACCTCGCGGGCTATCGCCCCCTGCGCCCCCCGCGGGACGATAGCCAGCAGAGTGGGGCCGGCGCCGCTCACGGCCACACCGTAGGCCCCGGCTGCGAGTGCGGCGTCGCGAGCTTCAACGTAGCCCGGATAGAGGCTCGCGCGATGGGGGTGCGCGATGTGGTCCCGCATGGCGTGGCCGATCAAAGTGCCGTCCCCGCGCTCCAGTGCCAGCAGCAGTCCTCCAAGGTGCGCCGCCTGGGCGATTCCGTCGGCGCGGGGAATGTCCGCGGGCAGCACGGCGCGGGCGGCCTTCGTCTCGACGCCATAGGCGGGCGTGCTGACGACGAACGCGATGTTCTGGTGGACGTGACCAAAGACCAGACGAGGCGGGTCCAGGCCCAGGATCAGCACGAGCCCACCGAAGAGCGACGGTGCCACGTTGTCCGCGTGACGCCCGGCCACGACGGCCTCAGCCTCGAGCGCGGCGTCCATCAGGGCTTCCCGTGGGAGGCGTGCGCCAACCGCCGCGTCCGCTGCGACTGCGCCGGCCACTGCGGATGCTGCGCTTCCTCCCATCCCGCCGGCAAGGGGCAGGCCCTTTTCGATGGAGATCTCGAGACCCGTCGTCGACCCGGCACGCCGCAGCACCGCGTTCGCCGCGATGGCTGCGGTGTTGCGCGTGGCGTCGAGAGGAATGCGTGGATCCGAGACCGACACGACCCGCACACCCGTCCCTGGCGACAGCCGCGCCGTGACCCGGTCGCCGCGCCCCGAGAGGGCCACGCCGAGACAATCGAACCCCGGGCCAAGGTTGGACGCCGAGCCCGGAGCGAAGGCTGTGACCGCTTCAGCCATTGAAGGGCCCTCCGGGACTGCGTGCTAGGATCGCCGACGTGAGCGTTCTCCGCGCGTTGCGTCCCACGATCCTCGACCGATACGTCCTTCGCGAGATCACTCCTCCCACCGGCCTCGGTCTCCTTCTGTTCACCTTCATCCTGCTCTTGCAGCAGATCACGCTGCTCACCGGCGCCCTTATCGCCAAGAGCGCCCCTCCCGCCACCATCGCCAGGGTCTTCATCTATCTCCTCCCCAGCATGCTCGCGGTGACGATCCCCATGGCGTTTCTGCTAGGTGTGCTCCTCGCCTTCGGAAGGCTCGCGAGCGACAGCGAGATCGTGGCTCTCCGGGCGAGCGGCGTGAGCCCGTCGGGGCTTCTCCGCCCCGTCATGGCCGGCGCGGCCGTCACGGGATTGCTCACCTTCTGGATCATGGCCGTGGCCCTGCCCACGGCGAACCAGGCCTATCGCCAGCTCATGTTCTCCCTGGTCATCAACAAAGCACGCACGTCCGTCAAGCCCCGCGTGTTCACCGACGACCTCCTCCGAGAGCGGACGATGACGCTCTACGTCTCCGACATCAGCTCGGCCACGAACGAGTGGAAGGACATCTTCCTCCACGACAGCCGCGAACCCCGCAACCCGCGGGTGATTCTAGCGCGGACCGGGCATCTCGTCATCGACCCTGGCGCACGGAGCCTCGAGATGCATCTGGAGCACGGCGTCCTCCACGCATGTGACCCGGCGCATCCCGAGGACTACGACCAACAACGTTTCCGCACCCTGGACCTTCCCCTCCCTTTCGAGGAATTCTTCCCCTCCCAACAAGTCACTCTCTCCAAGGGCGGGAGGGAGATGACGCTCAGTGAGCTCACCGAGAGCATTCGGGACCTGCGCGCGAAGGGGATGGGGAACAAGGCCTTGTCCTTCGAGGTGGAGCGTCACAAGAAGTTCGCGATCCCCTTCGCCTGCGTCGTCTTCGGCCTACTGGGCCTGGGGCTTTCCCTGGGTGGACGCAAGGAGGCTCGTTCTGCAGCCTTCGGCCTCTCGATCGCCGTCATCTCCGTCTACTACGTGTTCATACGTTTCGGCCAGCAGGCCGGGGACACCGGCCTCATCACCCCGTTCGTGGCCATTTGGTCGGCCAACGTGGTCCTCGGTGCCGTCGCTGTTGCCCTTCTGGTCATGAACCACCGGGCCGCGGCGTTCGACCCTCTCGATCCGGGTGTCTACACCGCCTGGCTCCCCCGCTTTCGGCGAACGCCCGTGCGCCTCCGCGCCGCACCCCGCCTCGGGTCTCCGATCCGGCGCCCTGGGCCGGCCGTCGTCGTTCGGGTGCCGCGTCTGTCTCTGGGCTTCCCGTCCATCCTCGACCGATACGTCGCGGTTCAGTATCTCGGCCACATGGTCCTGGTCGGCGCCGCCTTCTGGGCCTTGTTCGTACTCGGCGAATTCCTGGACCTGTTCGACGACATCCAGCAGAACAAGGTCCGGGGGAAGGTGGTCCTGCACTACTATGCCTTCCACTCTCCCGAGGTCATCCACCTCATCGCCCCGGTAGCCGTCCTCGTCGCGACCCTCGCGACGTTCGGGATCCTCAGCCGGCGAAACGAGATCACGGCGATGAAGGCCGGGGGAATCAGCATCTACCGCGCGACGTTGCCGGCGGTGGCCCTCGGCCTCACCGTGAGCGCGGCGCTCTTCGGTATGGGGGAGTTCCTGCTCCCGCAAACGAACCTCGTCGCGGATCAGGACATGAACGTCATCAAGGGACGCCCGCCCCAAACGTCCAGCTTCCTCGATCGCCGCTGGATGCTCGGCAGGGACGGCCGACTCTACAACTACGACTACGCCTCTTCGGGACCCGGGACCCAGGGGGTGACGCTCTTCGGCCTCACGGTCTATGACGTCGATACCCGTCAGTGGGACCTCCGTGATCGTCTCTATGCGTCCCGCGCCGAATGGCGGGTCGAGGACGGTTCCTACGACCTCCAACGAGGGTGGCGGAGGAACTTCCGCCCCCGGGCATCGAAGCCCTTCTACACCTTCGCCGAAGTGAGGCTGGGCGATCTCGAGGCCCCCAGCTACTTCCGCCAGGAAGAGCGCGGCCCCGACACCTTCCGCTTCGGACAGCTTCGAGAGCACATCGCAAGGATCGAAGCCCTCGGCCTGGACGCGGTCCGGCTCAAGGTGCAACTCCACAGGAAGCCCGCGTTCCCCATGGTAGCCGCGGTGATGACGCTCATCGCCATCCCGTTCTCGTTCGTCGTGGGCAAGCGTGGAGCGATGTACGGGATCTTCCTGAGTATCCTGATCGCCATCGCCTACCACTCCTGCCTGGCGATCTTCGAGGCCCTCGGAAACAACGCCCTCCTCCCGGCGGTCCTGGCAGCCTGGGCCCCGAACCTTCTCTTCGGGATGGCCGGCCTGTACTTGATGCTGACGCTGGAGACGTAGGAAGCGCTCCGCCGATGCCATTTGCTTCCGGGTCAGGAGGGGCGCCCTCTCCGCTCGGTCCCGTTTGGCCGACCCTGACCCCGCCGCTCGGCAAGGTCATCCGTGAGGATCAGGATCTCGTGCTCCAGGCCGCCCTCGACGAAAACGCGACCCAGCGCCGCAACGTCATTGCGTGCGCCAAGCACTTCGCCCTGGACAGCATCGTGGGGCTTTCGCGGCTTCGTGATGTCCGACTTCTTCATGGGCGTCTACGACGGCCCGAAGGCCGCGTGCGCGGGCCTCGACATCGAAATGCCCATGGCCATCCAGTACGGCCCGAGCCTCATCCGCGCTCCCGAGTGCAGCTCTACGCCGGCTTCCCCAGGTCGAAGGTCGACCGCCCCGTGAAACTCCTCCGCGGCTTCGACAAGGTCTCTCTCGCCCGGACGAGACCCGCTCCGTCCGCTTCCACTTGAAAGCGGCCGACCTCGCGCACTACGACGTCGCTTCCCAGGCTGGCGGGTCGAAGCGACCGACTACACCGTGCTCGCCGGCGGCTCCTCGCGAGCCGCCGACCTGCTCAGCGCGCCTTTGCGCATCGAAGAGCGGGCGGCCACCCCCGCGCCCCGCGTGGCCACGGCTCGTCCCTAGACTCGTGTAGGCGACCCTTGGTCCAACTCGGAATGGACCTGCCCTGCCACCCTCCCACGGCAAGCTGACCCTGCGGCCGGTGCCGCCCCCTTGTCCGGCGCTCTCCCCGCTGGCCCGAACACGGAGAGTGTCCAATGAACGCAACCGTCCCTGCCGGTCCACGTCTCCTCGACCGCGTCCGCCTTGCCATCCGCACGCGCCACTACAGCCGGCGCACCGAGGAAGCCTACGTCTTCTGGATCCGACGCTTCCTCGCGTTCCACGGCATGCGCCACCCCGACGAGCTAGGTTCCCAAGAGGTGGCCTCCTTCCTCGCCAGCCTCGCGACGCAGCGACGGGTGAGCGCGTCGACTCAAAACCAAGCCTTCAGCGCCATCTTGTTTCTCTATCGCCGGGTTCTCGAGCGCGAGCTGAAAGGCCTCGAGAGCGTGCCCCGCGCCAAGCGTCCCGAGCGCGTGCCCCTGGTTCTGAGCCAAGGCGAGATCGGCGAGATCCTCACGCGTCTCGAGGGCAGCCCGCGCCTCATGGCGGCCCTGATGTACGGCTCAGGGTTGCGTCTCCTCGAGTGCGTGCGGCTGCGGGTGAAGGACGTCGACTTCGACCGCCACGAGCTGACGGTGCGCGCCGGCAAGGGACAGAAGGATCGCATCACCCTTCTCCCGGCTGGCCTGGCGCAGCCGCTACGTGCCCAGATCGAGCGGGTGCGTCACCTTCACGAGCAGGACATGGCTGCGGGCGTCGAGGTCGAGCTTCCTCACGCACTCGCCCTCAAGTACCCCAACGCGCCCCGCGAATGGGCCTGGCGCTGG
>JBGPYB010000267.1:0-3551 GCA_041493035.1 Vicinamibacteria bacterium | reverse complement strand
GGATCGGCGTCAAGCCCAACGACGTCACCAAGGTGGTCATCAGCCACATGCACTGGGACCACGTGGGCGGCATGGAAATGATGCCCAAGGCGTATCCCAAGGCGACGTTCTACGTCCAGAAGAAGGAGTACGACTTCTGGACCAAGCACCCGGTGGCCAAGCGCAAGATCTTCGCGGGCACGGCCGATCCGCTGGCCTACAAGATCATGCAGGACATGGAAGGGACGCCGCGCCTTCAGATCGTGAACGGCGACATGAATATCGGCCCGGGCCTCGACATCATGCTGGGCCCCGGGCACACGATCGGCACGCAGTCGCTGGCGGTGCCCACGGCCAAGGGGACGGCCGTCGTGGCCTCGGACTGCGGGCACCTGGCGCGTAACTTCAAGGAAGACACGCCGAGCATTCTCATCACCGATCTCATCGGCTGGATGGAGACGTACGACAAGGTGCGCGCCAAGGCCTCCTCCGTGGACCTCTGCTTCCCCGGCCATGACGCCGGCATGCTGCTGAACTACCCAAAGGTGGCGGAGGACGTGACGCGGCTGGCCTAGACCTCGTTCTGCCCCCTCTCCCCCGCCGAGGGGGAGAGGGCCGCAGTTCGAGCCGAGACGCTCGCCTCGAGCGGGGAGGCGAGGGCTGAGATGATGAGGGAGCTACCGCCGCCGGCGCGGTGGGCGGGGTTTCCGGTCGTCTTCCAGGCTCATGACGCGCACCTCGAGCCTCCCAACCCTGCCCTCGAGGCCATCTGTGCGCGCCGCCTGCTCGTCGTCCCGCACCTTCGACCCCTCGTTGGAAAGCGCCACGAGCTCGGCGACGCCACGAACGTCGCTACGAAGCGACTCGCCGACCACATCGAAGTAGCGCCGTGTCTCGGCGGTGGTGGTCTGGAACCGGTCGTCGATATAGGAGCGCATTTCGACGACGGCTGTCCGGATCTCGCCGCCCAGGTCCGCGCCCAACCGGTCGAGTGCCTCGCGTGTCTCGGCGTCTCCCGAGCGGATCTCACTGCGGAGATCCACGGTTAGCTGGTTGAGGGCGTCACGAAGCTCGGGGTCCACGGGCCAAGTCTCGCCGCGCTCCGTCACCTTGTCAATGTCACAAGGTGGATACACTACCCTTCGCCTACACCTCGTCCGTCCCCTCGTTGATGCCCTCGAAGAGGTTCGTCGAGAGGTAGCGCTCGCCCGTGTCGGGGAGCATGGCGAGGAGGACCGAGCCCTTGGGCGCCTTCGCGGCCACCTTCAGCGCGGCGGCGCATGATGGCGCTTCGCCTCAGGCTTGGCTCAGCCGCTTGGTGAGCTTGGTGGCCGCTGTCACGAATTCGGCAAAGGCACCTTGAGTGTAGACGCCGCCGTACCGCCTCGTCAGATCCGGGGCGCGCCCACGAAGGTGCTCGAAAATCGGCTCGAGCAGCCCCCTTGGCGCGTCCGGTGGATCGAAAACATTGGCGAGAACCTGCAAAAGACCCTCAGGTCTGCCGCCATGAATGAGCGGATCCGTGCCGTTCAGGTCGCTGAGCGACCGTTGAAGCCGATACGGCCGGGCCTCGAGGACGAACCATTGATGCTCCTGGCGGTAGCTCGCCTCGACCGCTAGCCCCAGCTCGAACGGCATGTTGAATCGTGGCGTGCCGTGACTGAGCTGGACCCGTGAGAGGTCATGAAACGAAAACCGGCACCTGCCCAGCAACTCCCGGATTCGTTCGAGGCGGCGTTGTGGACCGGGAATCTCGACCACTGAACGAGGCCGCAGCCCGAGCCCGCACAACCCAGCAATGGCAGCCAAATAGAGAGGCGTGTATCGCCCGTCGAAGGGCACGTTCAGAAAGGCTTCAGGCGCGGGAGTGGGCTGGCTCAGCGGGCGTGGCTAAGGCGGGCAGGGCGATACGCAGCTTTACGTGCAACGCGCCGGTGCGACTTCACGGCGCTACCGCGACCGTTGGCGGCGGCGAGCGCATCCTTGCGCTTCTCCAGGAACTCCTCCACCTCTCGCGAGATCCTTCGGCGGGTCGCAGCAGACAGGTTGAAGACTCTCGCCGTTGCGGCGAACGTCGGCCACTTGCTGCTCAAGCGCACTCTGCGACGGGCCATACCGTCACGATACCGAGCCGCTCGCGGGCCTGTCAAGCGTATCGGGCTGGATACAGCCCCCTCACCCTGCCCTCTCCCCCGATGGGGGAGAGGGATTCGTTCGGAACCCTCGACCCCGCCCCGGGGGAAAGGGACTCGTTCTGAACCCTCTCCCCCGCTTCGGGGGAGAGGGCAGGGTGAGGGGGCGGCTCGCCTAGATCTCGTCCGAGCCCTCGTTGATCCCCTCGAAGAGGTTCGTCGAGAGGTAGCGCTCGCCCGTGTCGGGGAGCATGGCGAGGATGACCGAGCCCTTGGGCGCCTTCGCGGCCACCTTCAGCGCGGCGGCGAAGGTGGCGCCCGAGGAGAGGCCGCAGAAGATCCCTTCGCTCTTTGCCAAGTCGCGGGCCCTGTCCCGCGCCTCGAGATCGCCGACGGTCACGATCTCGTCGAAGACGTCGCGGTTCAAGACGGCCGGAATGAAGTCCGGGGTCAAGCCCTGGATCTTGTGCGGCTTCCATTCGTTGCCGGACAGCAGCGCGGCGCCTTCCGGCTCCGTGACGACGATGCGGATGCCTGGCCGGGCTTTCCGAAGCATCTCGCCGGCACCCGTCAGCGTGCCGCCGGTGCCGTAGCCGGTGACCCAGTAGTCGAGTCGCTTTCCCGCGAAGTCACGGAGGATTTCCGGGCCCGTCGTGTTGCGGTGATACTCCGGGTTGGCCGGGTTCTCGAACTGCTGGGCGAGGAACCAGCCGTGCTTCTTCGCCAGCTCTTCGGCCTTTCTCACCATCCCGGTGCCGCGCTCGGCCGCGGGCGTCAGCATCACCCGGGCTCCCAGCACACGCATGAGCTTGCGGCGCTCCACGGAAAAGCTGTCAGACATGACGGCGACGAAAGGATAGCCCTTGACCGCGCAGACCATCGCGAGCGCTATGCCGGTATTGCCGGAGGTGGCCTCGACCACCGTCTGGCCCGGGCGAATCGCCCCGCGCCGCTCAGCATCCTCGATGATGGCGATGGCGAGGCGATCCTTCACGGAGGAAAGGGGATTGAAGGCCTCGCACTTGACGTACATCGTGACGTGGTCGGGCGCGAGCCGGTTGATCTTGACCACCGGCGTATTGCCGATCGTGCCCAGGATGCTGTCGTGGATCATTCAAGCCCTCCTCTTCGGGTTGGATACTTTCACGCCGGCAGCGCCCCTGACGCCGCCTGGAGGCGCTTGCTGAGCCCGGCGGCATCACCGTGTCGGAAACCGTTCAGATGGCACAACGCAACCGCAGCGCCGCCGCGTTCAAGGACCAGGGTGAGCACGCGGTGAAGAACATCGCGCATTCGGTGCGTCACCGGCCATGTCGACAGCGCGGCCCTGGTTCGATTCGATCCGCCTCCGGAAAATGCCGCGAGCCGCTGCCTCATGCCGGACTCAGTCAAGGCTCCCCGTTCCCCAGCATCGCGCGCCGATCCTGTCAGAGCGCGCGG
>JBGPYB010000033.1:0-33826 GCA_041493035.1 Vicinamibacteria bacterium | reverse complement strand
AGATCTCGATCCGCTTGTAGTGGTTGTACACGGCCACGGCCAGCTTCTTCTTGGCCTGGTCCTGGCCGATGACGTACTCGTCGAGGAATTTCTTGATCTCGTGGGGAACCGGCAGGCTCGACTTGTAGGAGCGTCCCTCGACGCGGCGGTCGTCGGCGATGATGTCGTTGCAGACGTCGACGCACTCGTCGCAGATGAAGACCGTCGGGCCCGCGATGAGCTTGCGGACGTCGTTTTGATCCTTGTTGCAGAACGAGCAGCGAAGGATCTCGGTTTCGCCGCCTTTTTTCATGAATCCCGCTTCGCTCGCAGCTCTGGTCTGAGGCCGTCAGTACGCCGTTCGCACCCGCAGTCTCTCATCACTTCTCACGCCTGCTGATGACCTGATCGACGATACCATAGTCCTTCGCCTGGGCGGCATCCATGATGAAGTCGCGGTCGGCGTCGGAGACGATCTTCTCCAGGCTCTGCTTCGTGTGCAACGCCAGGATCTGGTTCAGCCGGTCCTTGATCCGCAGGATTTCCTTGGCTTGGATGGCGATGTCCGACGCCTGACCCTGAGTGCCGCCCCAGGGTTGGTGGATCAGGATGCGGGAGTTGGGGAGCGCGAAGCGCTTTCCCGGGGTTCCCGCGGCGAGCAGGACGGCGCCCATCGATGCGGCCTGCCCGACGCAGATCGTCTGGACGTCGGGGCGAATGAGCTGCATCGTGTCATAGATCGCCATCCCCGCCGTCGTGGAGCCCCCGGGGCTGTTGATGTAGACGTGGACGTCTTTCTCGGGATCTTCAGCGTCGAGGAAGAGGAGCTGCGCGATGATCAGGTTTGCCACCATGTCGTCGATGGCGGTGCCGATGAAAACGATGTTGTCTTTGAGAAGGCGCGAGTAGATGTCGTACGCCCGCTCGCCTCGAGCCGTCTGCTCCACGACCATCGGGACCAGCGTGCCCGCCTGCGGCGAGATCGCCTTCATTCGAATTCCAGTCTAGCATCGGCCTTGAGCAAGTCAAGGGTCTTATCCTCGCGAATCCTCGCGCGGAGCGCGGTCAGATCGCCTTCCTTCTCCATGGCGAGGCGCACCGCGTCCTTCGATTTCTTCATGCGCTCCGCGAGCCGCGCGATCTCGGCGTCGACCTCGCCGTCGGTCGCTTCGATTCCCTCCCGTTTGGCGATTTCGTCGAGCAGAATGTCCGCCTTGGCGGCCGTCACCGACTCGTTGCGCTGCTCTTCGCGGTAACCCTTCCAGTCCATCCCGATCTTCGTGGGGTCGATCCCCTGCATCGCGAGGCTCCGCGCCGCGTTCTCGGTGCGGGCGTTCATGTGGCGCTCAACGAGGGCCTCGGGCACCTCGAAAGACGCCTTCAGGACGAGGGCTTCGACGAGGGCCCCTTTCGTCTCGCGGTCGATCTTCCGTTCCTCGGCGGCCGTGAGACGCTTGCGGATGTCATCCTCGAGTGCCGCAAGGGTTTCGAAGTCCAAGTCCTTGGCGAACTCGTCGTCGGCCTCGGGGAGCACCTTCTCTTTGATCCCCTTGACGGTCGCTGTGTAGGCCACGGTCTTGCCGGCGAGGCCCTTCGAGGGGTGATCTTCTTCGTAGGTGACCTTGATGTCCTTGGCCTCGCCCGGCGAAAGGCCGACGAGGCCCGCGTTGAAGTCCTTGTGGTTTTCTTTCGAGCCGACCTCGATCATGGCGTTCTCGTCCCGGCCCGAACGGCCGCCCCCCTCGGGGCGCCAGGCCAGATCCAGGACCACGAAATCCCCTTCGCGCGCGGGTCGCCCCTCGACGGGGTCGAAGCGCGCCGCATCCTCGCGGAGTCGGGCGACCTCCCGCTCGACGTCCTCGGCGCTCACGGCAGCGCGCCGTGACTTCGCCTCGAGGCCTTTGTATTCCGGGACCTCCACGATGGGCAGCGTCTCGAAGACGGCCCGGAACGTCATCGGCTGGTTCTCGTCGATTTTGAGGTCGGTCACCTGGGGATTGGCCAGAGGCTTGAGGCCGCGCCCTTCCAGTTCCTTGAAGACCACCCTGTTGACGACGGCCTCGGCCACGTCCTCGAGGACCTGCGAGCGGAAGCGCTTCTTGATGACGTCCGGGGGAGTCTTGCCAGGACGGAAGCCCGGGAGCTTCACGCTCCGGGCGTACTCGCGGGCCCGGGCTTCGATTTCCTTTTCGACGACCTCGGCTTCGATCTCGAAGGTCAAGGCTTTGCGGACCGACGTTTCCTCGACGTATTCGACTTTCAACGGAGCAACCTCTATTGAAACAAGGGGGGACTGCGTCGCCCCCCCTGGACCCCCGCTCGCTTGTCCCGCGCCGTCTTGCCATCGCGGGGCTTCGCCGGAATGAATCCGGCTCCGCTCGCATGTCCTCATTGAACCCGGGCGGGCGCTGCGCCGCGCCCCCCGGGGCCCCCCGCTCGCTTCGCCGGAATGAATCCGGCTCCGCTCGCATGTCCGGCAACTATTGCGGTGTTGCGGAACTCGTAGAATAACACGTCGTCCTGGCCCGCTACCGCGGTCGGACCGACATGTCGATGGTGCGGGCGGAGGGACTTGAACCCTCACGGGGGTGAACCCACCAGATTCTAAGTCTGGCGCCTATGCCAATTCGGCTACGCCCGCATGAGTCCAAGGGTACAGGCGGACCGCGGACCGAGCAAGGTCAGGCGAGCAGTTCCCCCCGAAGGACCGTGACGGCTTCGCCCGACAAATGGACTCGGTCGCCGTCGAGGCGCGCGTGGACCACGCCGCCGCGAGGCGACGCCTGGTAGGCCGTCATCTCGAGCTTTGAGAGACGCGCGGCCCAGTGGGGGACGAGCGCGCAGTGGGCGGCTCCCGTCACGGGGTCCTCGTCGATGCCGACGAACGCAGCGAAGTACCTCGACACGAAGTCGAAGGGCGACGTTGTGGCGCACGCTGTGACGATGAAGCCGCTCTTCAGCTCGCGCAGCCGTCCGAAGTCCGGCTTCAGGTTCCGCACGACGTCCTCGGCGCCGACGTCGATCACGTAGTCGTTGTCGCCGAGACCGCGATCCGCAGTTCGCCCCACCCACATCGGCGTCACGCCCAGCGCCTCGAGAGCGCCCGCCGGCGGAGCCGACTCCGTGAGGGGCGAGGCCGGAAGGTTGATCTCGATCCGGCCACCGACGCGCCGGGCCGTGAGGCGGCCGCTGCGCGTTTCGAACGAGGCCAACTGATCCGGGGCGAGCGCCCCCGTTTCGAAGAGAAAGTGAGCGCTCGCGAGGGTCGCGTGGCCGCAGAGAGGGACCTCGGTCGTGGGCGTGAACCACCGCAAGCGGAAACCGTCTCGCGCGCGGAGCAAGAAGGCCGTCTCGGACAGGTTCATCTCGGCGGCGACCTGCTGCATCCATTCGTCGGGGCGCTCGCTCTCGAGAAGACAGACGGCGGCCGGATTGCCCGCGAAGGGGCGAGACGTGAAGGCGTCGACCTGATAGAGCTTCATGGCCTGCTGTAGACCTCCCTGTCCAGGATTTCCATGTAGATGGACGGGTCGCCCAGCGGGCCGAACCCGGACTGCCGGTAAAGAGCGTGAGCGTCGCGGGTGCCGAGGGTCCAACGCCGCAGGCCCTGGAGGTCAGGGTGCGCTTTGATGCACTCCATGAGCCACCGGGCGAGGCCACGCCCGCGGTGCGACTCCAGGACGAAGACGTCGGCGACGTAGGCGAAGGTCGCGAAGTCCGAGATGACTCGCGCGAAGCCGACCTGGGCCGGGCCGTCGTAGATCCCGAAGCAGAGCGAGTTGCGGATGGACCTTTCCACCAGAGCGCGCGGGATGTTCTCAGCCCAGTAGGAGTCCGCAAGAAATCGGTGGATGACGTCGATGCCCAGGTGGGCGCGGTCGGTGCCGACCCGCAGCGCGCCTCGCCTCCACTCGATCGGCGCCGGAGCCGCTTCGGCCACCTTCTCTGTCAATGCACCCTCGATTGTCACGATATTGCTTGACCGAATAAGGTGTCAATAACTATATTGTGACGATGACAATGTGGGTGCCTGAGCTCAGTCGCCATTCGGGGCCGCGCTATCTGGCCATCGCCGAGGCGATCTCGCAGGACCTGGCCCAGGGACGTCTGAAGCCAGGGGCCCGCCTCCCCACCCACCGCGACCTTGCGGATCACTTGGGCGTCACCGTCGGGACGGTCAGCCGCGGCTATGCCGAAGCCGCGCGCCGGGGCCTCCTGTCCGGCGAGGTCGGCCGCGGGACCTTTCTCCGCCAGCGAGCCCACGAGTACGTCCCCCTCGGCGGAGCCGCGGGGGAGGCCGTAGTCGATCTGAGCCTCAACTATCCCCCGCTGGTGCTGGGCGAAACGCAACGGGGCGCCTTCGAGCGAACCGTTGCGGCCCTCTCGCGACGCGAGGACCTGCCGTCGCTCTTCGGCTATCCCGCCGAAGCGGGAAACGCGCGCCACCGAGAAGCTGGGGCCGAGTGGATCGCGCGGACCGGTTTGGACGCGCGCGCCCAGCAGGTCCTCATCTGCAGCGGCAGCCAGCACGCCATCGCCACCCTCTTCGCGACGCTCCTCAAGCCCGGGGATCTGGTCTTGACCGAGGCGCTGACCTATCCCGGCATGAAGGCCGCTGCGAGCCTCTTCTACCTCCGGCTCCAGGGCGTGCCCATGGATGGCGACGGCCTTCGCCCCGACGCCTTCGAGTACGCCTGTCGCACCGCCGGGGCCAAGGCCCTCTACTGCGTCCCGACGATCCACAACCCGACGACCAGCGTCATGCCGGAGGAGAGACGCCGCGAGATCGCGTCGATCGCCGAGGCCCACGGCATCGTCATTATTGAAGACGACATTCACGCGCTCCTCCCCGAGGAGCGCCCCCGCCCCATCGCCGCCTTCGCCCCGCAAACCACCTACTACTTCACGGGCACCTCCAAGACGCTGGCGCCGGGGCTTCGGATCGGGTTCATCCTGGCCCCACCCGGGGCGGCGGAGCGCGTGGCCCGCGGGATCCGAGCCCTCACGTGGTCGGAGTCACCGCTCATGGCGGAGATCGCCGCCACGTGGATTCGCGACGGCACGGCGGCCGCCATCACGGTCGAGCGACGCCGGGAGGCGGCCGCGCGACATGCCGTCGCCCGCGAGATCCTGGGCGGCGCCCAGATCGACGCTCACCCGAGCGGACACCACCTCTGGCTGCACCTTCCCGAGCCGTGGCGAAGCGACAGCTTCGCGGCCGCGACCAGCCGCCGCGGAGTCAAGGTGACCCCGTCGGACGCATTCGTCGTCGATCGCGGGATTGCACCCCAAGCGGTGCGCGTCTGCCTCGGCGCTCCGCCGAGCCTCCAGGAGTTACGTCGAGGCCTCGGTCTTCTGGCCGAGACCCTCGCCGCCGGCCCGACGGAGGGGTTCCCGATTTGAGGTAAGGGTTGAGTCCTTGCATGAGGTTCGAACAGGGAAAGAAGCGGACCAGCACCGACCCTAAGGACGTGTAAGATCCCGCCTCGTGGCCTACCGGATTCGATTCACCGAACAAGCCGCCGAGCACTTGGCGCACTTGAGGGCACACGAGCGGGCGAGGCTCCTTGATGCTGTCGAGGCGCAACTCGCCCATGAACCAACCGTCACGACGCGGAACAGAAAGCGCCTGCGGGCGAACCCCGTGGCGCCGTGGGTCCTTCGCCTCGGTGACCTCCGCGTATACTACGAGGTGAGCCTACGTCCGGAGTCTTTAGTGACCATCGGCGCCATCGGGGTCAAGGTGCGAGGCCGGGTTACGATCGGAGGGAAGGAGGTGGACCTGTCGTGATGAGAGTCGAGATGACCGACGCCACCGCCCCCCTGTCCGCCTACGCGCGCAAGGCGCGGCGGGAGCCCGTGGTCGTCACTCTCCACGGAAAGCCCGTGGTGGTCGTCAGGCCCCTGACGAAAGAGGAGTGGGAGGACCTCGTCGTCAGCACCGATCCGAACTTCATCGAGATCATGAAGCGCTCTCGGGCACAGGCCAAGGCAGGACAGACCATCTCCCTCCAGGATCTGAAGCGTAAGTACAGGGTCAAGCCAAAGGCCTTGCGCCGCGGCCGCCGCAGGGCGCGGTAGGCGCGTCACCTTCCCGGGTCAGCGTGAGCTCGCCCGATCAACCTGACTGATCCGCCCGGGCAACAACGCCGCGGCAGAAGCGCCGCTCGAAGATGCCGCCCTGTATCTGCGGTGGGGGCAGGCAGAGGTATGATGCGAGAGAGGGATAGGGGGGAAATCCAGGATCTGCATTGTCCGATTGGCGGTTGAAATTTGACGACTACCTGAGGCGCGAGGACATCCACGCCCGCGACTCGGATGAGCCTGACGCCATGACCCACCTATAATAAGAGACGATCCGCCGACACAGATAACCGTCCAGCCATGGGTGCAGAGAATGCTCGACCGCGCGCTACTTGCCCTCGCCCTTGCCGTAGGCACACGCGGCCCGGGGGCAGGCTTTTCGCAAGCGGCGCTGCTCGCGAAGATGTTTCAATACGCGAAACAACACAAGGTCGAGTCGCTTCTGAGGCTCCGGGTGCGGGTCGATGAATCGCGGGACAGCTTGCTTCGTCTTGGCTACGCGCTCGCCCTTTGCATCGCGGAGCCCGCGGCCTCGCATAACCTGGACATGTATGTCCAAGCGTTCCCAGAGGACAGCGATGGCATGGATGGCCTCTACGAGAAGATTGAACTGAAGGGGCTGACGCCCACCTTTCTCTACTCATTGGAGTTGCTTAGCACCGCTGCCCGCGGTGGCAACACCAAGGCCATGGCAAAGGTGCTTGGAGGAATCGGACGATCAGACGGTGCGGTGGCTGAGCAGCTCTGCGATACGGTCGCTGGCCTGCTTCAGACCCAGCTTGGGCCAACCATCGGCGTACTTGGCCTCATGCCGGAAAGCGATCGCGTCAAGGCATATGAGTGCCTCAAGACCGGGGACATCGACGAGGCGGGTCTTGTCTCGCTCGAGTCCGGGCTGCGATCGCTGGATGTGTCGGGCAACGACGCCAGAGTCGTCGAAGAGCTGGCGACGCGCGTTGCTGAGGAGCGCACACAGGCGCAATAGCAGAACCCGCAGCAACTCGACAGAGCCCCGCGCTCCTCCTGCCGGACCCTGCCGACGGTGCGGGGCGAGATTCTCCAGTCCCCTTGCGCTCCTGCAAGCCGAGACGCCCACGCCCCTAGGCCAGCGGGATCATCCGTGACCGGCGCAGATTGCGGTCCCGAGTCAGCAGCGGCACGTTGTGGACGACGCTCGTCGCGGCGATGAGCTCGTCGGCCGGGTCGCTCCTTACGTCCAGCCGAGTGCCGGCCCTCGCTATCTCGACCGTAATGGGCCAGACCTGCAGGGCTGCCAACGTCCGGACGACCTGCGGGTCGTCCAGATCCACCGCGATCCGCCGGAGCTGTGCGAGCTTCGCGATCTCCCAAAGGACGATGGCCGAGATGCTCCAGCGGTGGCCTCGAAGGAGCTTGGTCTCTGCCGCGCTCAGGTCTCCCGTCACGGCATGGAGCAGGACGTGGGTGTCAAGATTGAGCATCCCACTTGGCCCCTGTTGAAAAGATGTTGCCCTTGATCTTGATCTTGCCCTTCAGGGAGCCGATGAGGCTGGCCGACTCCGCCCGGATCGGGATCAGCTTGGCCACGGGCTTGCCGCGCTTCGTGATCACGATGCCTTCCTCGTCCACCTCGTCGAGAATCGACAAGCACTGTTCCTTGAACTTGGCGGCTGCGATCTGCTTCATGGTCATATCATCGCACTGGTCATATTATGTGTCCATCTCGACAGGCCCCCGTCGATGCGGAGTAGAATCCCGGCCTTCAAGCCTTGGAGGATCCTTCGCATGAATCCACTTCGGTCCCGCGGCGTGTGGCTGTCCCTTCTGATCCTGACGTCGTCGGCGTCGCTCCAGGCCGAGCCTCGGCCGATCAGCCTCGACGTCGACGCGCGCGAGGCGCCGCGGCGGCTCTTTCACGCGCACTTGTCGATCCCGGCGTCGCCGGGCCCGCTGACCCTCGTCTATCCGAAGTGGATCCCGGGGGAGCACATGCCCTCGGGACCCATCGCCGACCTCGCCGGCTTGAAGATCACGGCGGGCGGGAAGAGCGTCGCCTGGAAGCGGGACCCCGAGGAGATGTTCGCCTTCCATCTCGACGTTCCAGCAGGGGCCGATGCGGTGGACGTTTCCCTAGACTACCTTTCACCCGTGGAAGGCGGCTCCTTTTCGGCGGGACCAACGGCCACGGCGCAGCTCGCGGTCGTGAGCTGGAACACGCTGGCGCTCTCGCCTCAGGGAAAGGGCAGCGACGATCTGACGTTCAAGGCATCGCTTCGTCTCCCGCAAGGATGGAAGTTCGGGACGGCTCTTCCAGTGGCGGCCGAAACGGCTGATCGGATCGATTTCGCCCTCGTTTCCTTCACGACGCTCGTCGACTCACCGGTCCTCGCGGGAGCCCACTTCAAGACCGTCGAACTACCCGGCGATGCGATTCCGCACAGGGTCCACGTTAGCGCCGACAGCGACGCGGCGCTTGCGGCGAGCCCCGCCCTCGTCGACGGTTGGAAACGCCTCGTGGCCGAAACGGGAGCCCTTTTCCGCGCGCGCCACTACCGCTCGTACAGTTTTCTCCTCACGCTTTCCGATCACGCGGCCCACTTTGGCCTCGAGCACCACGAGTCGAGCGATGACCGCGTTCCCGAGCGCGCCCTCGTCGACGACGACGCGCGTCGCCTCTTCGCCGGCCTCCTACCCCATGAGATGACCCATTCCTGGAACGGCAAGTACCGTCGCCCCGCCGGCCTGCAGCCCGGCAGCTTCGAGAAGCCAATGCAGGGGGACCTGCTCTGGGTGTACGAGGGGCTCACGGAGTATCTCGGGCAGATTCTCACGGCGCGGAGCGGCCTTCTGACTCCGGAGGAGTATCGCGAGTCCCTCGCCCTCACGGCCGCCGCCATGCAGGCCCAGGGGGGACGCGCGTGGCGGCCCCTCGTCGATACCGGCGTCGCCGCCCAGAATCTGTACGGCGCTCGCCCCGGGTGGTCGGCGCTCCGCCGCAGCGTCGACTTCTACGCCGAGAGCGAGCTCCTCTGGCTCGAAGCCGACGCCGTGATCCGCCGCGAGACCAAAGGAGCCAAGAGCCTCGACGACTTCTGCCGGCTCTTCCATGGCGGGGAGAACACGCCCCCCAAGGTCGTCCCCTACGCTCTCGAGGACGTGATCGCCGGCCTCAACGCGATCGCGCCCCATGAGTGGCGGGCCTTCTGGCACGAACGCGTCGACGTGCCCGGGACGGACCCGCTCGGCGGCGTCGTGGCCAGCGGCTGGAAGCTCGTCTTCACCGACACGATCCCCCAGATGCAGAAGTCGGCCGAGGAACGCAACAAGGTCGTCGACGTCCAGCACTCCCTCGGCTTCGTCGTTCAGGAGGACGGGACGATCCCCGACGTGCTCCCTGATTCGCCGGCGTTCAAGGCGGGGCTCGGGGCCGGGATGAAGCTCGTCGCCGCCAATGGCCGGAAGTTTTCGCGGGAGACCCTCCGCGACTCGATTCGTGAAACGAAGGCCGCGCGCGGCATCGACCTGCTGGTGGCGAACGGGGAGTTCTACGCGACCCACTACCTCGACTACGACGGTGGAGAGCGCTATCCGCACCTCGAGATGGACGCCGGCAAGCCCGACCTCCTGACGTCGATCATCCGGCCCCTCGCCCAACCGCCTTCGCCGCCCAAGCCGCCGGCGAAGCCCAAGCCCTGAGGCGGGCGTGAGCGAAGGCCCGCGGCTCATCGTCGCGATCCAGGGGGAGCGGGGCGCCTTCAGCCACGAGGCCGCCCACGAGGTGGCGGGTCCCGACGTCGAGATCCTGGCCTGTGCGAGTTTCGAAGCGCTCTTCGAGGCCGCCGTATCGGGGAAGGCGAACCGGGCCCTCGTCCCCATCGAGAACTCCCTCGCGGGGTCGATCCACGAGAACTACGACCGGCTCTGGGCGTCTCCTCTCCATATTGTGGCCGAGACCCAGCTTCGGATACGCCATTGCCTCATCGCGCGGCCCGGCGCGTCGGTCGCGTCGATTCGTCGCGTGGCGTCCCACCCCGTGGCCCTCGCGCAATGCCGGCGTTTCTTCGCCGACCACAAGGACATCGAGGCGGTGGCGGCCTACGACACGGCCGGAAGCGTCAAGGACCTGCTGCGCGACGGCCCCGCGACCCATGCCGCGATCGCCTCGAGTCTCGCGGCCAGCCTCTACGGTGGAGAAATCCTCTTGGACGGCATCGAAGACGATCCCCAGAACTACACGCGCTTTCTCATGCTCTCCCGCGACGCCGGGCCCGTCGAGGTCGCCACCAAGACGTCGATCGTGTTCACGTTGAAGAACGAGCCGGGGGCGCTCCATCGCGCGCTGGGTGCCTTCGCGCTTCGTGGCGTGGACCTCGCCAAGATCGAGTCGCGGCCGCTCCGTGGACGTCCCTGGGAGTACGCCTTCTACCTGGACGTCCTCGGAGACCCGCGAGGTGCGACCGGGAAGGCTCTCAGCGAGCTGGAAGGGCTGGCCCATGAGCTACGGATCCTCGGTTCCTATCCCGACGGCCTGAAGCGGACCGCGGCGCAGTAGAATCGAGGCTTTCCAGAAGGAGCCTCGATGACCCTGCGCCGACCCGTCGCCCTGTCCCTCGTTCTCTTCGCCTCCGCGGTCATGGCCTTCGCGGCCCCCGCCGTGCGTGAGGAGCCGCTCGCCTTCTTCAAAGCCCACAGGGAAAGGCTGATCGAGCGGCTCCCCGCGGACTCGATCGCTGTCTTCCGCACGACCGCCGAGAAGGAGATCGACGCCACCACCGATCCCTTCCGTCCCGACTCCGACTTCTGGTATCTGACCGGCTTTCAGGAAGCCGAGGCCGTCGCCGTTTTCCGGCCGAATGCTCCCGACGGCAAGCGGTTCGTCCTCTTCGTCGACCCCAAGGACTTCGCCAAGGAACAGTGGACCGGCTACAGGGCTGGGACCGAAGGCGCCGTGAAGGAATACGGCGCCGACGAGGCATTTCTGGTGACCGACCTCTGGACCAAGCTTCCCGGCCTCTTCGTCGGGGCCAAGAGCCTCCAGTTCTCCGCGCCCGGGGACGCCAAGTTCCGCGAGCAGCTCCTGGCCGCATGGAACCAGGAGAACAGGAACGCGGTCGGCCCGAGGCCGGCGGCCGAGGCGGGTCCCGTCGTCCACCAGCTCCGCGTCGTCAAGGACGACACCGAGGTCGCGATCCTGCGCCGCGCCGCGGTGCTCTCGGCCGAGGCTCATCGTGCCGCGATGGCGCGCGTCCGCCCCGGCGTGAACGAAGCCGTGCTCAAGGGGCTCATGGTCTCCCACTGCGTCTCGAACGGCTCCGCGCGGATGGCCTATCCGCCCATCGTGGGATCGGGGCGCAACTCCGTGATCCTGCACTACCTCGCCGACGACCAGGCGATGGAAGCCGGCTCCATGGTCGTGAACGACACCGCCTGCGAGTACGGGATGTACGCCGCCGACGTCACGCGCAGCTATCCGGCCTCGGGCCGCTTCTCTCCGGACCAGCGGGCCGTCTACGAGATCGTCCTGGCCGCGCAGAAGGCCGGCATCGCGCTGATCAAGCCCGGCGTCGTCTTCCGCGACCTGCATGCCGCCACAGTCGACGTGGTGGTGGATGGGCTCATGAAGCTCGGCATCCTCACGGGCAGTCGCGAGGAGATCCTGAAGGAACGCACCTATCAAAAGTTCTATCCTCACGGCTCCAGCCATTGGCTCGGCCTGGACGTTCACGACGCGGGGAGCTACGGATTTCCCGAGGGAATGGATCGCAAGGAGCGCTACGGCAAGGCCATGGTCAAGCTGGAGCCCGGAATGGTCCTCACCGTGGAGCCGGGGATCTACATCGCCGAGGGATCGACCCCCGACAAGCGCTGGTGGAACATCGGCGTGCGCATCGAAGACGACGTGCTGGTCACGCCCACGGGCTCCGACTGCTTGTCGTGCGGGGCGCCCCGCGAGATCGCCGAGATCGAGAAGGCCATCGCGGGACGCTGAAGACTGGCCATGCTCCTGATGAGGATCGGCGTCGCGCTTCTTATGGCCGCGGCGACCGCGCCGGAGGAGAGCCGGATCGTCGACGCGCTTCAGCAGATGCGGTCGAAGGATGCGCTCGTCCGGGCGAGGACCGCTCGCTCCCTCGGCACTCTCGCTGATCCCCGGGCGCTCGGGGCGCTGGTCGAAGCCGTCTCCGACGACGATCCGGGGGTGCGCCTCGCCGTGGTCCAGGCCCTTCACGGTCCGCTGACGTTGGCCGACTCCGACACCCGTGCGGTCGACGCCCTCGTCCGGGCCCTCGGCGACGCCGATGCCGAGGTCCGCGCTGCGGCCGCCGACTCCCTGGACGCCCCTAATGCCGGCGGGCGACGCGCCCTGCCCGCTCTCGTTTCCGCACTGGCCGACTCGAATCCCGAAGTGGCAAAGGCCGCCCTGGGGACGCTCGGCTCGATCGGCGATGCGACGGTCTTCGATGCGGTCGCCGCACTCCTGGACGCCTCCGATTCAGGGTTGCAATCGGCGGCGGCGCAGGCTCTCGGAGAGATGGGGGACAAGCGCGCTGTCGATCCACTGCTGAAGGCTCTGGCTGCGGACGGCGAAGGGGTCCGCGCGGCTGCCGCGTTGGCCCTCGGAAGGATTCAGGAGCCTCGAGTGCTCCCGCCGCTCCTAGCCGTGCTCAAGACCGACGCGGCGCCGCGGGTTCGCGCCAAGGCGGCTCGTGGCCTGGGCCGCGCGGGGTGGGGCGAGGCCGTGCTCGGGCCGCTCAAGGCCGCGGCGTGTGGCGACCGCGAGCCGGTCGTGCGTGCGGCGGCCGTCGCCGCCCTCGGGACGATTGGCAGCGCCCCGGCGACGGAGGCGCTCCGATGCGGCCTTCGCGATCCCAATCCCGAGGTCCGCGAGGCGGCCCGTCAAGCCCTCGAGTCGCTCGGCAAAGGGCCTGGAAGACCTCCTTGAGTCGCTCCCAGCCCTCGGGTTTCACGCGGCCGACCCCCCCATTTCCCTGAAGAGCCACGCCTTCGCCATGGTCCAATCGCGGCTCAGGGTGGCGGGGGAGAGGTCCATGACTTCCGCGGCTTCTTCGATCGAAAGGCCGCCGAAGAAGCGCAGCTCGACCAGTCGTCCCTGGCGCGGATCCAAAGCCGCCAGGCGGTCGAGCGCGTCGTCGAGCCCCAGAAGGTCGACCTTCGGCTTGGCGCTCAACTCGGGAGACAGCTCGAGGGCAATGGTCTCCGCCCCCGCCCCACGCTTGCCGGCCCTTCGGGCCCGAGCGTGATCGACCAGGATTCGCCGCATCATCTGCGCCGCGACGCCGAAAAAGTGGGCGCGGTTCTGCCAATGGACCCGCCGTTGATCGACCAGCTTGAGGTAGGCCTCGTGGACGAGGGCGGTGGTCTGGAGAGTGTGGTCGCGGCGCTCGCGGGCCAGGTAGGCCCTGGCGATGCGGCGCAACTCTCCGTAGACGACGGGCATCAGCGCGTCGAGGGCGGCCCGGTCCCCCTGGCTCCAGGCAGCCAGCAACTCGGTGACATTCGGCGGCGAGGTCATCGAGCAACTCCAACAGGAAGAAGGATCGTTGACCGTTGAGGATAGCGGCCGCCCCGGTTGGGCGCAAATCCCGTGAGGGGTTTTCCCCCTCATTCACGCGTTACCTCTCAGAAGCGGCCCTCTGGGGAGATGAGGGTCGCCGAAAAGGGGAGGTGTGTGATGCCGGTTTTCAGGATGCTCCGTACGAGACGCGGGAATGCTGTGGGAGCCGTTCTGGCCCTCGGTCTGGCGCTGGGATTGTCGGGGTGCGGCGGAGGCTCGAACCCTGCTTCGCCGTCCACGCCGGCTGCGACGACGACGGTCCTGCAGCAAGGGACGTTCACGCTCTTGAGCGTGCCGAACGCACAGGGCAATGGCTTCGCGTTCGACGCCGCTCGCGTCGAGTTCACCACGAGCGCCACGGGCTCTCTTCAGGCTGTGGTCGACTGGACAAACGCGTCGAACGCCATGGCCGTCGCGTTCTTCCCGGGCTCGTGCACCTACAGTCTCTTTTACGCCAACGGCTGCACCGAAGTGGCGTCCCAGGACCCCACGACCAACAAGCCCATAAAGCTCGGCCTGGCGAACGCCGCCGCCGGAACCTACACGATGATCGTCGCCAACGCCGGGATTGGCAACGAATCGGGCAGCTACCAGATTCTTCTCACGAAGTAAGGAGGAGGAGACATGACTCGCAGAGCATCCTTCCTGACGTCCCTCGTTCTTCTAGTGGCCGCGCCCCTCGTGGCTGGCGAAGTCTTTCCCGAGGTCGAGTACGTGTCGGGACGAGCAGGGCTGAACCAAAAGGTCAAAGGGCAGCTCATCCTCGACGAACGAGGCGTGACCTTCAAGAACAAGGACGGAGCCGACGTTTTCAGCTTGCCGATCCAATCCGTGACGGGAGCCACCAGCTCCGTCAATCACGACGAAGGGAGCTTCGGCCGGAAGATGGCCCTCGGGATCTTCGCGGGGAAGACCGAGGAGTTCCTGACCGTTCACACCGAGGGACCCCAGGGGGCCGAGGCCATCATGATCAAGTGCAAGAAGCACACGTCCCAGGGGATCGCGGACAAGATCCAATTCCAGGCCAAGCATGCCGCGGAGACGGCGGCCCGGTAGCGGCCGGCGGTTACGAGAGCGGCGACGAGCGGCTGTTTCGGCTCGTCGCCGCGGCCTAGCGGATGTGGAACTTGGTCTTCTGGACCTTGCCGTCCTTGGTGCGGCACCGATACCACGCGGAGACGTCGTTCATCGGGACGAACCGCCGCTCCTCCTTGCGATAGTGCCAGTCCTTCTCGACCTGGTAGAGGACCTGGAGCCCCTTCCCTTCGAGGATGTTGGTGATCTCATTGTCGTGGTGGTTGGCCTCGTCGTAGTCGGTGATGGCGCGTTGCCCCATCTCGGAGTACAGCAGGTTCAACTCCTGCAAGAGCTGGTCGGTGGCCGGGTCGAGGTCGAGGACGTTCAGGCCCAGTCGCCGCGCCTCGCGGCTCGTGATCGGGTACTGGTGGGCGGGGTACGAGGAGTTGAGCTGACGGGCGATTCGCTCGGCCTTCTTCGCATCCTTCATGTGGTAGCCCAGGATCTCGCGACAGAGCATCAGCGAGAGGCTGCTGGCCCGGTCCAGGGAGCCAATGACGAGAGGGTGCAGGTATTTGTACAGTTCCTGATAGGGGTTGACCCCGGCCTGTGTCCGGTCTCGCCCGAGCGTCTCTTTCCAGAGGCGGATGACGCGGTCGACCTCGTCGTTGCTCACAGCCACGAGGTTGTTGGTGTGATCCAGGGGAGAAAGGTCGTGCTCCAGGGACGTGTCCACCGCGGTCAGATACGAGAGCGGCCCCATGCCGATGGTGTCCGCGCCCAGCGCCAGCATGGTTGCGGCCGAGGCGCAGTTGAGAGGGGCTACTACCGTCAACCGCTTGGCGTGCCTGCGCAGCAGGTGGACCATCCGGAGCGAGGCCATGCCGCTGCCCCCGTCGGACTTCACGAACAGGGTCAGGCGTTCGCGTGGCCCGATTTCCCGCAGAACCTCGTGGAGGGCCATGACGTCGTTGTCGCAGACCGAGCCGCTGGTGCTCGTCCAGTAGGCGAGGAACGTCCCCTCCACCCGCCGCTGGATGCGCGCCAGGGTCTCCTGGGTCTTCTCGAACAAGATGGGCGGCGTCTTCACGCGCGTGCGGCGTCTCGATTTGGCCATGCCCTCGAACTCTACAACGAATCCTCCACCGGACCCTCGGGACGCAGGCATTCGGGGGAGTCGTTCGCCGCGCTGTTCACCGCGAACCCGACGCGGACGAGAGTCATCGCTGCGGCGGAAGGACGGAGAAGCGCCGTCACTTGCGAGACGTCGAGAGGGCCCGTCTCAAGCCACGCAGCGTAGTCCTGCGGGGACAGGATCACCGGCATGCGATCGTGCACCTTGAGGAGGAGCTCGCTCGGCTCCGTCGTCACGATGGCGCAGCTCCCCGTGCTCCCGTGATCGCGCGGGTGGGGCGGCTCCCAGAGGCCCGCAAAAGCGAAGGGCCTCCCGTCGGCCATGCGAATGAAGTAGGGCTCCTTGCGCCTTCGGCCCACGATGCTCTTCCACTCGTAGAAGCCGTCGGCGGGAATGAGGCAGCGCCTGCGCTCGAAGGCCTCGCGGAACGATGGGCGTGCCATGAGGGAATCGGCTCGCGCGTTGATGAGCAGCGCGCGGCCTCGTGGCTCCTGGGACCAGACCGGCACGAGTCCCCACCGAAGCATCGTGAGCGTGGGACTCTGCCCTAGGGTCCGAACCGTCGCAATGGGCTGGGTCGGCGCGATGTTGTATCGAGGTTCGAGGGAAGGCGTCTCTTCGAGGCCGAAGGCTTCGGCCACGATCTCGCCCGGAGTGGTGAGTATGAAACGACCGCACACGCGCCGATGTTAGGCCGAAAAGGGTATCCTTGCGCCAGAAATGACTGGAGGAGAAGAGAACACCGGAGAGCGCCGCGCCCCCCGGCGAGGCAGCCTGACCCTGGTCCAGATCCTCGACATCTTCGACCGCGATCGCGACCGGCACATGACCGCCGGGGCCGCGAGCGACGAAGATCTCGCGCGGCTCGAGGGGAGCCTGGGGCGTAAGCTGCCCTCGTCCTTCCGCGCCTTTCTAGGACGCTTCGGGGGCGGGCTTTTCTACAACGGCCACGAGATCTTCGGACCACTCCGCGCCATGGTCCACGACATCGAGCTCGTCCCCGACCTTCTCTCCGTCCGCCACCGGTTGATCGAGGGAGGGGAGCTTCCCGAGGGGTTCATCCCATTCCACCGCGCGCGTGGCGTGATCCACATCCTCGACGTCCGCGACGAGATCGGGACGGGACAGGTCGTCCCGCTTTCCCAGTCGGCGCCGCACCCTGATCTTCCGAGCTTCCTCGAGACCGTGGTTCTTCCTCGGCGCTGATCGGTCGCCGGCCGCCCCGCCTGGTGCTACACTCAGGTCTCTTCGATGTCCCGAAACGGGCGTCGCTCGCGAGGAGGGTCGATGCGCTCCCCTGGCCACAGCCGTGCAATTCTGCCGATTGCCCTGGGTCTCTGTCTCGGCCTCGCGGGCTGCGGCAGCGATTCCACAGGACCTTCAAAGGTCGCGAGTGGACCCATCTCGCTGACGTGCAGTGCATCCCCCGCGGGAGGCGTCATTCCATTGACCGTGACCTTCGCCATCAAGGTGACGCCGACACCCCAGAGCCTGACCATTCAGTACGGCGACGGAACGGCGAGCAACAACCCGAACGCCCTCCACGTCTACACGACCCCCGGGAGCTTCGCCGTCGTCGTGAACGCGACGAACGGATCGCAGAGTGCCACCTGCACCCAGACGGTGACCGCCTCCGCGCCGCCACCCGCTCCCCCCAACCGAGCGCCCGTAGCGAGCTTCCGGACGAACCCCAACCCGGCAACCGGACCGGCGCCCCTCTTCGTGGCCTTCAACGCTTGCAATTCCGTGGATCCCGACGGCGACCGGATGAAGTTCAACTACGACTTCGGCGACGGAGTCAAGACGTCCTCGAGGCTCTGCCGCGACGACCACACGTACGCCCGTGGGAGTTACAGCGCCAAGCTCTGCGTGACCGACGAACAGCCGGGGCACGAAACCTGCCGGGCCTTCCTCGTTCACGCCCAGTGACGTCGCCGCGGAGCTGACGGCGATCCCTCGGCCGACGCGGGACCGAGCCGCACGGCGGACATCGAGCTGGTCCTCACCCGCGGTGTCCACGGTCCCGGTGTCCTCCACGTCGTCGTCGTCGGTTACGATTAGGGCCCATGACTCCCGCTGAGAGGTCCACCCCTCGTGCCGAGGTCCTCCCCGACAAGTGGGATGACGCCGCTGCGCCTCGCTCGGAGGCGGAACAACTCCTCTATCGCTCCAACCTCCTGGGCTCCGACCTCCGCGTCACCAACTTCGGCGGAGGGAACACGTCGGCGAAGATCCGGGTGAAGGACCCGCTGACCGGCGAGGAGGTCGACGTCCTGTGGGTCAAGGGTTCGGGCGGGGATCTGGGGTCCATGAAGATGGACGGCTTCGCCAGCCTCTACATCGCCAAACTCGAATCGCTGAAGACGATCTACAAGGGGCGCGACCACGAGGACGAGATGGCTGCGTACTTCCCCCACTGCGCCTTCGACCTGAACGCGCGCGCCACGAGCATCGACACGCCTCCTCACTGCTTCATCCCGCACCGCCACGTCGACCACATGCACGCCGATTCCATCATCGCCATAGCCGCGGCGAGGAACGGCGAGCGGCTGACGCGCGAGTGCTTCGGCGACACCATCGGCTGGATTCCCTGGCAGCGCCCCGGCTTCGACCTGGGGCTGAAGGTCGGAGCCATGGCTTCCGCGAAGCCCGCCATGGAAGGGCTCATCCTCGGGAGCCACGGTCTCGTCACGTGGGGTGCGACATCGAAGGAGAGCTACCAGCGAACGCTGCGGGTCATCCAACAGGCGGCCGACTGGTTGACCGCCAAGGGAAGACCCGAGCCCTTCGGGCCGACCGTGGCACCGCCGCTTCCCGAAGAGGAGCGACGGCGTCTCGTGGCGCGGATCGCTCCGGGCCTGCGCGGCCTCCTGAGCGTCCACGTCCCGAAGGTCATGCACTACGCCGACGCGCCCAAGGTCCTCGACTTCGTTGGCCGCGCCCGCTGCGAGGAGCTGGCCGGGAAGGGGACCACCTGCCCCGACCACTTCCTTCGGACCAAGATCAAGCCGCTCTTCGTCCCCTGGGCACCCGGAACGGACACCGCCACCGATCTCGTGGCCCGGATCGCTCCCCTCGTCGAATCCTATCGGGAGGAGTACGCGGCCTACTACCTGCGCTGCAAGCGGCAGGGCTCTCCCGCGATGCGCGACCCGTACCCCGTGATCTTGCTGATTCCGGGGATCGGGCTCCTGGCTTTCCAGAAGGACAAGACCACCACCCGCGTTTCGGCCGAGTACTACGTCAACACCATCAACGTGATGGGCTGGGCCGAAGGAGTCGACGCCTACGCCCCGATCTCCGAGCAAGAGGCTTTCGACATCGAGTACTGGCTTCTCGAGGACGCGAAGCTCCAGCGACTGCCGAAGCCAAAGAAGCTCGAGGGGCGCATCGCCCTCGTGACCGGCGGTGCGGGGGGAATCGGCACGGCGACGGCCGAGCGTCTCCTGAGCGAGGGAGCATCGGTCGTCATCACCGATATCGACGGGGCCGCCCTCGAGCAGGCGGAGGCGGCGCTCGCGAAGGTCCACGGGCGCGACCGTGTCCGAGGCTTCGTGGCCGACGTGACCGACGAGACGTCGGTGGCGGCGTCCTTCGCCTCCGCGGTCGTGGAGTTCGGCGGGCTCGACATCCTCGTCTCCAACGCGGGTATCGCCTCGGCGTCTTCTTACGAGGAGACGTCGGGGGACCTCTGGGACAGGAACATGGACATCCTGGCCAAGGGCTACTTCCTCGTCTCCCGCGATGCTTTCGCCGTGATGAAGCGCCAGAAGATGGGAGGCTCCATCATCTTCATCGGAAGCAAGAACGGCCTCGTCGCCTCGCCGGGCGCCGCCGCTTACTGCGCCGCCAAGGGCGCCGAGCTGCATCTCGCCCGATGCCTTGCCCTCGAAGGGGCCGAGCACGGCGTCCGGGTGAACGTCGTGAATCCCGACGCCGTCATCCGCGGCTCCCGCATCTGGGCGGGCGACTGGCGAAAGGAGCGGGCCGCCGGAAACCGGATTCGGGAAGAGGAAGTCGAGGAGTTCTACCGAAACCGCAGCCTCTTGAAGCGCAGCGTCTTTCCCGAGGACATCGCCGAGGCCGTCTACTTCTTCGCCTCCGACCTTGCGCTCAAGTCCACGGGAAACATCCTGAACGTCGACGCCGGCAACCTCACGGCATTCACCCGCTAGGAGCCGAAGGATGGCTGCCCCGTCTCGCTTTGGCGTGGACCTGGTCGCCGGCCACAACGAGTCCCGGTTGGGCGCGCTCCACGAGGACTTCGACGCGCTCGGCCGCCGGCTCCGCCGTCGCGGTGTGGACATCGAAGCGCTGGTCTCCAGGGCGCAGGGCTTCCGCGTGGCGGTCCCCTCCTGGGGCGTCGGCACGGGGGGGACGCGCTTTGCCCGCTTCCCCGGCCTGGGCGAGCCCCGCGACATCTACGAGAAGCTGGACGACTGCGAAGCCATCCAGGCTCTCGTCCGGGTGACCCCCGGCGTGTCGCTCCACATTCCCTGGGACAAGCCCGAAGACCCGAACCGGCTGAAGGCCCACGCCGCCGAGCGGGGCCTCGTCTTCGACTCGATGAACTCGAACACCTTCCAGGACCGGCCGGGGCAGGAGCTTTCGTACAAGTTCGGGAGCCTGACTCACACCGATACGGCCGTCCGGCGTCAGGCCATTGCGCACAACGTGGAGTGCATCGAGATCGGGAAAGCGCTCGGGGCCCGCTCCCACACGGTCTGGATCGGCGACGGGGGGAACTTCCCGGGGCAAGTCCACTTTCGCAAGGCCCTCGAACGCTATCTCGACAGCCTCCGGCAGATCTACGCCGCCGTTCCCGACGGCTGGCGTCTCTTCATGGAGCACAAGCTCTACGAGCCGGCCTTCTACTCCACGGTGATTGGCGACTGGGGGACGAGCTACTGGTGCGCTCGAGAGCTCGGCCCCAAGGCCTTCTCCCTCGTCGACCTCGGGCACCACGCCCCGAACGTCAACATCGAGATGATCGTGGCGCGCCTCATTCAGTTCGGGAAGCTCGCTGGGTTCCATTTCAACGACAGCAAGTACGGCGACGACGATCTGGATTCGGGCTCCATCAAGCCCTTTCAGCTCTTTCTCATCTTCAACGAGTTGGTGGACGCCGAGATCCACGGCGCCCCGGACTTCGCTCCGGCCTACATGCTCGATCAGTCCCACAATGTCACGGACCCCATCGAGTCGCTCATGTCGAGCGCCCACGAAGTCGTTCGTGCGTACGTCCAGGCCCACCTCGTGGACCGGGAGGCGCTCGCGCGCTACCAGAAAGCGAACGACGCCCTCATGGCGCTGGCCACGCTCAAGGAAGCGTTCACGACCGACGTCGGGCCCATCCTGGCGATGGCGCGGATGCGTTCCGGGGGAGCCATCGATCCCGTGGGGGCCTTCCGGGCCAGCGGCTATCGTCAGCGGAAGGCCGCGGAGCGCCCCGCGCTCGCCGGCGGGGGCTCAGGGATCGTTTAGCCGCCAGAGACTCGTGAAGCCTCCCTTCCTCGCCATCGACCCACTCCTTCCCGCCCCGGCGCCGCTCCTCGCATTGCGCGGGATCTCGAAGGCCTACCCCGGTGTCCAGGCGCTGAAGGACGTCGATTTCGACCTGTACGCCGGCGAGGTCCATGCCCTCGTCGGCGAGAACGGTGCGGGGAAGTCGACACTCATGAAGATCATGGGTGGAGCCATCCGCCGCGACGCTGGTGAGGTGTGTTCGGACGGCAAGCCTCTCCTGGTGTCGACACCCGCCGAGGCCCTTGCGGCAGGAATCCGCACCATCCACCAGGAATTCAGCCTCGTTCCCGAGTTGTCGGTCGCCGACAACATGTTCCTGGGGCGCGAGCCGGTGGATCTCCAACTCATCCAATCGGGGCGGATGCGGGAGGGCGCGCGCCGCATCCTGGACGAGTTGGGCGCGCCCTTCGACGCAAGCGCCCGCGTCGGGTCGCTCTCGGTCGGGGAGCGGCAGCTCGTGGAGATCGGCAAGGCCCTCGCCGCCAACGCGAGGGTCATCGCGATGGACGAGCCCACGGCGGCCCTCACCGATCGTGAGACCGAGAGGCTCTTCGGCGTCGTTGCGCGCCTCAAAGCTCGCGGCGTGGGGATCATCTACATTTCCCACCGCCTCGAGGAGCTCCAGCGCATCGCCGATCGCGTGACCGTGATGCGCGACGGGCAGCGTGTGGAGACACGCCCCATGGCTGGCACGACCATCGCCGAGCTCATTCGTCTCATGGTCGGGCGCCCCCTCGAGGACGAGTTTCCGGCGCGACCTTTTCGCGGCTCCGGCCGCGTCGCACTCCACGCCCTTGGTCTGCGGCGTCGCGGGGTTCTTCACGATGTCGATCTCGAGATTCGCGAGGGAGAGATCCTGGGGATCGCCGGGCTCATGGGCTCCGGCCGCACGGAGCTCCTGAGAGCGCTCTTCGGGGCCGATCCCATCGATGGCGGGCGGATCCTCCTGGACGGTCGTCCCATCGTGCTCGGGTCGCCGGCAGATGCCATCCGTCGAGGGATTGCTCTCGTTCCGGAGGATCGCAAGGAGCAAGGCCTGGTGCTCCAGATGATGATCCGCGAGAACGTCACCCTCGCCGGGCTTCCGGCCGTTTCGCCTCTCGGATGGGTGAGACGGAAGGCCGAGCGGGCCGTGGCTGTGGGCTACGTGCGGGAGATGCGGATTAGGACGCCCTCCACCGAGCGGAGCACCTCCGACTTGAGCGGTGGCAACCAGCAGAAGGTGGTTCTCGCCAAGTGGCTCTTCACCGGGGCGCGTGTCCTCCTCTTCGACGAGCCGACCCGCGGGATCGACGTGGGTGCCAAGGCCGAGATCTACGAGCTGTTGGTGCGGCTGGCGGCCGAGGGGAAGGCGGTCGTCATGGTGTCGTCGGAGATGCCCGAGATCCTGGGATTGAGCGATCGCATTGCAGTCCTCCACGAGGGGCGTATCGCGGGCGTGCTTTCCCGAGACGAGGCCAGCCAGGAAGCGATCCTTCGGCTCGCCACGGGGCAAGGTTGATCGCCTTGCGCGCTGCCGCCGCCGCCATTCTCATCGGATCGCTCACTCTCGGGCTCGGCGCCCGCGCCCCGAGTTCCGCGGCGACTCCAGCGGAGGAAGACGCCGGCTCTCGCCTCCGTGCCGAACGGCAGAAGGAAGCGCTGCGGCTTCTGGAGGACGCCGCCCATGCGGGGTCGTCGGAGAACGCAGGAGAGTTCCGGCGGCTGCTGACGGAAACGGCGCAGCGGATGGAGGCGCTCGGCGCCGACGCGTCGGTTCCGCGGGATCTCGCTCGGGAGCTGACGGCCTGCTCCTTGGAGTTGCTGAAACGCGCCGGCTCTCCGCCGGAAGGATTCTCTCCCGACGTTTACCGCAGACTCCTGGAGCGCCTCGGCCCTGCCCTCCAGTCGGGCCGCGCGGGCCTCGACTTCCAGGGAAGCTATAGCCAGACCAAGGTCAAGGAACCCGTCTACGGCGGGCACGCCTCCGCCATGGGTCCGCCGCCCGTCGCCCCTCCCTCGAGCATCTCGGCTTCTCCTTCACCTGTGCAGTTCGAGGAGGTCCCCGGCCTGACGGTGAAGACCTACTGCGGCGGCGCCACCAAAGACCACATCATCGAATCGGGGGGGAGCGGGATAGCACTGCTCGACTACGACAACGATGGCCTGCTGGACATCTACGTCGTGAACGCCTTCGAGCTGGACGCTCAGCGGCGGCGCGTTCCCCATCGCAACGCCCTCTACCGCAACCTCGGTGGCTGGAAGTTCGAGGAAGTGGGGAAGCGCGCCGGAGTGGACGCGGCCGAATGGGGCAACGGCGTCTGTGCCGGCGACTTCAATGGCGACGGCCTCATCGACCTCTACGTGACCAATTGGGGGAACAACCTTCTCTACCGCAACAACGGCGACGGGACGTTCACCGACGTGGCTTCCGCCGCCGGCGTTCAGGCGGGGGGCTGGAGCACCGGCTGCGCCTTCGTGGACACTCGGGGCACGGGGAAGCTGGACCTCTACGTCGCGCGCTACGCGACCGTGACCTGGGACGAGGTGGCGGCGGCCAGGCGGACGATGACGTGGCGCGGGGGACCGAAGGTGATGGTCGGCCCCGTGGGGCTGCCGGGGGCGGCGGACATCTTCTTCGAGAACAAGGGGGACGGGACGTTCGCCGAGGCCACCGATGCCCGCGGTCTCACCGACAAGGCGGGGTCGTACGGTTTCGGCGTCGTCGCCACGGACTACGACAACGACGGCTGGCCCGATCTCTTCGTCGCCAACGACTCCGGCCCCAACTTCCTCTACAGGAACCGCGGGAACGGAAACTTCGAGAGTGTCGGCCTCCTGGCCGGCGTGGCGCTCAACGCCGAGGCCCGCGCCCAGGCGGGGATGGGCATCGACGCGGGAGACTACGACAACGACGGCTTCATGGACTTCGTCCTCACGACGTTTGCCCACGACGTCAAGACTCTCTATCGGAATCTCGGCAACGGACAGTTCGAGGATGCAACCCAGGCCGCGGGTTTGGCCGCGCCGACCTTCCAGCCCATGGGTTGGGGGACGGCGTTCTTCGACGCGGACCTCGACGGCGCCCTCGACCTTTTCATCGCCAACGGGCACATCTACGCCCAGGTGGACGACTCTCCCGACCTGAACGAGACGTACCGTCAGAAGAACCAGTTCTTCGTGAACGAGGCCGGACGCTTCCGCGACGTCTCCGAGACCGCTGGCGCGGGGTTGCAGGTCCGGAAGTCGAGTCGCGGACTCGCGGTCGGGGACCTGGACAACGACGGCGATCCGGACCTGGTCATCAGCAACGTCGACGACGTTCCGACGCTTCTCGAGAACCGGCAGCACACGGGTCACCACTGGGCGGGCTTCCGTCTGCAAAAGGAAGGGGCGAATCCTTTCTGTATCGGCGCGCGGGTCACGCTCGAAGCGGGCGGACGACGCCAGGTCCGGGAGGTGCGCTCGGGCGGCGGCTACCTGTCCCAGAACGATCTGCGCGTTCTGTTCGGGCTGGGCGAGCACTCGGGGCCGGTGATCGTGGAGGTTCGGCTCGGTCAGGAACGATGGCGCTTCGCCGGGCTCGTGGCCGATCGGTATCAGACGCTGATTCTCAGCCCGAGGGAAAAATTCGCGCCACAAACACCGTGATCGGGTGCTCCCCGTACAGTTTTCCGAACATGAGCAGGCCCTCCTCCGCAGGGAGGGTGTCATGACCACCTGTTCGATCTTGAGCGCCCGCAGGCTTCGCCGGGGTGGGCTGGGGCATGGCCTCGTGCCGGGGAACCTGAACTCTTCCAAGGGCAAGACCGGGGACTCCCGAGTTTGGTCTTGACCCCGCGGACTCACCTCGCTATTCTTCAGGTGGTAATGACCACCAATTGGGCGGGCGCCGGTTCCAGGTGCAAGTTCGCGCTCTTGGATTTGAATTCAACTTCGTGGAGAACCTGGACGACCGCCGCGCTGCGGTCGCGGCTGGGCCGAAGGATGGAGTGATGTTGACGGGGGGTGAGGTTCGAGGGGCGGAGGGGCTGTTTGGGGTGAGGGGTCTCTTGGCTTTGGGATGTGGGCTTGTTCCTGGAGCGGTTGTGGTTCGAGGTGGTCGGATCGTCGAGGTGGTACGAGGGAGTGGGGGACTGGACCTTCCTGCGACGGTGTACGAAACAGCCATCGTGTCTGCGGGGTTCATCGACTTGCAGGTGAACGGGGGATTCGGGGTGGAGGTGAGCGACACTGCGGAGGCGATCCGGCACCTGTCGCGGGAGCTACCTGCGACGGGTGTGACGTCGTTTTTGCCGACGCTGGTGAGCTCTGCGGCGGAGATCTACCCAAGGGCGTGCGAGGCGTTCGTGACGGGGCGGGAGACGTTCGGGGCGGTGCCTTTGGGGTTGCACCTGGAGGGGCCGTTTTTGTCCAAGAGGCGAGCGGGAGCGCACCGTGCGAGTGCCATCGAGGGAGCGAGCGAGGAGATCTTCGAGCCGTTCCTGACCGCGGGGGTTCTGCGCCTCGTGACGCTGGCGCCCGAGGAGGCTGGGGGGCTGGACCGGATCCGTCGCCTTCGCGCCCAGGGTGTCGTGGTGAGCCTCGGCCACACCGACGCCACGTACGACGAATTCATCCGCGGGATCGACGCTGGGGCGGAGATGGCGACGCACCTGTTCAACGCCATGTCTGGGTTCAGCCACCGTGCGCCTGGGGCGGTGGGAGCGGCTCTCGTGGACGACCGTGTGACGGTGGGGCTCATCGCCGACGGAGTCCACTGCCATCCTGCCAGTGTGCGACTGGCGGTGAAGGCGAAGGGAGCGGAGCGAGTGGCTCTCGTGACCGACTCGATCGCGGGAGCGGGGATGGAGCCTGGGGTGTACCAGTTGGACGGACGAGACATCCTCGTGGACGAGACTCTGGCGAAGCTTCCCGACGGGAAGCTGGCGGGATCGGTGTTGAGCATGGACCAGGCGGTGAGGAACGTGGTGGAGTGGGCAGGGAGCAGCGTGTCGGAAGCGTGCCGGATGGCGAGCGAGGTTCCCGCGAGGGTTCTGGGGCTCGAGTCCAAGGGGACGCTCGCTCCCGGGAAGGACGCCGACCTCGCCCTCCTCGACGACCACCTCCACGTCACCGCCACCTTCCGAAACGGAGAGAACGTCCACAGCTCTCACCGCGGCGCGTAGACGATCGCGCGTTCGATCTGGATCTCGTGTCCCGTGGAGCGCGGATCGGCGTCCCCGCGCACCACGAGACGCACCGTGTGGCGTCCTGGCGCCAGACCCGTAACGTGCCAGTAGTCGTTGTCGTTCGTCCGCTCCGGGATCCAAGCGTCGAGATCGTCGGCCTTGGCGCCATCCAGGTAGACGTCGGCACGTCCCCCGTCTTGCAGGCAACGTCCCACGATCGCCACTCCCGTGCCGTCGAAGGCGAAGCTCACTTCGTCGCCGGAGCCTCCCGCCTGCTTGAAGCGGTTCTCGCCCCATGCGTGCTTGAACAGGCCATCCTTCCACGCCCCTTTCCAATTCCAGCGGGGATCGCTGTAGGGGATCCGCTGAACGGGGCGACCGGGATCCCACTGCTCGAGGGGCGGGGATTGCGGTGCCTGCGCGGGGATCTCGATGTCGCCGCTCGTGACCCTTCCTCCTGAGCCTTCAATCACCTTCATGGCTCGGGCCAGCGTGGACGCCACGATTTCGTTGAACGAATAGCGGGTGTATGCGAACCGCGTGTCGGCGAGAGCCGGGATCCCGCTCTTCCAGGTTTCGGGGATCTTCTCGTAGCCGAGGATGACGCCGAGGATGCCGGCGGCGCTCGACGGGTTGCAGTCGGAGTCTTGCCCGGCGCGGGTCGACACATCGAGAGTCCTGGTGAAATCACCCTTGCCGTAGAGCAGGCCCAGGGCCACGTAGGCGCCGTTCAGTCGAGCGTCGATGTTGAAGGGATCGAGGGCGCCGTCGGGGCAAGGATCGTCTTTGTCCCACTTCTCCTCGATGAGCCGCCAGGTCTTCGTCCAATCCTCGGGGTGCTCGGCCGACCAGGCCAGGACATCCCGGATCACCTGCGCGTATCCGCTCGCCGCAGGGATGGATAGGAGACCGCGCTCCACCACGCGCCGCGGGTCGCTCTCGAAGAACGCGGCGGCGTACATCCCGCCGAAGAACATGCCGCCGTAGAGGCCGTCTCCCCAGTTCATCACGCGCCCCACGCGATCCGCGTACTTGTTCGCCTCCTGGGGCAGGCCGGGCGTCATGAGGCCGATGAAGTCCGACTCGATCTGGAAGTCGATGTCGTTGGCGTGGAGGTTGTACTTGGGGTGTCCCGACCACGGGGCTTTGATCCCGCGGTTCAGCGCGCGGCGCGCGCCAGCGTTCGCGTGCCAGAGATCGTACTTCGAGTCCTTGAACATCTCGCCATACTCCTCCGACGTGGCGTCGAGGCCGACCGTGTCCATGACCTCGGCGAACGTCATCTCCACGTAGAGGTCGTCCTGATCGATGGCGTTCTTGAGGCGCTCCGGCGACCAGTCCCGATATTTGTTCAGGTTCCCGTCGATGATCTTCCCTTTCGATTGAAACTCGCTGGGCGCTCCGTAAGAAACGCCGATCATCTGTCCCGCCCAGCCGCCGCGCACTTTGTCTTCGAGGGCGGCGAGGGAGATCCGGTGGGTCTCGGCCCCGGCTCCCGTCGCGACGAGCGTCCCAATGGTCAATGCGGCAACGGCCACCCTTCTCCGCAGCATCACTCGTTCCTCCCTTGCTCATGGCCTTTCGACCAGACGTCGAGCTCGTCGCGAGTCGGCATGGCCGGCTGCGCCCCGCGTCGCGTCACCGAAAAGGCCGCGGCGGCGTTCGCGAACGTCCCCGCGTCGTTCACAGATCGTCCCTCCGCGAGAGCCGTCGCGAAGGCGCCGTTCCAGACGTCTCCCGCCGCGGTCGTGTCCACGGGGACGACCGGAATCGCGGGCCAAGGCGCTTCACGGTCGCTCGAAACAAGAAGGGCGCCCCGGGACCCCAGCTTGGCGACGACGTGCTTCGCCCCGCACGACAGAACGACGCGGGCCTGGGCGGTGGCCTCGTCGTAGGAACGGGCGACTCCCTCGGCCTTGGCGAGCTCGGCGAGCTCGGACTCGTTCGGCGTGACGTAGTCGGCCAGGGCGAGCAGGCTCTCGGCTCCGCCGACGACCGGGGCCGGATCCAGAATCACGCAAGCCCCGGCCTCTCGGGCCAGTTCCATGGCCGCCCTGACCGCGGGCAGGGGCACCTCGAGCTGCACGAGAAGCACAGCCGCGGCCGCGAAGCGGTCGCGTTGAAGCGTCACATGTTCCGGACTCAGGAGGCTGTTCGCCCCCGCGGCAACGACGATCTCGTTCTGGCCGCCCTCATCCACGCTGATGAGGGCAACACCCGTGGAAATGGAGTGGCGCCGAACGCCCGTCACGTCCACTCCCGCGGATCGAAGGTTCTCCGTGAGCAGCTCACCGTACGCGTCATCGCCCACGGCGCCGATCATCTCCACGCGACCTCGGAGGAGTGCGGCGGCGTAGGCCTGGTTGGCACCCTTGCCGCCGGGGAAGAGAGCGAAGTCGCGACCGAGGACCGTCTCGCCGGGTGTGGGGAAGCGATGGACTCTTACCACCAGGTCGGCGTTCAGGCTGCCGACGACGACGATCCGCCCACTCAAGCTGAGGCCTGGTGGCGCGCGCGCCTGTAGTGGTCGGCCAGAACGGCGGCGATGATCACGGCCCCTGTGACGAGGCGTTTGGTGGGTTCCTGGGCTCCCGCCTGGGCGAGGCCGCTTCCCAGCACCGCGATGATCAGGACGCCGAGCAGCGAGCCCACGACGGAGCCGCGCCCGCCCATGAGGCTCGTCCCGCCGACGACGACGGCGGCGATGGAGCTGAGCTCGAATCCCACGCCCGCGTTGGGATCGGCCGATGCCAGCCGAGATGTGTAAACCACACCCGCGAGCGCCGCCAGCAGACCCGACAGAACGAAGACGACGAGCTTCAGGGGGCGTGGATCCACGCCCGCCAGGCGCAGGGCCTCCTCGTTCGTGCCGACGGCCACCATGTACCGGCCGAAGACGGTCCTCGTCAGGACGAACTCGGCCAAGGCCACCAGCACGAGAGCAGCGAGGAACGGGATCGAGAGGCCCAGGACCGATGCCGAGGCCAACCCCTCGACCCGTTCACCGACGTACTGCGTCTCCGAGCGCGTGACCAGGTAAGTCGCTCCGCGCGCCATCTCGAGCATGCCGAGGGTGGCGATGAACGACGGCACCTGCCATCGCACGACGAGAAGGCCATTCAGCCCTCCACAAAGAGCGCCCGTGATGAGCGCAGCGAGGACGGCGATGGGAAGCGGGAGGCCGTAGCGGGCGAGGGTGACGCCGAGGACGGCGCTGCTCAGGGCCAGGATCGAGCCGACGGAGAGATCGATGCCGGCGATGACGAGAACGTAGGTCAACCCCACGGCGGCGATCACCGCCTCGGGGATCTGGTTCGCGATGGTGCGAAAGGTGGTGACGGTTAGAAAGCGGCCCGTGCCTACGCCGAACGCCAGAGTCAGGATCGCGAGGACGATCAGGAGGCCGAGAAGCTCACGGGGGCGACTGCTCATGCCGTCGCCGCAGCGGCCGAGTGGCCGCTCAGGGCTGCCGCCATGATCCGGTCGGCGGTCCACGTTTCCCGGTTGAACTCGCCGGCGACGTGGCCCACCGACATCACGAGGATGCGGTCGCAGAGAGCCATCAGCTCCTCGAGGTCCGACGATGCCATGACGATGCCCTTGCCGTGGTCCGCAAGGTCGCCCAGGAGGCGATGGACCTCCGCACGGCTGCCCACGTCGATGCCGCGAGTCGGCTCGTCGACCAGAAGCACGTTCGAGTCGCGGTAGAGCCAACGGGCGAGGAGCGCCTTCTGCTGGTTCCCGCCGGACAGCTCACACACCGGCTGGTCGAGGGAATGAGAGCGAATCGAAAGCGCATTGACGAAGCGAGCCGCAACCGCCTCCTCTCCCTCTCTGTCCACGATGCCGGAGGAAGCCACGCCATCGAGATGCGCCAGAGTGATGTTGGCGGCGACGGAGAGCGGGAGCAAGAGCCCGTCGGCCTTTCGGTCTTCGGTCAGGAGGCCGATTCCGAGGCGCACGGCATCGCGGGGAGAGCGGATTAGCGAAGGCACGCCCGAGCCCCCGACGTAGATGGTGCCCGCCGTGGGCGGGCTCGCGCCGAAGAGCGTCCGTAGCAGCTCCGTGCGCCCGGCCCCCATCAGCCCCGCGAGACCCACGATCTCGCCGCATCGCACGTCGAGAGTGACGTCCTGAAAGCCGCGTCCCGCAAGGCCGACCGTCCGCAGAGCACGGTCAGGTGAAGGGCTTCCCTGGCGCCGCAGACGGTCGGCGATGGCGCGGCCGACCATGAGACGCACGACCTCGTCGCGGCGCAGAAGGCGGGCTTCTCGAGTCGTCACGACCCGACCGTCCCTCAGGACCGCGATTCGATCGGCAATCCCTTCCACCTCCGCCAGGCGATGGGAAATGAAGACCACGCCGTGACCTTCGGCACGGAGCCGGTTGACCTGCGCGAAGAGCAGCGACGCTTCGGATGGCGAGAGGGCCGACGTCGGCTCATCGAGGATCAGAAGGTCGGCCGCTCGCGCAAGCGCCGCCGCGATCTCCACGAGCTGTCGTTCAGCCAGGCTCAATGAGCCGACGAGGCGCGAGGGCTCGAGGCTCGTGAGCCCTACGGCGCCGAGGGCTGTTCGCGCATCCGCACCAAGGCGGGCGCGATCGATGATCCCCCATCTCAGTCCGGTCCGCCTGGGAAGATGGTCCAGGAAGAGCGACTCGCCGACGGTCAACGTCGGGATCAGCCCCAGCTCCTGCGTGACCATGGCCACACCGGCGCGCTGGCCCTCCGCTCGCGACCCTGGGGCGTAGGGCGCGCCGCGGAGGCTCATGGCGCCGGCCTCGGGTCTCGTGAGGCCGGCGATGATCCGCGAGAGTGTGCTCTTGCCGGCCCCGTTCTCGCCGACGAGAGCCAGGACCTCGCCGGCGTGGACTTCGATGGAGACGTCGGCAAGGACGGGCTCCGCGTACGACTTGCAGAGGCCGGAAGCGGCGAAGAGCGGCGCGCTCATCGGAGGCTATCGCAGAGTCTCGGCCGTGACCAGGTCCACCGGCGTCTCGCGATCCTGGGTCGTGGCCTTGGTTCCGAGAGCCTGGAGCGCGTATTCGATGCCGAAGACCGCGAGCTGGTCCCCGTGCTGATCGGCCGTGGCGAGGATGCGTCCCGCCTTGACCAGCTCCCGGACGGCCGTGATGTTGTCGAAGCCCACCACCAGGACCTCGTCGCGTCCCGCCGCCTTCAGGGCGGCCACCGCTCCCAGGGCCATGTTGTCGTTGGCGCAGAGGAGGGCCTTCATGCCGGGCGTCTCGCTGATCATCGCCGCGGCCACCTGGTTCGCCATGGCGGTTTCCCACCGGCCCGACTGGGAGGTCGCCACCACGATCCCCGCGGCGGCCATCGCGTCTTCGAAACCGCGCTTGCGCTCCACGGCGTTGAAGGCGGTGGGGATTCCCTCCAGGATTCCGACGCGGTCTCCCGGCTTCAACCGCCGCGCCAGAAAGTCCCCCACGCTCCGCGCCCCCTTGCGGTTGTCCGGTCCCACGAAGGGGATCGCGACCTTGCGCTCCGTCAGCACCCCCGCGTCCAGCTTGTTGTCGATGTTGACCACCACGATTCCTGCCTGGGCGGCTTTCTGGCACACGGGTATGAGGCCCTTCGAGTCCGCAGGGGCGACGACGATGGCGGCGACACCGTCGGCGATCTGCTGCTCGATGAGGCGGATCTGCTGGCCGACGTCCTGCTCGTCCTTGATCCCGGTCGCGATCAGGTCGTATTGGGAGGCGTGGGCCTGATGGTGAGCGCGGGCGCCGTCTTCCATCGTCTTGAAGAACTCGTTGGCCAGGGACTTCATCACAAGGGCCAGGCGCGGTCGCCCCGGATCCGTCTTGGGCGCGCAGCCGAGTGCTGTGAGAGCGGCGAGGGTGAGAAGCGAGATCGTGTGCCTCACGTGTCTATCCTTTCGTGGCGCCGCACGGCGAAGGTCTGCTGGACCAGCCGGTCTTCGCCGTTGATGTCGGTGGTCAACGGGTGCCCTCGACGGCCTCGGCGACGGAGGCGACGATGGCGAGGGCGCGATCCAAATCGAATCTCTCGAGGTCCGCCTGACGCAGCACCGGCGCGAGAGCCGTCCCGATCTGTAGCCTCAACGCCGCGGTTCGGTCGGCCGAGCGATCGACGGCTGGGCTCCCAGGAACCTCGAGCTTTCTCCGCACGAGGGCGATGAACGCCGCATCTCGGACGGGGAAGCTACGACGGTGCACGGCGTGGTCGACGTCGTAGAAGTCGCGGATCGCCGGTCCGCGACGTGAGAGGGCCGCGCGCAGCTTTTCAGCCATGGCCTCGTTGTAGGACATGCAGGGGAGGGGCACGGCCGGGACGAGCGGGAGATCCGACGCGGGCCCGAGCAGGAGGGTACGCGCCTCGCCACGAATCGCCGGGGTCAGCAACGGCTCACGCAGGCCGGCTTCGATCTTGATCGTTTCCTGCTGCCGGCCGACCTGGGCCGTGTAGGCAACGACGGCATTGTAATGGGTCGAGTTGTTCGCTCCGCGCAGGGCCGTGACCGTACGAAGGCCCGGCAGCCGGCGTTCGAGCTCGGCCATGGCCCGTTTCAGCTCCTCGGCGAGCCGGCTTCTCGCGGATCTCGCCGAGCCAACCGAGATCGGGATCGCGAAATCCAGGTCCTCGCTCATGCGATGAAAGTCCGTATGCACCTTCGCCAGGCAGGTACCACCCTTGAAGATCATGACCGGGCAACTCGCGGCGAGATACTCGAGCAGCACGGAGCAGTAGTAGTCCTTCTCGACGAGTGCGACCCGGAATCCAGTTCTCGCAGCGGTCAGGGTCAAGAGGTCCCGGAACGCGTCCTGGTCCTCGTGCCAGCGGAGGCGTGTCGGTTCAGGCACGGTCGTTCCAGACGACGCCCCAGCGCCGGTCGACGGTGCCCCGTCGCGCACGCCCGGGGATCCAGGGGATCGGGTTCTTCGGCGTGCGGAGATCCTGGGCGAGCCTTCGAAGCTGCCGGTCGTTGACGCCCTCGCGCTCGAGCAGCGCGCCGATACGCCGGATGGCGCCAACGTCGCCGTAACGCAGCGTGACGCGGACCAGCTCGGCCGACCGGACTCGTCCAGCTCGGAGGTCGGCGCTAATCCAGTCGTAAGCCCGCGGAAGGCTGCCGAACCGGGACCAGTCGTAGACCGCGTCGAGGAGGGTACGGGCGCGCGAGGAATGGACGGCGGTCTCGCCATCGGCCGTCTTCTGCTCTTCGGTCTCTCCCAGTCGGTCGTCCGCGACCTTGATGAGGGTCAATTGGACGCCCCCGATCGCTCTCTCGCCCGAGATGCGGTTGTTGTAAGCGTAGATCCGGTTCGGTATCTGCTCGTCGTAGCCGTAGCGATTGAATGCGTTGGGGCCGCAGATCTGGTAGCGGCCGTCGCGGT
>JBGPYB010000230.1:0-5763 GCA_041493035.1 Vicinamibacteria bacterium | reverse complement strand
GCCCGTCCCACTGCCAGAGGAGGGCTGGTGGCTCGCTCTTCGGCCCTCGGCGGCATCGCTCGCACACTTTCTCGGGGTACATTTGAAGAGCGGTCGCGCGAGCCTGCGCCCCCTGCCCCTGCGCGATCGAGTCGACGGCCCGATCGAACTCCTCTCGCTCCTCCTCGCTCTCTTCTCCTCGGTCGGCGCGCAATTCGTCGAGGAGATCATCCTCCCACGCCCGCTTGTGTTCGGTCCACCAAGGGTCCTTGCTCCAATCTTCGCTTGTGCGGATCTCCTGCTCGTGGTTCACTGGATCCTCCTGATCGTTGAACAAGGGCGCGCTAGTCCAGAGCGCGCCCTGCCTTTTTATGCGGATTTGAAAAGCTCGCCGGTGGCCCACTGGCCTGGGGCCCGGACGAGTTGCTGGGTTTTCTTCTTTCCTTTCTTCGGGCCGAGCGGTGGCGGATTGCGGAGGCGGCCGCCAGTGCGTCCCGTACAGCGAGTGGGTGACCAGCACGATTGCCGTGATCGGTGGGCGCTAGCCAACCCGTCCCGGCCGTCCGCTTCATCGACGTTCGCCGGCACTTCGGCGACGTCAAGGCGGTCGACGGGGTCACTCTCGACATCGCCGACGGCGAGTTCTTCTCGATGCTCGGGCCCTCGGGCTCCGGGAAGACGACTTGCCTCCGCCTCATCGCCGGCTTCGAGCGTCCAACGAGCGGGACCCTCGAACTTCACGGAATTCCCGCCGCCGGCCTCCCGCCGTACGAGCGCGACGTGAACACCGTCTTCCAGGACTACGCGCTCTTCCCACACATGACCGTGGCCGAGAACGTGGCGTACGGCCTGACCGTCCGCAAGGTGCCGCGTCCCGAGCGCGAGCGCCGCGTGGCGGAGGTGCTCGATCTCGTTCGCTTGCCCGATGTCGGCCGACGTCGTCCCGCGGCGCTGTCGGGAGGGCAGAGGCAGCGCGTGGCCCTGGCGCGGGCTCTCGTCAATCGACCTCGGGTGCTCCTTCTCGACGAGCCGCTGGGGGCGCTGGACCTGAAGCTGCGGCGACAGATGCAGACGGAGCTGAAGGCTATCCAGCAACAGGTCGGCATCACCTTCGTCTACGTCACCCACGACCAGGAGGAAGCCCTCGCCATGAGCGACCGGCTCGGGGTCTTCGCTCAAGGCCGCCTCGAGCAGGTCGGCACACCCGTCGAGGTCTACGAGAACCCCGCGACTCCCTTCGTCGCCGACTTCGTCGGGCTGTCGAATTCCGTGGAAGGCGAGGCGGCGCGCGCCATGACGGGCTCCGCTTCGCCATTCACCCTTCGTCCCGAGAAGCTGCGTCTTCTTGGCATCGACGCCCCTGCCGAGGGCACGCGAGTTGTCGACGGGCTCGTCGTCGACGCCGTCTACCTCGGCATGCACACGAAGTACGTCGTCGAGATCGCCGGTGGGGGAACCCTGACCGTGATGGAGACCCACCGCGACGCCAGCACTCGCGCGGCTGTTGGAACCCAAGTGCGCCTGGGGTGGCGGCCCGAACATGAACGTCCGACTGGGCGCCTCTCTTGAGGGCCACCCGCTCCTGGTCGCGGACTCTCTTTCTGCACCCGCGCCTCGGCCTCCTTCTTCTTCTCGGTCCGCCCCTTGTCTGGCTCGGCGTCGTCTACCTGGGCTCGCTCCTGGCCCTGGTGGTCCAGAGCTTCTTCCATCTCGACGGGTTCACCGGGCAGGTCGTGCGCCAGGTCTCCCTCGACACCTACCGCGAGCTCTTCACGGCCTCCAACCTGGATATCGCTCTGCGCACCGCCGGGATGGCTGCCGTAGTCACTCTGGCCGCCGCGGTCGTGGCCTTTCCCCTGGCCTACTACATGGCCCGCTACGCGCGGGGCACCAAAAAAGCAGTTCTCACACTGGCCGTACTGATGCCGCTCTGGTCGAGCTACCTCGTCCGGGTCTACTCGTGGAAGCTCATCCTGGCCAAGGAAGGCGTCGTGAGCTGGCTCTTCGAACGCCTGCATGCGACGGCAATTCTCGAGAGCGTCTTGAACCTTCCGCTCGTCGGAGGGCCGTCACTCTCGGTCTCAGCCATTGGGACCTTCCTGGCGTTTCTCTATGTGTGGCTTCCGTACATGATCCTGCCGATCCAGGCCGCGCTGGAGCGCGTGCCGTCGTCGCTCCTCGAGGCTTCCGGAGACCTGGGGGCGCGGCCCGCTACGACCTTCCGGCGTGTGACGCTGCCCCTTGCCTTTCCGGGAGTTGTGGCCGGTTCCATCTTCACCTTCTCGCTGACCCTCGGGGACTTCATCATTCCCGGGACGCTCGGGAACTCCAGCCTCTTCATAGGCCAGGCCGTCCTCGCCCATCAGGGAACCGCGGGGAACGTCCCCCTCGCCGCGGCCTTCACGCTCATCCCCATGACGATCATGGGGGCTTATCTCGCGGTCGCGAAGCGACTCGGTGCGTTCGATGCTCTCTGAGCCAGCGGGGCCCCGCGCTCCGGTCGCCCTCCGTCTCGCCGTCGCTGGGGTCCTGGCCTTCCTTCACGTGCCGTTTGCGCTCGTCTGCCTCTACGCGCTCACGACCGAGGACGCGTCCTTCCGCTTCCCGCCCCCGGCGCTCACGCTGCGATGGTTCGCTGTCGCGTGGGAGCGGCCGGACATCTGGGCGGCTCTCGGCCTTTCGCTGCGGATCGCGGCGATGGCGACGGCACTCGCCCTCGTGCTGGGAACCCTGGCGGCTCTTGCCGTTCACCGCAGCCGCTTTTTCGGCCGGGAGGCCATCTCGTTCCTGTTGATCCTTCCGATCGCTCTCCCCGGAATCGTCACGGGGATCGCGCTGCGATCAGCCATGAGCCTGATGGGGATTCCCTTCAGCCTCTGGACGATCGTAGTCGGCCACGCGACGTTCTGCGTGGTGGTCATCTACAACAACGTGCTCGCGCGATTGCGGCGGACGGCGCCGTCTCTGGTCGAGGCCTCCATGGATCTTGGTGCGGGTCCGATCGAGACCTTCCGCCGGGTCCTGCTTCCGAGCCTGGCGACGGCCCTCGTGGCCGGCGGGATGCTGGCTTTCGCGCTTTCCTTCGACGAGGTGATCGTGACGACGTTCACGGCGGGCCAGCAGGAGACCCTGCCCATCTGGATCTTCAACCAGCTCACCAAGCCGCGTCAGCGTCCGGTCACGAACGTGGTCGCCGTCTTCGTCGTGCTGACCACGTCGGTTCCGATTCTCCTCGCACACGTCCTGACTCGGGAGAAATAAGTGAGCAAGGGGGTGCGGCGCAGCACCCCCTTGAACCCCCGCTCGCTTCGCGGGAGTGAATCCCGCTTCGCTCGCAGCCGTGGTCAGCGGCCTCACATTCCGGCGGGTCGGCTAGCCACAACGACTCTTGGGATCGATTGGAGGTCGGCAATGACCACCTCGATCTCGAGGCCTGCATCGACGCAGAGCGCTGCAACGCTGTCGCTCATTCCCTGACCGACCTCGAGGAGGAGCCAGCCTCGCGGTGCCAGAAGTGGCGCCGCATCGGGAATGAGGCGCCGATAGACCGAGTACGCATCCCCCGGAGGGAAGAGCGCGAGGGCAGGCTCGTGGTCGCGGACTTCCGGGGCGAGTGACGACGCCTCGGTCGAGTCCACGTATGGCGGATTGCTGACGACCATGTGGACTTCGCCGGAAAGAGCGAGGACGGGGGAGAGAAGATCGCCCTGATGCCAGACAACCCGGCCCGACAGCTTGAGACGATCGGCGTTGTTCCGCGCGACCGCCAGGGCCGTCTCGGAAATGTCGGTTCCGTGAATCGTGGCTTGGGGCAGCTCGGAGGCCAGCGAGAGGGCGACGCAGCCGCTTCCGGTGCCGACGTCCACGACCGTCGGATGCTCGTGGCCGCGCAGGCGATCGACCGCCGCTTCGACCAGGATCTCGGTCTCCGGGCGGGGGATGAGGACGTCCGGGGTCACGCGGAACTCGTGACGCCAGAAAGCCTGGGTGCCGGTCAGGTGTTGCAGCGGTCGCCGACGCGCTCGTTCGTCGACGAGGGCGAGGAAGAGGGCCTCCTGGGTGGCTGTGACGGAGGCCTCGGAGCGAGCGAGAATCGTGGCACGATCCCAGCCGGTGACGTGGCGGAGGAGCAGCTCGGCGTCGAGCGATGAGCTGGCAATGCCTGCCGCGGCAAGCCGACGACTGGCGACCGCGAGCGCCTCCAGGGTCGTCACGGTTGAGCCGTGGCGAGGCCGTGGCCCGTCAGCGAACGGGCTCGGGCTCCTTGAGCTTCTCGGCTTGATTGTGGGCGATGAGGGCGTTCACGACCTCGTCCAGGTCCCCGTCCAGCACGTCTTGCAGCCGGTGGAGGGTCAGGCCGATGCGATGGTCCGACACCCGGGCCTGCTGGAAGTTGTAGGTGCGGATCTTCTCGCTGCGGTCTCCCGAGCCGACTTGGTTGCGGCGGTCGCTAGCGATGGCCTTCTGCTGCTCCTCCAGAGCCATCTCGTAGAGGCGCGCTCGCAGAACCTTCATGCCCTTCTCGCGGTTCTTGATCTGGCTCTTCTCGTCCTGGCACGAGACCACGGTGTTCGTAGGGATGTGGGTGATGCGTACTGCGGAGTAGGTCGTGTTCACGCTCTGTCCGCCGGGCCCCGAGGAGCAGAAGGTATCGATCCGCAGATCCTTCGCCTCGATCTTGACGTCGACCTCCTCGGCCTCCGGGAGGACGGCCACGGTCACGGCCGAGGTGTGGATACGCCCCGACCCCTCGGTGGCTGGAACGCGCTGGACGCGATGGACGCCGCTCTCGTAGCGGAGTTTGGAGTAGACGCGCTCGCCCTCCACCAGGGCGATGATTTCCTTGATCCCGCCCTGGCCGGTGCGGTTCGAGGAGATGACGTCGATCTTCCACCGCTGGCGTTCGGCAAAGCGCGAGTACATGCGGAACATCTCGCTTGCGAAGAGAGCGGCCTCGTCACCCCCGGTGCCGGCGCGGATCTCGAGGAGGACGTTCTTTTCGTCGTTCGGATCCTTGGGGACCAGGAGCAACGGGATCTCGGCGTCGAGGGCGTCCCGCTTTGCCTCGAGGGCGCGCATCTCCTCGTGGGCCATTTCCTTGAGGTCGGGATCCGACTCAGTCCGGGCCATCTCCTGGACCTTGGTCAGCTCCCCCAGTGCTCCCTTGTAAGAGCGGAAGCGCTCGACGACGGGAGAGATTTCCTTCGACTCGCGGGCCAGCTTCTGGTACGCGGGGGGATCCTGGGCCACCTTCGGGTCGGACATCTGCGTCTCGACCTCGCCGAGGCGGGTCTCGATGTCCCTCAGCTTCTCGAAGGTGATCGAGTCCAAGAGGCCTTACGCCTGTGCTGCGGCCTTCTTGGCGGCCGTCTTCGCGAACTTGCGGTTGAAGCGCTCGACGCGACCGGCGGAGTCGATGAGCTTCTGCTTACCCGTGAAGAACGGGTGGCAGCTCGAGCAGATCTCGAGACGCAGTTCCTCGCACTTCGTCGTTTTCGTCGTCCAGACGGCGCCGCAGGCGCAGTGGACGTTCACGGACTTGTAATTGGGGTGAATGCCAGGCTTCATGCTTGCTCCCTGCACAGGCGACCCGCATCGATCGCAACCTCAAATACTAACAAAGGTTCCGCCCCGGGACAAGGTGCCCCTGGCCCGACCGGCGCGTGACCGCCCGTCAGTCCGTCTTGAGACGGTAGCCGACTCCCGGTTCCGTGATCAGCCAGCGGGGCCGCGCTGGCTCCGCCTCGAGCTTGTGGCGGAGCTGGGCCATGTAGACGCGAAGGT
>JBGPYB010000238.1:0-5593 GCA_041493035.1 Vicinamibacteria bacterium | reverse complement strand
TGTCTCCCTCGAAGGCGAGCATGTGGGTCGCGATGCGGTCCAGGAACCAGCGGTCGTGGCTGATGACGACGGCGCAGCCGGCGAAGCTCACGAGGGCCTCCTCGAGGGCTCGCAGGGTGTCCACGTCGAGGTCGTTAGTGGGCTCGTCGAGGAGCAGCAGGTTGCCGCCGCTCTTCAGGAGCGTCGAGAGGTGCAGGCGGTTCCGCTCGCCGCCGGAGAGGTCCTTGACCTTCTTCTGCTGGTCGGGACCGCGGAAATTGAACGAGGCCGCGTAGGCGCGGGAGTTGACCTCGCGCTTGCCGAGCATGATGAAGTCCTTGCCTCCGTCGGAGATCTCTTCCCACACCGTACGCTCGCCGATGAGACTGTCGCGGCCCTGGTCGACGTACGAGAGCACGACACTCTCGCCGATCTTGAGAGCGCCCGCATCGGGCTTCTCCTGACCCAGGATCATCCGAAACAGCGTCGTCTTCCCGGCGCCGTTCGGTCCGATGACGCCCACGATCCCTCCACGGGGAAGGATGAAGTTCACGTCGTCCATCAGCAGGTTGTCACCGAACGCCTTGCGGAGCCCCTTCGCCTCGATGACGAGATCTCCGAGGCGTGGGCCGGGCGGAATGCTGATCTCGGCGGGACCCTCGCGCTTCTCGGTGGCCTGCTGTTCGGCGAGGAGGTCCTCGTAGTGGGCGAGGCGGGCCTTGCCTTTGGCTTGGCGGGCGCGGGGTGACATCCGGACCCACTCCAACTCGCGCTGCAGGGTCCGCTGTCGATTCGACTCTTCCTTCTCTTCCTGGGAGAGCCGAGTGCGCTTCTGGTCGAGCCAGGAGGTGTAGTTCCCCTCCCAGGGAATACCGGCCCCTCGGTCCAGCTCGAGGATCCACCCCGCGACGTTGTCGAGAAAGTAGCGATCGTGAGTGATGGCGACTACGGTCCCCGGGAACTCCTTCAGGAAATGCTCGAGCCACGCCACCGACTCGGCGTCCAGGTGGTTCGTGGGCTCGTCCAGGAGGAGCATGTCGTGCTGCTGCAAGAGCAGGTGGCAGAGGGCGACCCGGCGGCGCTCACCGCCCGAAAGCTTGGCGACGTCGGCGTCGCCGGGAGGGAGACGCAGCGCGTCCATGGCGATCTCGACGTGGCGGTCCAACTCCCAGAGGTTGCCGGCGTCGATCTTGTCCTGGAGCCTCGAGAACTCGTCGGCGGTTTCGTCGGTGTAGTTGGCCGACAGCTCTTCGTACCGGGTGAGGATCGCCCGCTTGTCGGCGACCGCGGCCTCGACGTGCTCCAGGACGCTCTTCGCCGGATCGAGCTGCGGCTCCTGGGGCAAAAAGCCGATCCGCGTGCCGTCGGCGGCGAACGCCTCGCCGGCGAAGTCCTTGTCCAGCCCCGCCATGATGCGGAGCAGGGTGCTCTTACCGGCGCCGTTCGCCCCGAGGACGCCGATCTTGGCCCCTGGATAGAACGACAGCCAGATGCCCTTGAGGATTTCCTTTCCCTGGGGGGTGACCTTCCTCAGGTCTTTCATGCTGAAGATGTATTGCGGTGCCATCCGGCCTCCTGATCAAACGGATATTCTGCCACGAGTCGTGAGCCGCGGTACGATTCGGGTGGCATGCGCTTGCTCCTCGCGGAGGACGACCCGCAGATCAGCCGCTTCCTGGTGAAGGGGCTCCTCGAGGAGAACCACCTCGTGGATCTGGTGGAGGACGGCGACTCGGCCGTCGAGCGCGCGACCCTCGAGAGCTACGACGCGATCCTTCTCGACGTTCTCCTGCCGGCCCTCGACGGCTTCGAGGCCTGCCGACGGATCCGAGCCGCGGAGGTCGACACGCCCATCCTGATGCTGACCGCCCGCGATGGCGTGACGGACCGCGTGCAGGGACTGGACGCCGGCGCCGACGATTACCTCGTCAAACCGTTCTCCTTCGAGGAGCTGCTGGCGCGCCTCCGTGCCCTGGGCCGGAGAGGGCGCACGCCTCATCTCTCGGCCATCCTCCGTTGCGGCGCGCTCGAGCTCGACACGCAGGACCATCGCTTGCGGGTGGCGGGGCGCCTGGTCTCGCTGACCGCCACCGAGTACCGCCTCATCGAGTTCCTGATGCGCCGGGCGGGCGCCATCGTCAGCCGCGAGCAGATCGCGGACCACGTCTGGGGCGGCGACTACGACCCCTTCTCGAACCTGTCGGACGTGTACGTGAGCTATCTCAGACGCAAGATCGAGGTCGGTGGATCGACACGGCTCATCCACACGGTGCGCGGCCTCGGCTACATGCTGAAGGACGAGGCTGGGCGCGGGAAACCGGAATGAGGCCCCTTTCCTTTCGTGCGGGCCTGACACTCAAGTGGACCCTTGCGTTCGGCCTTCTGCTGCTCGCCGCGAGCACCGCCATCTACGTCGCCTCGCGGCGCTACGCCTCCGAGGATCTGGACGCCGACGTGCGCACCCTCGCCGGGACCGAGCTGGCATCGGCGATCGACGACGACCGCGGCGTCCACCTCCACGACCTCCCGGCGGAGTCGATGAACCGCGATGCCTACGCCGAGAAGTTTGCGCAGATCCTGTCGCCCGACGGCACCGTGGTGCGCCAGTCCGGCCTCCCACCCGGCACGCCTCCCCTCGTCGACGGCCGCACACGGGCCGACGCGCTGGCGGGTCGGGCCCCGCTCTTCTCAGTGAACGCAGCCGGCCGGCCTGGCCGCATGATGGCCCTGCGCACCCACAAGGACGGCGCCGACTACGTCGTGGCGGTGGGCCTGAGCAACGCGAGCCTGCAAGCGGACCTCGCGAAGCTGGCCCGGCTGCTGGCGCTCGTCTGGGTGCTGGGCGTCGCGGTCACCGCGGGCATGGGCTACGCCCTCTCGTCCCGTGCCCTCGCTCCCGTGGAACGCATCACGGCGAGCGCGGCGGCGATTGCCAGGGGCGAGTACCGCGGCACCCTCGACCCGCCGGCGGCCGACGATGAGATCGGTCGCATGACCCGCCATCTGAACGAGATGCTCGCGGCCCTCCGGCGCGTCATCGAGTCCAACCGTCGCTTCGCCGCCGACGCCTCCCACGAGCTTCGTGGTCCCCTCACGTCGATCCGGGGCGAGATCGAGGTGGCGCTGAAGCGTGAGCGCACCCCCGAGGAATATCGGGAGACGCTGGCCCTCCTCGGGAGGAAGGCCGAGGAGATGAGCGATCTGACCGAGAACCTGATGCTCCTCGTTCGGGCGCAGGAAGGGCGGTCGGACGTGGAGCTGACCGAGATCCCGCTCGATCCCCTCGTCCGCTCCGCGATCGCCCGCGCCTCCGAGATCGCGGCGCGTCAGGGCGTGGCGGTCGAGACCGCCTCGTTCCCCGACCTCGTGGCCTACTCGAACGAGAGGCTCCTCTCGCGGGTCCTCGACAACCTGCTCAGGAACGCCGTGCAGTACAACCGCCGGAACGGCCTCGTCGCGGTCGAAGCGCACGTCGACGCGGAGACTCCCTCGGCGGCCCAGCGCCTGGTCGTGCGTGTGCGTGACACGGGATGTGGCATCCGCAGCGAGGAGTGGGGGCGCGTCTTCGAGCCCTTCTACCGCGTGGACGCCTCGCGGTCCCGGCGCACGGGCGGCTCGGGCCTGGGACTTGCCATCTGTCGCGATGTCCTGGCGCTCCTCCACGGCGACGTGCGGATCGCCGAGTCGTCCCCCGAAGGCACGATTGTCGAGGTTCGTCTTCCCGGCGAGCCCGTCTCTCATCGTGGATTAATCGTCGCCTCGTAGAATTCATCGAAAGCGGGTCATCGACTCTTCGCACGCCTCCGCGCGAGGCGGCGCGGGGTGCGCGGACTCACTGCGGCAGGAACCCTTCTGACGGTAGCCTCCGCGGGCGAACAACGGCACTGGCTTCGAGGCCCCCTTTCTCGAGCCGGTTGGCTGGTTACAGCATGTCGCCCCTCGAAGGGGGGCGGGTGATCCAACGCACACGTGAGCGCGACGAAGACGGGGCTAACCCCCTACCGCATCGTTCTGGGATCGCTATACGTGGCCTCGGCCGCGGTGCTCCTGGGCCTGCTCTGGGCGGGGAGCAGCTACTACACGACGCCAATCCCCCAGCGACCCCACCACCCCGGGTACTGGACCTGGAAGCCCGGAGGAACCACGGGCGAGCTGGTGGGCGTCATCGGCTCCGCGATGATGGTTGTGATGCTCGTCTACTCGCTGCGGAAGCGAGTGCGGGCGTTCAGGCGATTCGGCGCTCTCAGCCGATGGCTCGACTTCCATATCTACCTCGGCACCATGGGGCCGCTCCTCGTCGTCCTCCACAGCTCCTTCAAGGTGCACGGCCTCGTCGCTCTCTCGTTCTGGTCGATGATCGCCGTCGCGCTCTCGGGAGTCCTGGGCCGGTACCTCTATCTACAGATCCCTCGTACGCGAGCGGGGGAAGAGCTGACCCTCGCGGACCTCGCGACGCAGGACAAGGCTCTCTCCGAAACCCTCGTTCAGCAGTTCCGGTTGGACGCGCGCCTCCTCCAGAGGCTCGACGCGCTGGCCGCCCCGTCACAGGGACGACGCGGGCTCGTGGCCGCGTTCGCCAGCGCCTTCCTCGCCGACCTCACACTGCGGTACCGGCTGCGCGGGTTCGCGCGCGAATGCGGAGGCGTCCCACCGGACCTCTTCGGGGAGTTCCTTGGCCTCGCCCGGCGCAAGGCCATCATCCGGCGGCGTATCGTTTTCTGGGACGCGCTTCACCGCCTGTTCCATTACTGGCACGTCATCCACAAGCCGTTCGCGGTCGTCATGTACGTCTTCATGGTCGTGCACATCGTGGTGGCGTCTCTGACGGGGTACGGATGGGCCGCCGTCAGGTAACGGGCATCGCCCTCGGAATCGGTCTCGGCCTCCTGGCGAGGCCGGCGTCGGCCCAGATCTCGCCCGGAGAGCTGAGCGAGCCCCACGCCAAGCTGGAGGGAAGCCAGAACTGCCTCAAGTGCCACGACCCCAAGCAAGGGATCTCGCCGGCCAAGTGCCTGGAGTGCCACGACGTCCTGAAGAAAAGGATCGACGCCGGCCAGGGCCTTCATGCCCGTGCGGACTACCGGGCCTGCGCCAAGTGCCACGTGGACCACGGCAGCAGGAACTCGGAGCTTGTCTGGTGGGGGGACAAGGGGATCGGGGCCTTCGACCACGCCCTGACCGGCTACACCCTCGCGGGAAGGCATGCTCCGCTCAAGTGCCCCGCCTGTCATCTCCCCAAGCTCGGCAAGACCTTTCTAGGTCTGAAGCGCGACTGCGTCCCCTGCCACACCGACGTCCACAAGGGGCAGTTCGGGGCGAACTGCGCATCCTGCCACGGCCAGAACGCCTGGAAGCCCGTCACGGGGTTCGACCACTCGAAGACCGCCTACCCGCTGACGGGGCTCCACATCAGCGTCGCGTGCGACAAGTGCCATCCCGCTCTGCCGGCGACCCCGGGGGGCCCGCAGGGCGGCCGCAAGTTCAAGGGCATCCCCTTCCAGTCGTGCACCAGCTGCCACCAGGATGTCCATGCCGGAAAGCTGGGCGCCAACTGCTCCTCGTGCCACACGACGACCGGCTGGAAGAAGACGGACCTCAAGACATTCGACCACGA
>JBGPYB010000197.1:0-7426 GCA_041493035.1 Vicinamibacteria bacterium | reverse complement strand
GGCCCGCCTTGACCACCACGTTCTCGAACTGGTCCGGCTCGGTGAGCCGACCGACGACGCGGACGCTGAGGCTGAACGTCTGGTCGGCGTCCGCCGGCGCGTCGCCCAGGGCGCCGGCCGCGACCTGGAGGTTCTGCTCGCGCAGCGCCCGCACCACATCGCCGGCGGTGATGCCGCTGGCGGCCAGCCGGGTGGGATCCAGCCAGAGCCGCATCGCGTATTTGCGCTCGCCGAAGATGATCACGTTGCCGACCCCGGGCACCCGCTTGATGGCGTCCCGCACGTAGAGGTCCAGGTAGTTGCTGATGAACTGAGCGGTGTACCGGTTGTCCCTGGAGAAGAACCCGAGGCCGCCCATGAAGCCGGCCGTGTTCTTGGTGACCGTGACTCCCTGGGTGCGGACGTCGGCGGGGAGGCGGCCCAGGACCTGGTTGACGCGGTTCTGGACGTCCACCGCGGCGAGGTCGGAGTCGCGGTCGATCGCGAAGAAGACGTTGATGGTGCTCACCCCGCTGTTGGTGCTGGAGGACTGGATGTAGGTCATGCCCTCGACGCCGTTCACGACCTGCTCGATCGGCGTCGTGACCGCGCTCTCCACGGCTTGCGCGTTCGCCCCGGTGTAGAAAGAGGTGACGCTGACTGACGGGGGGGTCAGTTGAGGATAGCGGGCGATGGGAAGCAGGGGGATGCAGATCGCCCCCGCCAGGATGACCAGGAGCGAGCAGACGGTGGCGAGGATGGGGCGGCGGATGAAGACGTCCGAGAGCAAGGCTATTCGCCCTTCCCGCCGGGCGCGACGGGCGAAGCCGGGGCCGGCGACGAGCCGCCCGGGCTCAGCTTCACGGGCACGCCGTCGCCGATCTTCTGCACGCCGGAGACGATCAGCATGTCTCCTGCCTTCAGCCCCGAGTTCACGATGTAGTCATTTCCGACCACCGGCCCGATCTCGATCGCCCGCTGGCGCGCCACCTTCTTTCCGCCGCCCCCGTCGTCGGCCACGTAGGCGAAGAACTGGCCGTTGACGCGGTTCACGGCCACGAGGGGGACGGTCAGGGCGGGCGCCATCGTCCAGACGATCCGGCAGCGGACGAACTGCTCGGTCCGGAAGGTGCCCGGCCGCTCGATGGTTGCCTTGGCCAGCACCGTCTGCGTCCCCGCCTCGACGGAGGGCGCCACGAAGGAGACCTTCTCGGTGGAGGCGACTTGCCCGCGGTCGTCGAGCAGATGGACGGGCAGACCGACCCTCAAGGCCGCGGCTTGCTGGACGGGCACGGCGATGTAGACCTCGAGCCCGGCGTTCTGGTCGATCGTGGTGAGGACGGTGGAGCGCGTCACGCTGTCGCCGACGCGCACCGGGATGTCCCCCACCACCCCCGCGGTCGGAGCGGTCACACGATGGTAGTCGAGGGCCACCTCCTGTTGCCGGATCTGCGCCCCCGCTGCCTTGAGCTGGGCTTCGGCCATGGAGCGCGCCGTTTGCGCCTGCTCCAGCTCCGAGCGGCTCGACGCGCCCGCGTCGAACAGCTTCTGGAGCCGGGTCGCCTCCTGCTCGGCGTACTTCTGGTCGGCCTCGCGGCCGGCCCGAAGCGACTCCAGGTTCGCTACCGCGGCCTGCTGGATGCTGGAGTCGATCTGCATGAGCGCCGTCCCGGGTTGCACCCGATCCCCCGACTGGACCAGGATCCGGGTCACGAAGCCCTCGACCTGCGGCTTCACGTTCGTCGACCGTCGCGACTTCACGGTCCCGAGGTACTCGGTCGTCTGCTCCACCCCGTGCTCGGCGAGGGTCACGGTCTCCACCGGCAGGGCGAAAGGGCCGATGGGTGGGCCGGCACTGCTGCCGCGACCACAGGCGGCCAGAGTGGCCACTGAGAGCAGGGTCGCCGCGGGGAACGAGTGACCGCTTCTTCCAGGCGCGCGATTCGAGGTCAAGGGATACTCCATGGCTCCAAGCGAATCCGCTTGAAATGGGCTTGCAGCGGCTCGTGGGCCGGGCCGAAACGTGTCCGAGCCCCTCGCTCGTGAGCCCCGCTTGGTAGACGATAGCATTTTGGCCTCGTCCACGGCCAGACGTCTACGTGAACGTCCACCCTTTCTTCGACGCCCTGCGCGCCGATCCGCGCACCCGCTGGGGGGCTTGACGAGATTGACCTGACCAACTAGACTAACATGGATGAAGAAGGTCAACATCTACGAGGCGAAGACCCGGCTCTCGCAGCTCGTCGAGGAGGCCGCGTCGGGGCAGGACGTCGTCATCGCGCGGGCAGGCCGGCCCGTGGCGCGCCTGACGCGGCTGGCGGGGACGACCCGCAAGCGGCGGCTGGGCGTGCTCGACGGGCGGTTCCGGATCCCCGACGATTTCAACCGTCCCCTGCCCGACGACGTGCTCCGCTCCTTCGAGGGCGACTGATGCGGCTGCTCGTGGACACGCACCTTCTCCTCTGGGCGGCGGCCAGTAGCCGTCGCCTACCCCGGGAGGCGCGTCGTTCGATGGAAGACCCGGAGAACGATGTGCTCTACAGCGCCGCGAGCCTGTGGGAGATCGCGATCAAGGCTGCACTGCGGAAGGCCGATTTCAAGGCAGACGTCGCGCTACTGCGCCCCGCCCTGGCCTCGATGGGGTTCGTCGAGCTGCCGGTCTCGGGGGCCCACGTCGAGAAGCTCGCGAGTCTGCCTCCCCTCCACAAGGACCCGTTCGATCGCATACTGGTCGCCCAGAGCCTCGCCGAGCCCCTCGTCCTCCTCACGAACGACGGGGTTCTCGCCGGGTACGGGGCGGTCGTGCGGGTCGTCTAGCACGACCCGCCCGCTTTGACCGCGAGGCCAGGCTCCTGGCTTCGCTCAACCACCCGAACATCGTTCTCGATCGCGATCCCCTGGCTCGCATCCGCTTCGAGGTCCGGCGCCGCAACGAGTACTTCGATCTCGCCCCGAGAGACGTGCGTGGGCGCCTCGAGCTCATGGCCGGCTTTCGCAACGCGGTCGTCCACATGTACGAGGACGTGAACCTCGCCATCGTGCGCGACGTCGTCGAGAACCACCTCGGCGACTTGCTGGAGTTCGTGGCGGCGATCCGCTTCAGGCTGTAGCGCTCGGAGCCGGGCTATACCTTCGGCAGCTTCCAGTCGTTGTGATACTGCGGAACGAGCAGGGCGTTCGCCTCCTTGTCGCCCTTGAAGGAACCGGTCACCGGATCCCAGTAGATCTTCCGGCCGACCTTGAAGGCGATGTTGCCCATGTGCGCGTTGATGGCCGCGACGCTTCCGCTCTCGATGCCGCACTTCAGGATCGAGGCGTCGTTCTTCCGGATGGCGTCCACGAAGTTGCGAGCGTGGAGGGCCACCGCGTCGACGCCGCGGGGCCGGACGGCCGGGATGGCCTCGATCCGGTATCGGCGCTCTCCGTCGACATCCTTCGTCTCGGGAATGAGCTCCCAGCCCCCGCGGTCCACCACGACCGTGCCGTTGTTGCCGATGAAGGCGATGCCCTCATTCCGACCGTAGTTGCCGCCGTCGATGCCCGTGGCGTGCTCCCACAGCATGTTGAAGCCCTCGTACTCGAACACGGCCTGGAGAGTGTCGGGCGTCTCCGACGCGTCATCGGGATAGGCGAGCTTGCCACCCGAGGCCATGATGGACTTGGGCGCCCGCGCATTCATCGCGAAGAGCGCGATGTCGATCTCGTGGACACCCCAGTCCGTCATCAACCCTCCGGCGTAGTCCCAGAACCACCGGAAGTTGAAGTGGAAGCGGTTCGGGTTGAACAGCCTCCGGGGAGCCGGCCCGAGCCACATGGCGTAGTCCACGCCGGGGGGCGCAGCCGAGTCGGGTAGCACGGGCACGGGCTTCATCCACCCTTGATAGGCCCACACCTTGACCAGGCGGATGTTGCCGAGGGCCCCGGACCGCACAACCTTCAGGGCCTGCTCGTACTGCGGCGCGCTGCGCTGCCACTGGCCGACCTGCACCATCCGGTCGGACTTCCTGGCCGCGGCCAGCATGATCCTCGCTTCCTCGATCGAGTTGGCGAGGGGCTTCTCCGCGTAGACGTGCTTGCCCGCGGCAAGGGCGTCCACCAGGATCAGACAGTGCCAGTGATCCGGGGTGCCGATGATGACGGCGTCAATCTCCTTGTCGTCGAGGAGCTTCCTGTAGTCCCGGTACTGCTTGGGCGGCTTCCCTCCCGCCTGGACCGCGTCCTTCGAGCGGCTGTCCAGCACACTCTGGTCCACGTCCGCGAGCGCAGCGCACTCGACGCCCTCCGTCTTGAGCGCCGCGTTCATGTCGGACCAGCCCATTCCCTTGCAGCCGATGACGCCGAAACGGAGTCGGTCAGACGGAGCCACGCCCTGCGGCTGCTGCGTCGCCTCGAGCGGCCGGGCCAGACCGAGGCCGGCCATGGCCAACGAAGAACCTTGAAGGAAGCGCCTGCGGGATCCTTGCATTTCGATCCATCCTTTCGCCATGGCCGTTGCGGGCCGGATTCGCGGAAGCGGCCTGCGTGGGCGGGAGGTCACGGGGAAAGTAACACGAGACGTGAGTCCGTGACGACTGGGCGCCTACGACTCTTCATGTACACAGAGTAGGACATGACTTCAAGAGACGACGCCAATGCCCGTCGCCCAGCTTCTCGAGGACGCGGTAGTGGGAGACGAGCTGGCCGACCATCAGGATGCGGGCGCAAGCATGCAGCATCGTCTCGCGGCCGGCCGATGACCTCTGCCTGGCGATGCCTCAGGCAACGTGCGTCCGGACGCGGGGCTCGGGAGCCCGAGTGCTAAGCTACCGGCATGCCGATCGCCGCGGACACGAGCCCGGACGCGGACGTGGTCCAACTCGAGGCGTACCGGCGCATGGGCGGCGGCGGTCGCGCGCAGGTCATGTTCCGGCTGAGCGAGATGGCCCGTGGAACGGCCGAGGCCGGCATTCGAAAGCGCCATCCCGAGTACGACCACTCGCAGGTCATGCTGGCGCTCGCGCGGCTGCTTCACGGCGACGATCTCGTACGGCGCGCTTGGCCGGACCGAGAGCTCCTGGAGCCGTGACCACCGAGCAGGAGGCACTCTTCGAAGTGGTCCGGGCCCTTGAGCGCCTGGGCATCCCACACATGGTGACCGGCTCCGTTGCCAGCAGCTTCCACGGGCGCCCCCGCTCCACCCACGACGCCGACATCGTAATCGACCCCGCCCAGGAGCAGCTGGACGCGCTGGTGCGAAACCTTGGCGAGGCCGGTTTCTACGTCGACGGCGCCCGGGCCCGGGACGCGCTGCGCCGCCGCTCGCAGTTCAACGCGATCGAGACGCGCAGCGCCTTCAAGATCGACCTCATCGTCAGGAAGGACCGGCCGTTCAGCCGCGAGGAGCTCGGGCGGCGCCAGGCGGCCGAGCTGTCGCCCGGCATGTCGGTGGCTCTCGCCTCCCCCGAGGACACGATCGTCTCGAAGCTCGAGTGGGCGAAGAAGGCGGGCCACTCCGAGAAGCAGATCGAGGACGCGGCGGGAGTCCTGGCCGTCAACCCCGGGGTCGACCGGGCCTACATCGATCGGTGGGCGCGCGAGCTCGGCGTCCTCGATCTCTGGCGAGAGATCGCGGGCAAGGAGCCGGCGAGCGGCTGACCGGTCCTCGCCCGTGGGTCCACACCTACTTGAAGTCGCGCGGGATCGTGTCCTTCCATGCCTTCTCGCCCACGAGCACGCCCTCCTTCAACAGGCGGCGCACGCACGCCGTCGTAGTAGAAGTTGTCGCGGTCGCTCCGGAAGGTGACGTTGCTCTCGAATGTGGATCGAATTGAAGCCCCCCCAGGAGATCCCGAACACCCCGACCTTGCCGGTCGAGAAGGGCTGCCTCGAGAGCCAGTCGATGACGGCCTCGCCGTCGGTCTGCTCCTGGTCGGTGTACTCGTAGGCGATCAGCCGGCCCTCGCTGCTTCCGGTCCCTCGCATGTCGACGCGCGCCACCGCGTAGCCGCGACTCACGAAATAGGAATAGAGGCGATAGTCGCGGTCGCGGGACTCCGCTTTGCGAGAGGGCAGGTACTCGAGCAGGACCGGAAAGCGGCCGGCCGTCTTGCCTCCCGAGGGCAGGTACAGGTCCGCCGCCAGCCTCACGCCATCGGGCATCGGGATCGACGCTTCCCGAAAGGCGATCTCGTAGGCCACCGGAGACGCCTTGCGAACGACACCGCCGGGGCTCGCACCCTGCGCCACCGAGCACGTACCCCACGCCAGGACAGCCGCCCCGAGACCGGATGACACCCTCATCCTCCCCCCTCCTTCGCACCAAGCAGCGCGACCCGAGCATAGCGGTTGGGGACAGGCGACCGAACGGTCGGGGACAGGCGGCCGCCCAGCTGCCCAGATGGCTGCCCAGACCGCCAGATTTGCCTTGACCCCGTCCAGAGGAGGGAAGTACGCTCGCCTCCCCTCCATGATCAGAGTTCAAGGCCCCCGACCGCGGCAGCCTCGTCGAGGCCGCGGAGCGGAGTGGCAACGGTCGTCCCCCTTCAGTGCTGCAGAAGGAATCCGATATGAACAAGATTGACGCAAATACGCGCTTCTCGTATGTGCGCCTGGCCGCCGTGGGCGTGCTCAGTATAGCCGCCGTGGCAACGGCCTTCGTTTCGGTTCGAACATCCCCAACCAGCTCGCCGACGGCCCGCGGTTTCGCCTCCAAGAAAGGCGATCCCGATAGGGAGCCCGGCGGCAACAAGAAGGCTGTCTTTGGGCCAAACGAATCACGGTGGCCCGACTACACTCCGGACGTCGAAGCCTACCTGCTGCGAGCGTACCCCGAGGCGGAGGTGCCGGGAGATGCCACGCTGAACGCCCGGAATGGCTGGGCGGCGTTGAACGCCTGCGCGCATTCGAGCGGCAACTGGCGGTTGATCGGCCCGAGCAGGGCGCGGTATCCCGGCGTGCTCGATCCGTTCCTCTTCGACGGGGCGCCGTACATGGCGAGCGGCCGCGTGACGGCGATGGCGATCGCCCCGCGCTGCAACAAAGACGACTGCCTGCTCTACGTCGCGGCGGCGGGCGGGGGCGTCTGGAAGACCAGAGATGCGCTCGGCAATGACCAGGACTGGAAGTTCGTTTCCGGCAGCTTCGGCATCAATGCCATCGGTTCGCTGCTCATGGATCCGAACGATGCCTCCGGAAAGACGCTCTACGCCGGCACCGGAGAGCCGAACGCCTCGGGCGACTCGGAGGCGGGAGTCGGCATCTACAAGACTACAGACGGCGGCCAGACCTGGACGCTCGTCCCCGGCAGCGACATCTTCTTTCAGAGGGCGATCGGGCAGATGGCCTTTGACAACGCCGGGAACCTGCTCGTTCCGATTGCCAGCGGCGTGCGGGGCATCAGCTCGGTCTCGAGCGGCGCCTCGTCGAGCGGCGCCACCGGGCATCCCCTCCCCACCCGCGGCCTGTACCG
>JBGPYB010000121.1:0-14291 GCA_041493035.1 Vicinamibacteria bacterium | reverse complement strand
GTGAATGCCATTCACGCGCGCTCCCAACTGCGCTACAGCCCCACGGGAGAAAGGGAATAGTAACAAGCGGGCCGGGTGGTGGTCAACAGGCTCGCGACCGGTCAGCGCGCCCGGGTCGATGGCTCCGCGCGGGCCACGGTGGTTCCGAAGGCCCGCTCCATTCTGGCCACGTCCTCTTCGCGATCGCCGACGATACCCACGACCGCGGTGCCCACCCGCAAGAGACGTACGACCGCGCCGCGGCTCGCGGTCGAGTAGGCGTCGTCGAAGCGCACGGACCCGGGAACGAGGAAGAGCGACACGTGGCTCTCGGCGCCCACATAGTAAAGATGCGCGACCGATCGGTCCGCGAGGGGGCAGAGACGTCCTCCCACCAGCTCGAGATCCGCGACCTTGTCGGGAAGGACCGGTGCGCTTCTCCCACGCGCCTCGAGCCACGACGCTAGGACGGTAGAGTCGCCGCTCCAGACCTGGGCGGGGAGTTGCGGGCGGGAGAAGCAGTGGGCGTGGTCGCGCGCCAGCTCCCAGGCGACGAAGGGCGCAGCGCCTCGCCCCCATAGGGCGACCAACGCCAGGGCTGCCGCCATCGGGAGCAGCACGCGGAAGGGCCGCGGCTTCGCACGGCGCATGCGCTGCCGGATCTCGTCCTCGAAGCCGTCGCGCGGATCGACTCGCGGAAGAGCGCGAAGCTGAGCGCGCACCTCGCGCTCCGCGCTCACCTGCTCGCGGCAGGTGTCGCACGACGCGAGGTGCGACTCGACCTCGGCGCGCGCCGCCCTGTCGAGGGCGTCGTCCACGTAGGCTGTGATGCGCTCGGGTTCGCAGCTCACGGTGTCTTCCCCTTGAGCCTGTTCCGAAGCAGCGCTCGTCCGCGGTAGATGCGCGACATTACGGTTCCGACGGGAACCTCCACGATGGCGGCGATCTCCTCGTAGCTGAAGTCCTCCAGGTCGCGGAGGATGACGGCGCTCCGGAAGGGGTCGGGCAGTTCCTCAAGAGCACGAGCGATGTCCCTTCCCGCCGCGGCGCGGTCCTGGCCCCCGGCGACACCCGGCCCCTCGCCCACCAGCTCCACGGTCTCGGGGGAGCGGCCGCGTCGGCGCAGCGCGTCGGCACGGGCTCGGTGGAGGATCGTGTAGAGCCACGCCCTGATGTTGGTTCCCCGAGCGTAGCGGTGGAAGGAGCGGTACGCCCGCAGAAACGTCTCCTGCACCAGGTCTTCGGCGTCGTGAGCGTTTCGTGTGAGTCGATAGGCGGTCCCATAGAGCGATCTCATGTGGGGCAGCGCCTCGGTCTCGAAGGTGTCGTCGCGACTCACGCGAGCGGGGCCCGTCCCCAAAGGGAGGATCGTCGCCCCCACGTCTCCTATTCCTGAGAACCGGCGCCTTTCAAGGCCGTGGGATTCTCTCACGGCCGACTCTGGGAACGAAGGAACGGGCTATACTCGCCGTCGGTGAAGTACCTCACGACCCTCGAGGTGGCTCACGAGCTGAAGGTCAGCAAGCAGACCCTCCTCAATTGGCTCTACGCGGGGAAGATTCCCGAGCCGCCACGCAACAAGACGGGCTATCGGCTCTGGAGCCCGTCACGGGTGAGCCTCATCAAGCGCCTCATCGGCGACGGCCGCATCCACAAGAGGACCGTCATCCACCGCGAGGCGTCGAGCCGCAAGGATGTCGTGGTCGAGTTCGCGCGAGAGGTCGGCCAGTTCCTTCGCGACGGCAACATCGATGTCGCCCTTTTCTTCCGCGAGCTGGTTCGTGTCAGCCCTCAGGTGGGACGCCGCCTGGCGCTGCGCAAGAAGTAGCCAGGGCTCACTCCCACGGAATGTCGGGCATGGCGAGCCGTTCCACCGGCCGCCCACCCTCGAGGTGCGAGGCGCAGATCTCCTCGAGATCCTCGAGACGCACGCCCGCGTACCAGACGTTGTCGGGCTGCACCACCATGGTCACCCCCCGGCTGCAGTGCTTCAGGCAGCTCGTTCGATTGACGATGAGCTGGTCGCGGAGCCCGCGGTCGCGGGTCATGTCCTTGAGGGCGTCGACCAGGGCGTCGGCGCCTTTGGGGCCGCATGATCCCTTCGGGTTGTCGGCGGGGCGAGCGTTGGTGCAGATGAGGATGTGATGCCGGGGCTTGGGCATGGCGAGTGGCATGATATCCTGCCCGTCGTGGCGCGCCAACGCGCCCCTCAGGAGGATTGATGCGACTCTCGACGCACTCTTTCGCAGTACTCATGATGGCTGCGGGCATTCCCGCGGCGGCCGAGGACCTGACCATCATCTCGAAGGTCACCAGTGACAAGAACCCGCCGACCATCTCCACCAGCTATCTCGCCAGCGATCACATCCGGATGGCCCACGGTGACGGCCACGAAGTTCTCATGGACCTGAAGACCGGCGACTCTACGACCCTGGACAACAAGAAGAAGGAGTACTACGTCGTCACGAAGGCTGACATGCAGGCGATGGCGGCCAAGATGCAGGAGCAGATGAACAGCCCTGAGGTGAAGAAGGCCCAGGAGCAGATGAAGAGCTTGCCCCCGGACATGCAGAAGAAGATGGAGTCGATGATGGGCGGGGCCATGGCGATGGACGTCCGGAAGCTGGGCACCAGCCGCAAGATCGCCGGGTACAGCTGCGACGATTGGAGCATGACGATGGGCGAGATCTCCAAGACCCAGGAGTGCCTCACGACCGAGCTGCAATTCCCCGTTCAGGCCTTCGAGGCGTACAAGGGGTTCGCCGAGAGCATGAAGGGGATGATGCAAAGCATGGGTCCCATGGCCAAGGGGATGGGCCAGATGCAGGAGAAGATGAAGGAGATGAAGGGCTTCCCGTTGGCGACCACCACCTCGGTGAGCGTCATGGGACACGCCTCGAACAGGTCGAGCGAGGTCACCGAGATCAAGAGGGGACCCATCCCCGCTTCCGCGTGGGTCATTCCGGCTGACTACACCAAGGTGGACAACCCCATGTTGAAGGCGCTCCAGCGCAAGTCCAAATAGGGGTGGACCCTCTCGTCTCGACCTCGTGGTTGGCGTCACGCACCGGTGACACCAACTGTCGCATCGTCACCGTAGACGTCCGTTGGTATCTCGACCCCACCCGCCGCGGCCGCGACGCTTACGCGGCCGGCCACATTCCCGGAGCCGTCTTTCTCGACCTCGATGCCGACCTTTCGGCTCCAGGTGGAGCCCGCGGCGGGTCAGCGGGCCGCCACCCGTGGCCGGCGGCGGAACAGGTGGCTCGGGTCATGGGCAGGGCGGGGATCGGAGCCGGGACGACGGTGATCGCTTACGACGATCAGGCGGGAGCCGTCGCCGCGCGCCTCTGGTACCTGTTGCGATCCTATGGTCACGACGACGTCGCTGTCCTGGACGGCGGTCTTCCCAAATGGGTGGCCGAGAGGAGGCCCACTGACACGGTCGTTCCTTCCATCGCGCCGAGGGAGTTCGTTCCGCGATCGCGCCCCAAGGCCGTGGTCACCAAGGACGAGATGCGGGCGACTCCGCCCCCTCTTCTGCTCGACGCCCGGATCCCCGAACGCTACCGCGGGGAGGTGGAGCCCATCGACCCACGCCCGGGGCACATCCCGGGTGCGCGGAATGCACCCTACACGGCGAACCTGACCGCCGCGGCGCAGCCGGTCTTTCTCGATGCCGAGACCCTGAGGCAACGGTACGCGAGCTTGGGTGCCGACCGATCCGAGGCTGTCGTCTATTGCGGGTCCGGCGTCACGGCTTGTCACGATCTGCTCGCACTCCACCGCGCGGGCTTCGGCGGGCGCCTCTACGTCGGTTCCTGGAGCGAGTGGAGCGCCGATCCCTCGCTCCCGGCCGCCGTCGGTGACGAGGGCTCGCGCTCGCTAGCTCACTAGAACGTGAACTTCGCGCCCAGCATCAACCGCCGCGGCGGGATGAACGAGGTCGGGACACCGAAGCCTTCGGACGTTCCCAGTCGGTCGCCCACCGAATCGTAGGCGGCGTCGTTGGTCAGGTTGAGGAGGTCCAGGAAGAGACCGATCTTGGCTTCCTTTGAAACGCCGAACTGCTTCTGCACCCTCACGTCGAGGATGTTCGAGTCGGAGACCCGCCGGTTGCCGTCAATGGGCTCGGCCAGAGGCAGCGCCTTCGGGATGCCCGTGAGGTCGGTGACGTCGATCTGACGTGCCCACGGCCGGCCCGTCTGGTGGGAGAAGTTGAGGCCGACCAGGAATCCGGCGGGGAGCTGATACATGAACTGGACCTTGCCTGTGACCGGCCGGTCGGCGATGAGGCGGCCGTCGGTGTTGAGGAAGTCGTTGGGATCCTGCCCGAACTGCTTGACGCCGAGAATGGCGGCGCCGGCCTGCTCGTCGATGGGTGAGCCGAGGCTCGAGGGGAGGCGCCCCGTGGACTTCGAGAGGACGAGAGACGCCACCATCTGCCAGTTCTGCGACATCCGCTTCGTGACCTGAGCCGTGAAGCCGTTGTACTTCGAGAACATCTCAGGGCGATTCGTCAGGACGAAGCGTCGGTCCTCGAGGCTGTTCTGGAGCTGATCCACCGTGATCGTCCGGCCGGTGTGGTCGGCGCCCTGGTCGTCGACATATGCGACCTTCGCGTAAGCGCCTCCGGTGTCCCGATAGGCCCCGTAGCGCTTCCCTTCCTTGTGAATGTAGTTGAAGGAGACGCCGAGGTTCTTCGCCAGCTCCCTCTCGAGCTGCACGATGTACTGGTCGGTGTACGGCGCCTTGAAGCTGCGGTCCACGCTGAGCTGCGAGTTGTCGGAGACGAAGGCCTTGTCGATGGGGTTCCCATTGGCGTCGTACTGACCCGAGAAGCTGTAGAAAGTGGACCGCGACGGCGACAGGCTCTCGAACTCGCCGGTGATGATGCCGCGGTAGTAGCGGCCGTAGTGACCCTTGAGGACGGTCTTCCCGTCTCCCGTCAGCTTCAGGTTGAAGCCCACGCGCGGCGAGACGGTGTTCCAGGTGAACAGGTCGGCCACGGCGGGGCTCTGGCCCGTGACGTTGCCGTCCTTGTCCAGGAGCGGCAGGGGGTCGAAGCTGGCGCGGGCGTTGTCGTACCGGACGCCCACGTTCAGCGTGAGGCGGGAGCTCAGCCGGAAGGTGTCGTCGAAAAAGACGCCGAGGGTCCGCTCCCTGCCGCCCTTGTAGGAGGGGTCCGCTGTGAAACCGTAGGTATACCCGCCGGGATAGTAGGCGGTCGGCCCGTAGGTGTAGATGTAGTCGTTGTAACCCGTGACGTAGTCGTGGCCGCCGCGGTTGTACTGGACCCCGAACTTGAAGTCGTGGCTCCCGCCGAGGAAGTGGTCGGCGAAATGGGAGATCTTGGCCGACGCGGCCGTCTTGGAAATCTCGCCGTCGTACCAGGAGTAGATCCCCCCGGTGATCTCCCCCGTGTCTTTGTTCTTGAAGCGCGGCTGGGTCCGCTCGCCGCCCTGGAGAGGATCGGAATGGTCCTTCCCGTAGAACCCCGAGACCCGGGCCTCGATGTACGTCTTGTCGGAGCGCACCGACGTGAACGTAAGGTTGGGCGACGGGTTGTGGCCGTGCTCCACGTTGCAGCTGCTCGGGCTGTTCAGGGCCGTGCAGGCGACCACCGGATAGGGGATGCGGTAGTAGTCGTCGTGGTACGCGAACTGGAGCTTGTCCTTTGTATCGATCTGCCAGTTGGCCTTGAAAAACACTCGGTCGGCCTGGGTCCTGGCGGGGAACGCAGGGTCGGTGCCCGCCGGGGAGTTGAAGTCGCGCTGGTACTGGTACGAGGCGAAGAACCACAGCCTGTCCTTCACGACCGGCCCACTCAACTGGAACGTGGCATCGTTGAACTTGTCCCGATGGTAGGGGAGGCCCCCGTCCTCCGCGGGCGTCGTGTTCTTCGAGGTGAGGCCCTGGCTCTGGTAGTAGAAGTTCGCGTCGCCGTGGAACGCGTTCGAGCCCTGGCGCGTCACGATGTTGAACACCGCGCCTTGCAGGTTCCCGTACTCCGCCGGCGCGCCGAGCGAGAGCACCTCGATCTCTTCGATCGCGTCGGTGTTGGGATAGGGCCACGACGCGCCGGTCAGCGGGGCCGTGAAGTCGGTGCCGTCGAGCTGGTACGAGTTGTCGGTAGTGCCGCCGCCGAAGGACGTGGAGCGCGCGTCGCCCGATGAGTTCTGATTGACGCCGGGCGCCGCGTTGATCAGGTCGAAGAAGCTGAAGCGCGGCACCGGCGCGTTGCGCACCCAGTCCTTGTCGTAGTTGGTGCTGATCTCGTTGCTCTGGGTGTCGACCACCGACGTCTCCCCGGTGACGGTCACCTCCTCGGCCATCGTGCTCACCTTGAGGGAGACATTCTCTTCGTTGGTGGCTCCAAGCGAGACCCGGACGCCGGGCCGGTTGAGGGTGGAGAAGCCCGAGAGGGCGAAGGAGAGAGTGTAGGACCCCGGCGGCAAGGCCGCGAAGCGGTACAAGCCCTTGTCATTGCTGACGTCGGTCTGTGCCCCCACGATGGCGTCGCCCTTGATGGTGACGGTGACTCCGGGGAGGATCCCTCCGGTGTCGTCGGTCACCGTCCCGATGATGGAGCCCGTAGTCCGCTGGGCAAACGCGGGGACCGACATCACCAGGGCGAGGCTGAACGACAGGAATACGGAGGCCAGGGTTCTGCGCATGAAACACTCCCCATTCACCACGCTAGCGCGGTCAATATGACGATGGCGTGACTCTAGGCCGCGGCTTCGCGGCTTGTCAAGGCCACGAGCCGAGTCCCGCCAGGATGACCCGAGGTCGCGTTGCCGTCGCATCGAAGGCGCTCCGCTACTTGGACTTGCGGAGGACGTAGAGGGGTCGCCGGCGGCCCCCCTCGTCGCTCGGAGCGAAGTCCGCCGCCGCGTAGCCTCGGCTCAGGTAGGCTTCGAGGGCTCGACGCACGATGGCGTGCCACTCCTCGGCCACGCGAGGCGCCGCCTGACAGAGGGTGTCCCAGTCGGGGGGGATCTCGAGCAGCAGCTCGGGGGCCTCGAGATCGAGTCGGGGCTCGGACGAGAGCGGCCAACCTCCTTGCCAACGGACGTCGTTGATCCGCGGGTCGCGGGGCGGCGCCACGGTTCGGGCGGGTTCTCCCTTCTGCGCTCGAGCGACGACCTGGGGTGACTTCAGTTCCCAGCGGACGACGAGACGATCGGTCGGCAGACCGTGGTGGAGGCGCGACGACGTGACCCCGTAGAAGTCGGTCACGAGCTCCGGCGCCGTTGCGCCGAGGCGGCGCAGGTTCAGGCTCGCGTTCTTGGCCTGAAGCGGGTCGTAGGTCCACGTCACGAGGGAGATCCCGCGGGTCAAGGCTTCCTCGCGCTGCGCCCACTTGAGGCGCGCGCCGACGCCTCGAGACTGATACTCGCGCAGGACGCCCGTCATGTCCGAGTGCAGGTGGAGCACGCCTCCGCGCGAGGCTGGGAACGCATAGGCGAAGCCGACGGCCTCCCCTTCGGACGTTTCCGCGATCTGGAGCACGCCCCCCGCGTGTATGGTGCCGATGAGCTGGATGGCTCCGGTGATCTCGAGATCCGAGAGCCCCCACACGGCACGCTGGAGATGGACACAGGCCTCGAAGTCGGCGCGCGTCCGAGCGAGTCGAACGCGAATGTCGTCGGTCATGAGGGAGGGGGAGTCTACCACGCACTCGCAGGCGGTCTGCCGCCGAATTGGCTAGAATCCCGCCATCGGCGCGGCCGCGAGGTGTGTAGCGCGGGGTCCGGGCCGCAGCGAAGGGAGGCCTCCGATAGGCACCAAGCCGGGCGCGCTCCGTCGCCTCGTCTCGGTGGCATCCACGCTTGTGTCTCGCGACATCGCGGTGCTGACGAACGCTATCGCCTTCAACTTCCTCCTCTGTCTCTTCCCTCTTCTTCTCGTCCTCGTGGCGGCCGCTCAGCGCCTCCAGGGGAGCCGTGCGGGAGCGGCCCTCGTCCCCCTGTTGTCGGAGCTCATTCCATTCGATCGGGAGGCCCTCGCCGCGTCGATCCGCAGCTTCACCAAGCTCGCCCGCAGCCTCGAGTTGTTCTCGCTGTTCCTGATCGTCTGGGGCTCGTCGGGAATCTTCATACCTGTCGAGATGGCGCTCAGTCACGCGTGGGGAGGGCGCCCGCTCAGAGACTTCTGGAGGAGCCGAGCGCTCGCCTTCTTGATGACCGTCGCGGGCGGGCTGGTGGCCCTCGGCTCGATCGCCCTCACCCTCACCGTTCGCAGCTACGGGCGCGAGTGGCCGACCTTGACCAGCTACGCCGCCAAGGCGACCGCGTTCCTGCTCACCTACTCCCTGTTCTTCCTCATCTATCGCGTGATCCCGAGCGTGTCGGTGGGCAGCCGAGTGGCGCTCCGAGCCGCCCTCTGGAGCGGTGTGGCGTGGGAGGCGGCGAAATACGCGTTCGTGGTGAAGCTCGGCCAGATGAACCTCAAGGCCTTCTACGGTCCACTGGCCTTCTCGGTTTCGCTGGTTCTCTGGGCCTACGTATCGAGCCTCGTTCTCATCTTCGGCGCTCTGATGGTACCGGCGAGCGCCAAAGGAAAGTTCGTCATAAAATAGTCGGTCGGCACGGAGCATTCCTAAGGAGCAAAAGTCATGAGCGCAACCACCGAGCGGGTCACGTACGCCACCCTCGCGGCCGGCCAGAGCGAGGACTTCAAGCGAAAGTACGACGAGGCCTTGGGGCGCGTCCGTGCTTCGTTTGGCGACCGTTACCCCCACCTGATCGACGGCGCCGAATGCTGGAGCGCCCAGGAGTTCGACGACCGGAGCCCCATCGACACCCGGCTCGTCCTCGGACATTTTCCCGTGGGAACAGCCGAGGACGTCGACCGCGCCGTGGCAGCCGCCCGGAAGGCCTTTCCCGACTGGAGCCGTCGGCCTTGGACCGAGCGGACCGCGATTCTCCGGAAGGCGGCCGACCTCATCGAGGAGCGGGGCTTCGACTTCTCGGCCCTCGTGAGCCTGGAAGCGGGCAAGAACCGCCTGGAGGCCATGGGGGACGTGACCGAAACGGCCGACCTCATCCGCTACTACTGTGAACAGGTGGAGCGGAACGCCGGTTTCGATCGCCCCATGGCGCGGTTCTCTTCCGAGGAAGAGACGCGCTCGGTGCTGAAGGCCTACGGTGTGTGGGCCATCATCAGCCCCTTTAACTTCCCCGTGGCGCTCGCCGGCGGGCCGATGGGTGGCGCCCTGGTCGCGGGGAACACCGTCGTCCTGAAGCCGAGCCACGAGACGCCGCTGACCGGTCTCGCTCTCTACAACGTCCTCCGCGAGGCCGGTGTCCCTGCCGGGGCCGTAAACATCGTCTACGGCACTGGTTCCGTGACGGGCGAGGCCCTCACGAATCATCCCGGTGTGGACGGCCTTCTCTTCACGGGCTCGAAATCGGTCGGGATGTCGATCCTGCACCGCTTCAGCAAGGAGTACCCGAAGCCCTGCATCACCGAGATGGGGGGAAAGAACCCGGCGATCATCATGCCTTCGGCGGACCTCGACGCGGCCGCCGAAGGAGTCATGCGCTCCGCGTTCGGTCTGCAAGGGCAGAAGTGCAGCGCGTGCTCGCGGATCTACGTGCACGAGTCCGTGCGGGAGCGGTTCACGGAGCTTCTCGTCGAGAAGACCGGGGGTCTGACGGTGGGTGATCCGACGCAGCACGGGATCTTCCTGGGCCCCGTCATCCACGAGCGCGCCTATCAGAACTACGAGCGGTACGCGGCGCTGGCGCGAAGCGAGGGGAAGGTGTTGGCCGGAGCGCGGACCCTGCGCGAGGGGGAGCTGGCTCACGGGTTCTTCGTGGCACCGACCATCGTCGACGGTCTCGCGAAGGAGCACAGCCTTTTCCGCGAGGAGATGTTCGTCCCCATCGTCTGCATCGCCGGCATCTCGTCTCTCGACGAAGCCCTCACCTGGGCGAACCGCACGGAGTATGGGCTCACGGCCGGCTTCTTCAGCGCCGACCCGGCCGAGATCCAGACCTTCCTCGACTCGATCGAGGCCGGCGTCGTCTACGTGAACCGGCGGGCCGGCGCCACCACGGGCGCATGGCCCGGCGTCCAACCCTTCGGCGGCTGGAAGGCGAGCGGCTCGTCGGGGAAGGCCTCCGGCGGCCTGTACTACGTCCAGCAGTTCATGCGGGAGCAGTCCAGAACCATCGTCCATTGATCGCGGACCGCCCGCGGCTCCGGTGCTCCTGTGACCTACCAATACCCCGAGTCCCACGTCTTCCACCGCCCGCTCGGGCGCGAGATGCGGTCCATCTCTCGCGGATCCGGGGCGCTTCTCTGGGACCGGGAAGGGCGGCGGTACATCGACGGTTCCGGAGGAGCGGTGGTCGTGAACATCGGCCACGGTCGATCCGAGGTGGCCGCCGCGATGGCGCGCCAGGCCGAGACGGCGGCCTACGTCCACGGGACGCACTTTACGAGCGAGGTGATCGAGGAGTACGCGCGTCGCCTCGCGAGCCACGTGCCCGGGGACTGCAACCGTCTCTACCTCGTGTCCGGGGGCTCCGAGGCCAACGAGACCGCGATCAAGCTGGCGCGGGCGTACCATCTGGCCACCGGCGGCGCTTCCCGCCACAAGGTCATCCACAGGTCCATTTCGTACCACGGCAACACCCTCGCGACGCTCTCGCTTTCGGGCCGACCGAACCTTCAGCGTCCCTATCAGCCGATGCTTCAGGTACGACCCGAAGCCCCCGCGCCCTTTTGCTACCACTGCCCCCTGGACAAGACGTACCCCGATTGCGGTATCGCCTGCGTCGACGAGCTGGATGCCGTGATCCGCCGCGAGGGCCCCGAGACCGTGGCCGCCTTCATCGCCGAGCCGATTCTGGGCGCATCGGCCGGCGCCGCCGTCCCCCCCGACGACTACGCCCGCCGCGCCCGCGAGATCTGCGCACGCCACGGCGTTCTCTATATCGATGACGAGGTCATGACCGGCTTTGGTCGCACGGGACGCTGGTTCGGAATCGAGTGGAACGAGGGGGTGACGCCGGACATCGTCACCTGCGGGAAGGGGATGACGGGCGGCTACATGCCCGTCGGCGCCGTGCTCGCCAGCGAGCGCGTGGTGGCGGCCGTCGCCAAAGGCAGCGGCTTCATCCACGGGTTCACCTTCTCCCACAATCCCGTGACCGCCGCGGCCGCGCTGGCCACCCTCGACATCCTCGAGCGCGAACAATTGGTGGAGCGATCCCGAACCCTGGGGGAGAAGGCTCTGGCTCTCCTCGCTCCCCTGACGCGGCACCCTCACGTGGGCGACGTTCGCGGCCGCGGCCTGATGATGGCCATCGAGATCGTCGCCGACAAGGCGTCTCGCCGGCCGTTCCCTCGTGCCGACAAGAAGGCTGAAGGTGTCGCGGCGCGGGCTTTCGACGCGGTGCTCGTCACGTATCCCGGCGGCGGGTGCGCCACTGGCACCGACGGCGACTCGATCATGATCTCGCCCCCCTTCGTCGTCACGGAGGCCCAGCTCCAGGAGATCGCCACCATCCTCGAAGGCACCCTCACCGACTGCGGGCTCTAACGCCCAGGAGACATCATGGCCAAGAACTATCCCCACTTCGCCACCGAGCTGCCCGGGCCCCGTGCCAAGGCCATCATCGACCGCGACCTGAAGGTCATGGCCCAGAACTACAGCAAGGACTATCCCCTGGTGGCGGCACGGGGGAGCGGGGTCATGGTCGAGGACGTGGACGGCAACCGCTTCCTCGATTTCGGCGCTGGGATCGCCGTCGTGGCGACGGGGCACTCCCATCCCGAGGTGGTGGCGGCGATCAAAGCCCAGGCCGATCGCTTCATCCACATGTGCTACACCGACTTCTACTACGACAACCTGATCGAGCTCGCCGAAGGGCTCACGCGGCGTGGCCCTGGGCCGGGGCCGTGGCGGGTCTTCTTCGCCAACAGCGGCGCCGAGGCGGTCGAGGGCGCCATCAAGCTCGCGCGGGTCAAGACCGGACGCCAGAAGATCGTGGCTTTCTACGGCGCCTTCCACGGCCGCACCTACGGCGCCATGAGCCTCACGGCCAGCAAGTTGGTCCAGAAGCGCGGGTACGGGCCGTTCCTCCCCGAGGTCTACCACTCCCACTACGCCAACTGCTACCGGTGTCCCGTGAATCGCGAGCCCGCCACGTGCAACGTCCAGTGCCTCGACCTACTCACGGAGTCGATGTTCGGCTCCACCGTGAACCCCGAAGAGGTCGCGGCGGTGATCGTAGAGCCGGTGCAGGGCGAAGGGGGCTACGTCGTCCCCCACCCCGGCTTCCTGAAGCGGCTGCGTGAGGTGACGCGGAAGCACGGCATCCTCCTCATCGCCGACGAGGTGCAGTGCGGGATGGGGCGCACCGGCAAACTCTTCGCGAGCGAGCACTTTGACTTGCAGCCCGACATCGTCACCCTGGCGAAGGGGATCGCCTCGGGCATGCCGCTGGCGGCGCTGATGGCTCGCGACGAGGTCATGCAGTGGAACGATGGCGGCCACGGAACGACCTTCGGTGGCAACCCTGTCTCAGCCGCGGCTGCTCTCGCGACGCTGAAACTCCTCGAGGGCGGCCTGATCGAGAACGCGGCGACGGTGGGGAAGTACCTGATCGAACAGTCCCGAGCGAAGCTCGGGCGTCACGCGTGCGTCGGCGACATCCGCGGTCTCGGCCTGATGATCGGCCTCGACATCGTCAAGGATCGGTCCACCCGGGAGCCGCACCCCGAGCTGCGTCTCAAGATCATCCAGGAGGCGTTCCGCCGCGGCCTCATCCTCATCGGCTGCGGGAAGAGCACCATCCGACTGGCCCCGCCCCTCGTGGCCGACCGCGAGGACGCCGACATCGCCGTGCGGTTGCTGGACGAGGCCATCACGGCCGTCGCGGGGGGCTGAGGGCGGCGAAGGCAGAGTCAGGACTTGGGGTAGCGCGACTCGATCCACTTCCGCGTCGCGGCTTCGACTTCCTGTTCCGACGGCCCGCTCAAGGACTGCACCGGCTCGTTCTGTCGCCCTGGCTCGTGGGACATGACGTAGACCGCGGCGCAGAACGACGGGCCGTCGCGGTAGAGGTAGGCGTGGATCTCGGCCGCGGGGCGGTGGAACTTGAGGAGACGCCCCGTCTTCACCTCTACTCCTCGTTCGGCCCGATTTCCCAACCCGGCGCGCCGTAGGAGCCGGGCGGACGCGGAGTGAAGGGCTTCGGCGGCGCGAACAACTCGTCGGTGCCGGCGGCGGCCACGGCGGGTCGCGAGATTGCCTTGAACCATTCCTGCGCCATGATCTGATACCCGGCGTCGTTGGGGTGGACGTGGTCGAAGAGGAGCTTGTGGAAGTCGGGCTGCGCCACGAAGGCGGCGTAGTTGTCCACGAGAATGGCGCCCTCCTCCTTCGCCATCGGACGGATGAGATCGTTCATGTCCGATACCCACACGTTCCTTTCGGGGGGAGTGCGCGCGTCGTACCCCGTGTTGCACGGGAGGATGGTGGAGATCACCGGGAGCGTCCTGCGGGCCTTGGCCGATCGGATCATGGAGCGCAGGCTGTCCACGGTGTAGCAGGGGAAGGCGTCCCGGCACTGGTCGTCGTTCCAGTCGTTGGTCCCGTAGAGGATCAGCACGTACGCGGGCTTCACGTAGCCCAGGGAGTTGTCGATCCGGTTCTTGCCGTTCTTGCTACGCGTGCCTCCGATCGCCTGGTTGTTGATGGCGCCTTGATTGAACCCTGCCTGGAGCTTCGTGACAAGGAGGGGGCGGTAGCCGTTGTTGTCATACGATCCATCGCCGTCGGTGATGCTGTCGCCGAATGCCATGTACAGGCCAGATACGTTGTTGCCAATCGGAAGGATCGCCGGGACGTAGACCTCGACCCCCGCGGTCTGGGGCACGTTCAGGCTCAGCGCGGCCCCCTGGGCGTAGAAGGGCGGGAGTTTGGTGAGGGTGATGGGATCCGTGCCACCGGCGACACCGTCGAGATCCACGCGTCCCGTTCCGGCAGCCGACACGCCCTCGATTCCCCCGATCTTGACCGTTACGTTCGGCACAACGGCCGGCTCGTCGGTGTCCCTCACCCCGTTGCCGTCCTGGTCGTAGAAGACGTTCACGGCGGCGTGGTACGTCGGCGGGGTTGGTGTGGGGGTAGGCGATGGAGCCGCACCGCCGGAGCCTCCACATCCGCCGATCAGCGATGCCAGTGCCGTGAGGGTCAAAGCTGAGGTCGAGGAACCGGGGCGCACCGACCGTAACGTTAGCAAAAGTATCCTCTTGATGCCACGCGGCGCCGGGGGCTATAGTCGTTTTGG
>JBGPYB010000126.1:0-13851 GCA_041493035.1 Vicinamibacteria bacterium | reverse complement strand
CCCAAGATCGCCGAGCGCGCCCAGATCCTGGAGGGGGCGCCCGTCGCCTCCAACTGACGATCTTGAAGCGCCGGGGCGCGACGCTCATCGTGATCGTGGCTCTCGCGGCCGCCGCGGCGGCCGTCGTCGTTGCGCAGAGCCTCGAGGAGCTCGCGCAAAAGGAGAAGGCGCGTCGCAAGCACGCGACCGGGGCGAAAACCTTCACCAACGACGACCTCTCGAAGCCGTCGCCATCGCCGTCCCCCGAAGCGGAGGCTGATCCCAAAGCGGGCCGGGCCGTACGACGCCGCATCTACCAACCCTCGGCCGGGGCCGCGGGAGGCACCTCTACAGAAACGACCGAAGGGCAGAGGACTGAAGGACGCCGCGCCAATGAGGGTGGATCCGAGGAGCCACCCTCGGTGGACGACGCGGGGGCCGAGGCCTACTGGCGCGATCGAATGAAGGCGGCCGAGGCTGCGGTTCGGGCGGCGCAGAAGGAAGTGGGGCAGGCCCAGGGCAAGATCGACCTCTCCCGAAAGGGAGTGGGCCAGCCCCTTCCGATCGACGGCACGCAACAGCTGCCTCTCAACCCGATGCTCAAGCCCCCCGATCTCGTGGAGGCGGAGACAGAGCTCGCAGCCGCAAAGACGAACCTTGCCGCCGCACAGAAGGCACTGGAGGACCTCCGAGAGGAAGCCCGCCGCAAGGGAGCGCTCCCCGGCTGGTTGCGCTAACCGACCGCCACGCCCTCGGCCTATCATCTCCAACAGCGTGGCTGACATCCTGATCGTCGAAGACAAGGAATCGCTCCGGACCATGCTCCGGAAGACGCTGGAGTCGCGCTCATGGAGCGTCGACGAGGCGGGGGACGCCTACGAGGCCCGTCGCCGCCTCCAGGGAGCACGCTTTCTCGTGGTCCTCACCGATCTGCGTCTGCCGGCCGGAAGTGGCTTCGACGTACTCAAGGCCGCCCTCGAGGTCGATCCCCAGACGCCCGTCCTTGTGATGACCGCCTTCGGCACCATCGAGGAGGCGGTGAGAGCCATGAAGGAGGGAGCGGCCGACTTCCTGACCAAACCGGTCGACACCGATCACCTGCTGCTGCTCCTCGACCGAGCGGTGGAGCGCCGCCGCCTCCTCACCGAGTACGTGCTCCTCAAGGAGGAGTATCAGCGCCGCTTCGGCCTGCCCCGCGTCCTTGGGGAAGACCCGTCGCTGAAGGAGACCATGCTCGCCATCCAGCGCGCCGCTGGAAGCGACGCCACGGTCCTGATCCTCGGCGAGAGCGGAACGGGGAAGGAGTTGATGGCCAGGTCACTCCATCAGCTCTCGGCCCGCGTCAAGGGTCCCTTCGTTGCCATCAACTGTGCCGCCATCCCCGAAGCTCTTCTCGAGAACGAGCTCTTCGGCCACGAGAAGGGTGCCTTCACCGGCGCCACCGGGCGCAAGGTGGGGAAGGCGGAGATGGCTCACCATGGGACTCTCTTCCTCGATGAGATCGGCGACCTTCCCCTGGCACTTCAGGCCAAGATCCTGCGCCTCGTCCAGGAACGGCAATTCGAGCGCGTTGGGGGCGTGCAGACCATCAGCATCGACGTCCGCGTCGTGGCGGCCACGAACCACGACCTCAGGGAAGCCGTGGCCCGCAAGGAGTTCCGAGAGGACCTCTTCTTCCGCCTCTCCGTCTTTCCCGTGGAGATCCCTCCCTTGCGGCGCCGGCGGGGGGACATCCTGCTGCTGGCCGAGGCGTTCCTCGAACGCTTCGCCGGGGAGATGGGGCGGAAGGGACTACGACTCTCGGAGGAGTCGAAGCGGGTTCTCCGCGATCACTCCTGGCCCGGGAACGTCCGCGAGCTGCAGAACTGCCTCGAGCGGGCCGTGATCCTCTGCGACGGCCTCGAGGTGCGCCCCGACCACCTGCGTCTCGCGGGAGCCAATGAGGGGGGGCCCACACTCGCCGACGTCCTCGACCTGTCGGGGACCCTCGCCGACGTGGGGCGCCGGGCCGTGACCCGCGCCGAGGACGAGGCCGTGCAACTGGCCCTCCGCGAGACCGACGGCGATCGCGCCGCCGCCGCCGAGCGTCTCGGCGTCAGCCTGTCGACCCTGAACCGACGACTTCGCCTAACAGCGGAGTAAGACACGGGCTGCGAGCGAAGCGGGATTCACCCCCATTCGGGGGCAGGCTCCCGCGAAGCCCCGCGACGGCAAGACGGCGCGGGACAAGCGAGCGGGGGTTCAAGGGGGTGCGGCGCAGCACCCCCTTGCTTGATTAGGTCTAACTACTTGTCGTCGGTGCGGCGCTTCGGTCTTACGTTCGCGGCTAGGATCCGCTTGCGAAGCCGAATCGCCGTCGGCGTCACTTCCACGAGCTCGTCGCCGTTGATGAACTCGAGGGCTTGCTCGAGGTTCAGCACCCGGTGGGGCGTCAGTCTCACCGCCTCGTCGGCGGTCGAGGCGCGCATGTTGGTGAGCTTCTTCGCCTTCGTCACGTTGACGTCCATGTCGGCGGGCCGGGCGTTCTCGCCCACGATCATTCCCTCGTAGACCGCCACCCCGGGGCCTACGAACAGCTCGCCGCGCTCTTCCATGTGGGAGAGCGTGTAAGCCGTCGTGTCTCCGGTCCGGTCCGCCACGAGCACCCCGGTCGTGCGCCGCTGGATGTCCCCCTGCCACTCTACGAACCCCTCGAGAAGGCTGTTCATGACGGCGGTGCCCCTGGTGTCGGTCAGGATCTCGGTCCGGATGCCGATCAAGCCCCGGGTGGAGACGTGGAAGTCCAGCCGTACTCGACCCGACCCGTGGTTGACCATCTTCACCATCTTCCCCTTGCGCATGGCCATCTTCTCGAGGACGATGCCCATGTACGCCTCGGGGAGGTCGAGGATGAAGAGCTCGAGGGGCTCCTTGCGGACGCCGTCCTCGACGCGGGTGATGACCTCGGGGTTGGAGATCGCCAGCTCGTACCCCTCGCGGCGCATCATCTCGATCAGGATCGCGAGCTGCAGTTCGCCGCGTCCCATCACCTTGAAGGCGTCGGCAGAGTCCGTGGGCTCGACGCGGATCGAGACGTTCGTGAGCAACTCCTTGTCGAGACGCTCCTTCAGGTTGCGGGAGGTGACCCACTTCCCCTCGCGCCCCGCGAAGGGAGAGGTGTTCACCGAGAAGATCATCGACAGCGTGGGCTCGTCGATGTGGAGGGGCGGTAGCGGGGCAGGGGTCTCGGCCGAGGTGATGGTCTCGCCGATCGAGATCCCCTCGAAGCCGGCGAGGGCCACGATCTCGCCGCAGTCGGCCGACTCGGCATCGATGCGCTTCAGCCCGTCGAAGGTGTAGAGCTTCGTCACCTTGGTCGTCTGGAGGCTTCCGTCCCGCTTGGCGACGGCGACGGTCTCTCCGACCTTGACCCGGCCCGAGAAGATCCGGCCGATGCCGAGGCGGCCAAGGTAGTCGCTGTAGTCCAGGTTCGCGATCAGGAGCTGCAATACCGCGTCGGGGCTGCCGCCCGGCGGCGGGACCTGCTTCAGGATGGCCTCGAAGAGCAGGCGCAGGTCTTCCCCGGGGCCGTCGGGCTCGGTCCGGGCAAGGCCGATCTTGGCGTTGGTGTAGACCACGGGGAACTCAAGCTGTTCCTCGGTGGCGTCCAGGTCGATGAAGAGGTCGTAGACCTCGTTCAGCACCTCCTGGGCGCGTGCGTCGGAGCGATCGATCTTGTTGATGACCACAACTGCGGGGAGCCGGGCCTCGAGGGCCTTCCGAAGAACATACCGGGTCTGGGGAAGGGGGCCCTCGGAGGCGTCCACGAGGAGCATCACGCCGTCCACCATCTTGAGAGCGCGCTCCACCTCGCCCCCGAAGTCGCTGTGCCCCGGCGTGTCGACGATGTTGATCTTGGTGTCTCCGTAGTGGACCGCCGTGTTCTTCGCGAGGATCGTGATGCCGCGCTCGCGCTCCAGCTCGTTGGAGTCCATGACCCGGTCGAGGTGCTCCTGGTTGGCTCGGAAGACGCCGCTCTGCTGGAGCATGGCGTCGACGAGGGTAGTCTTGCCGTGGTCGACGTGGGCGATGATGGCGACGTTGCGGAGATTCATAAACCGTCGATCATACCACGCGTGCCTTCTTCCGCCGACCCGCGTTGACGCGCCCGGAAGCCGGAACGTATGATCCGGTGCTTGAGACGACGCCCATGAAGCAGAAGCACTTCATCTCCCTCAAGGACTTTTCGCGCGCCGAGATCGAAGAGATCTTCGACCTCGCCGCCAAGGTCAAGGCCAACCCCTCGGCGTACGCCTCGGCGCTCAAGGGAAAATCACTCGCGATGATTTTCCAGAAGCCCTCGACGCGAACGCGCGTGTCCTTCGAGGTCGGGATGTTCGAGCTCGGAGGGACCGCCCTCTACTTGGGAGCCGACGACATCCAACTCCATCGGGGGGAGACCGTGGCCGATACGGCCAAGGTCCTCTCTCGCCTCGTGAGCGGGATCATGGCCCGGGTCTTCGCCCACCAGGACATCCTGGATCTGGCGAAGCACGGCAGCGTGCCGGTGATCAACGGGCTGTCGGATCTCCTGCACCCTGTCCAGGCGCTGGCCGACTACTTCACGCTTCGCGAGCGGCGCGGCGCCCTCGACGGGCTGAAGATCGCCTACGTCGGGGACGGCAACAACGTCTGCCACGAGCTGATGTTCGGAGCCGTGAAGCTGGGAATGTCGATGTCGGTGGCCTGTCCCGAGGGCTATGACCCGAACCCCCTCGTCGTCAAGAGCGCGGCGCGGGAGGCGCAGAAGGCCGGCACCCCCGCCCCGTTGATCGTCCGAGATCCGATGGAAGCCGTGGGCGGCGCCGACGTGATCTACACGGACGTCTGGACCTCGATGGGGCAGGAGGAGGAGGCGCAGGCCCGCGTCCGGGCCTTCCAGGGGTACATGGTCTCCGCGGAGATGATGGCCGCGGCCTCACCGGAGGCCGTGTTCATGCATTGCCTGCCGGCCCACCGCGGAGAAGAGGTGGCCGCGGAGGTCATCGACGGGCCGCAGTCGGTCGTCTTCGACGAAGCCGAGAACCGCCTCCACGTGCAGAAGGCGGCCCTGATCCTCCTGCTAGCCTAGCCAGAAGTGAGCAAGGGGGTGCTGCGCCGCACCCCCTTGAACCCCCGCTCGCTACGCGGGAGTGAATCCCGCTTCGCTCGCATCAGTGGCCTTCTATGAGCGGCGGGTTTCGCGCGAGGCCATGACCCGCAAGGCGTGGCGCACGTCTGAAGCTTCCACGTCGTCGCGAATCGTCACGTGGCCGATGGCCGTCGGAAGGACGAAAGGAACCCGGCCGGCTCGGGACTTCTTGTCGCGTCCGAGCGCCTCGAGGACGTCGCGGCTCTCGAGATCCGAGACCCGCGGCCGACGGCCGAGATGATCGACGGCCGCGGCGATCTCGTCGAAGTCGCCCTCGGGCAGGAGCCTCTTGCGCACAGCGATCCACGCGGCGCCCGTAAGCCCCCAACCCACGGCCTCGCCGTGCGTGAAGCGGCGGTAGGACGTTACCGTCTCGAGGGCGTGGCCGAGCGTGTGGCCGAGGTTCAGGACGCGCCGGAGCCCCCCCTCGCGCTCGTCCTTTTCCACGACCTCCGCCTTGATCCGGCAGGCCGAAGCGACGGCGTTCTCGATTTCCGGCCGCGGCCAGCCGACGAGCGCTGTGGGCGCCCCGGCCAGTGCCGCGAAGAGCGCCTTGTCGGCGAGTACACCGCACTTCAGGATCTCGTAGGCGCCGCTCTGCCTTTCTCGGGCCGGCAACGTCTCGAGGAAGGACGGGTCCGCGACGACGGCCCGGGGCTGGTGGAAGGCGCCGATCAAGTTCTTGGCCTTGGGGTGATTGATGCCGACCTTCCCGCCCACGGAGCTGTCCACCATGGCCAACAAGGTCGTCGGCACTTGAACCACGTCGACGCCGCGCATGTAGGTCGCGGCGGCAAAGCCCGCTACATCGCCGACGACACCTCCGCCGAAGGCCACCACGACGCCGTCGCGGCGGAGGCCCGCGTCGAGAAAAGCGTCGTGGAGAGCGTCCAGGGTCTTCCTGGATTTGTGGCGCTCTCCTTCCGGGATGAGGGCCCGTTGCACCGTACCCAGCGCGCGGAGGGGCTTCTCGATGGTCCTGCCATGGAGGGCCCAGATGCGCGGACTCGACACAACGACGAAGGATCGCCCCTTGAGAGGACGGAGCAACTCCGGGATGAGACGCGCCGAGCCATGGCCGACGTGGATGGCGTACCGGCGGGACCCGAGGTCGACGGGGATCTCGATCATGCGGCCGGCAGACTACCACGACGGGGGCGCTACCTCAGCCACCCCGGCAGCGCCCCCTCCCTCCGCGCCCGGTCCTCGAGGTGCTCCTCGCGGTCGCGAATCTCCTGTTCCAGCTCCCTGAGCTGCTCCCGCAGGGCGGGCAGGGGATCGGAGGCGGGCCGCTGGCTTCGGTTGGCGCCCGCCTTGCTGCTCGGATGGGTCGGTTTCGGCCGGGACGGGTGCTCGATCCGGAAGCGAAGGGCTTCGGCGCGACGCCTTAGGGGCTGGAGCCTCTCGTGGAGGCGATCCGCCTCTTGTCGCCAGTAGGCCTCGCCGTGGGCGATTCCCGGCTCCCGCTTCGTCTCCCGTGTGGCCGTTGCAAAGGCGGGAACAGACGTGGCCCCCGTCTCACCGCGTCGCGCTGCGATGCGATCCAGATCCTCGTTGGTGTAGGACGGCGTGCTGTCACTGGCTTGGCCGGCGGCGGGCACGAGGAGGAGGCTACCCCCAAGAACGACGTTGACAATCCGCATGACACGAACTCCCTTGCGGGAGAGACAAATGCGGAGAGTTGGAGGGGAACGGAACGCGAGGCCACGAGGAAGTTACCATCGGCCCTGGCCGTGGTCAAGGTCTTTTTGTTGATAGAATCCGACGTTTTGAGCATGGACCCGAGCAGGTTGAGAGAGACAAGCCTGGAGACGGACTTCCTGGTGCTGGGGTCGGGGATCGCCGGCCTCCGGGCGGCCCTCGAGCTGGCGCGGCACGGCCACGTCCTCGTCGTCACCAAGGACCAGCCGACCGAAAGTAACACCGGCTATGCCCAAGGGGGCGTGGCGGTCGCCCTCGCCACGGACGACGACGTGCACCTGCATCTCGAGGACACCATCCGAGCGGGTGCCGGGATCGTCTCGGCACCGGCGGCCAAGGTCCTGGTGGAAGAGGGGCCGGCCCGGATCCGCGAACTGGCCTCGTGGGGGGCCCGCTTCGATCGCGAGTCGGGAAGGTTCCACTTCACTCGCGAGGGGGCCCACTCGCGCCATCGGGTCCTTCATGCCCTGGGCGACGCCACAGGATGGGAGATGGTGCGCTCTCTCCTGGAGAAGGCTCGACGTACCCCGGGTGTCGAGGTGCGGTCGTTCGCCTGCTCGACCGACCTCGTGACGCGAGAGGGTCGGGTCGTCGGGTGTCGTTTCCTCGACGAGGACCAGGGAGAGACCACGGTCGTGGCCCGGGCCACGCTCCTGGCTACCGGGGGCGCCGGCCAGGTCTTCGCCGAAACCACGAACCCTCCGGTCGCCACCGGAGACGGAGTGGCGATGGGGCTCCGCGCCGGCGCGGCCCTCCTCGACATGGAGTTCGTGCAGTTCCATCCCACGGCTCTGGCCATCCCCGGCGCTCCGCGCTTCCTGGTTTCGGAGGCGGTGCGCGGTGAAGGGGCGCGCCTTCTGAACGCCTCCCTCGAGCGCTTCACCGACGAGCTTCTCTCCCGCGATCAGGTGGCGCGGGCAATCTTTCGGGAAGAGCGCGCCGGCCGCGGCCCCGTGGTCCTCGATCTTCGCCACCTCGATCCCGATCGGGTACGCACACGCTTCCCCCGGATCCACGCCACGTGCCTCCGCTTCGGTCTCGACATCACGCGCGATCCGGTCCCCGTGACCCCCGCCGCCCACTACGTCATGGGAGGAGTCGCCACGGATCTCCAGGGACGCACCACGCTTCCGGGCCTCTATGCGGCGGGGGAAACGGCCGGCACGGGTGTGCACGGCGCCAACCGCCTGGCCAGCAACTCGCTCCTGGAAGGGCTGGTGTTCGCTGCCCGCGCAGCCGAAGCCATGGCCGCCGACCCGAACCCCACCCCGGGCCTTCCACCGTTCGAAGTGTCGGATCTGGAGCGGAGCGGTAGTGAAAGTAGTGGCCGCGACGCCCTTCGAGGGATGGCGTGGCGGTGCCTCGGCCTCGAACGCGACGCCCTCGGGCTCGGCGAGATGCTGACCTTCCTGGACGCGGCTCGAAGCACCAGTTCCTCCCGCCCGAGGACCCGCGCTCAAGCCGAGGACCGCAACCTGGCGGACGTCGCGTGGGCGATGGCGCGAGCCGCGTCGTTCAGGAAAGAGAGCCGCGGGAGCCATTTCAGGACCGACTTCCCTACGCCGAACGATAGCGACTTCGCCGGCCACTCCTGGCTCGACAGTTTCGGCGTTCGCCTGGCGGAGGTCGACGAACCGACGCGAGCCCCCACGCCGTGCTGACGCGTCTCCGATCCGTTTTGGCCATCGCGGCCTCCGGGGGCCAGGGGGCCGCATCGGCTCTCTGGACCTTTCCCGCGGTTCTCTTCTCGGCCTTCGTCATCGCCTGGGGAGCCGAGGTCGCCCAGTTCTTCATGAGCCAGGGCCTCGCCCTCGCGATCCTGGCCTGGCTCCAGACGCTCCCGGAGTTCGCCGTGGAAGCCGACATCGCCTGGCGGCAGGACGTCCCGAACATGACGGCCAACTTCACGGGGAGCCTCCGCCTTCTCGTGGGCCTGGGCTGGCCCATGATCTTCGTCGTCGCCTCCTTCGCCCACCGGCGGAAGACGGGGAAGTGGCTCGCCGAGGTCGTCCTCGACCCGTCTCACTGCGTCGAGGTCGTGGGCCTCCTCCTGCCGATCCTCTACTTCTTCTTCGTCTGGTGGAAAGCGTTCCTGAGCATCTGGGACGGCCTGGTCCTGACGCTCGTCTACGTCGCCTACCTGTACGTCCTGAACAGGATGCCCCCCCAGGGCCACGAGGAGGCCGACCAGCTCGACGCGATTCCGCGCGCGGTGATGGCGCTTCGCCCCGGTCTCCGGGGGGCGACGATCGCCGGCCTCTTCGTCCTGGGCGGGACGATCCTGTACCTCGTCATCCATCCGTTCGTGGACAGCCTGAAGGGGCTGGCGCTGTCCATCGGAATCAGCGAGTTCGTCTTCATCCAATGGGTGGCCCCGTTCCTCTCCGAGTTTCCGGAGAAGGTCTCGGCCTTCAAGTGGGCCTCGACGGTTCGGCAGGCCCCCATGGCGCTCATGAACATGGTCTCGTCCAACATCAATCAGTGGACCGTTCTCGCCGCCATGATCCCCGTCGTGTACAGCCTGAGCCTGGGTCATGTCGCCGCGGTCCACTTCGACGGAATGCAACGGCACGAAATCCTCCTCACGATCCTCCAGTCGCTCCTCGGCATGGTCCTTCTCCTCAACATGCGCTACTCGATCGGAGAGGCCCTCATGGTCTTCCTGGCCTGGTTCGTCCAGTTCGTCTTTCCCCACCTGCGTGAGGCGATGCTCTACGTCTACGGCCTCCTCATCGCCGGTGGCCTCGTCCAGGTCCTCCTCGGCCACCGTGGCTGCGAGGCCCTGACCTGCTTTGCCGCCCATTGGCGAACCCACGTGGCTGGCCCGACCCCCCGAAAGTGAGAGAGATGGAAAAGGATCGCACGATGAAGGAGATCACCCCGAAGAGCCAGGACTACTCCCAGTGGTACCTGGACGTGGTCCTGAAGACCGAGATGGCCGACTACGGGCCGGTCAAGGGATGCATGATCATCAGGCCCTACGGCTACGCCGTCTGGGAGCACATGCAGGCCGACATGGACCGGCGGATCAAGGAGACGGGCCACGTCAACGCCTACTTCCCGCTCTTCATTCCCAAGAGCTTCCTCGAGAAGGAAAAGGAGCACGTCGAGGGGTTCTCCCCCGAGTGCGCGTGGGTGACCATCGGAGGCGGGGAAGAGCTGGAGGAGCCCCTGGCCATTCGGCCCACGTCCGAAGCGATGATCTGCTCGATGTACGCGAAATGGGTCCGCTCCTGGCGCGACCTGCCCGTGCTCCTCAACCAGTGGGCCAACATCGTCCGCTGGGAGAAGGTCACGCGCCCGTTCCTCCGAACCACCGAGTTCCTCTGGCAGGAGGGGCACACCCTCCACGAAACCGAGGCGGAGGCCGAGGAGGAGACCCTGAGGATGCTCGACGTCTACCGTGCCTTCTCCGAAGAAGTCCTCGCGATGCCGGTGATCTGCGGGCGCAAGTCCGACAGCGAGAAGTTCGCGGGGGCGCTGAGGACCTACGCCATCGAGGCCCTCATGGGGGACGGGAAGGCGCTCCAGGCCGGGACGAGCCACAACCTGGGGCAGCACTTCTCCAAGGCCTACGGGATCGAGTACCTGGGACGGAACCAGGAGCGCCTCATGCCGTGGTCCACGTCGTGGGGGACCTCGACGCGGATGATCGGCGGCCTGATCATGACCCACGGCGACGACTCGGGGCTCATCCTGCCGCCGAGGGTGGCGCCCCACCAGGTGGTCATCGTCCCGATACCGCCACGCAAGGGAGACTTGAACGAGGCGGTGCTCCCCAAGGCCCGCGAGGTACAGGCCGCTCTTCGGGGAGCCGGGATCCGCGTCCACCTGGACGACCGCGACACACAGCAGACGGGGTTCAAGTACTCGGACTGGGAGATGCGGGGTGTTCCCCTGCGTCTAGAGATCGGCCCGAAGGACATCGAGAAGGACCAGTGCGTCCTCGTGCGGCGCGACAGCCGCGAGAAGTCCTTTGTCCCCCTGGCGGGGCTGGCCGTTCGGACGAGGGAGATCCTCGACGCCATGCAGAAGGATCTTCTGGAGCGAGCGCGTAAGTTCGTGGCCGACAACACGACCCGCGTCTCCTCCTACGCCGAGTTCAAAGAGGTCATGGCGTCGAAGAGAGGCTTCATCCTCGCGGGCTGGAACGGGGATGCCGCGACCGAGGCCCGGATCAAGGAAGAGACGAAGGCCACGGTCCGCGTGATCCCGATGGGCGAGGAGCGCGAGGCCTCGTGCATCGTGACCGGCCAGAGGGGCCGTGAGGTCTACTTCGCCCAGGCGTATTGACGGCTTCCCTCTCCCGCTAGCGCCGGCTCCGCCAAGTGAGGTTCAAATGGACCTGAAACTGTTCTTCTCCACGTTCGGTCTGGTGTTCCTCGCGGAACTGGGGGACAAGACTCAGCTCGCCACCCTGAGCCTTGCCGCGTCAGGCCACTCTCGGCTGGCCGTGTTCCTGGGCGCGGCTGGGGCGTTGGTCCTGACGAGCAGCATCGCCGTGCTGGTAGGTGCGGCTTTGGCCCGTGCCGTGCCGGAGGTATGGATCCAGCGTGGGGCGGGAGTGGGGTTCATCGTCATGGGCATTCTGTTTCTGGTGGGCAAGGGATGACGATCCCGGTACTTCTCTTACCCCGGGCGCCTCGACGGCGACCGGCGTTTGTGGTGAAGTAGGCCCATAGCACACCGTGTCATGCGCTTGCCGCTACTGATCGCCTTGGCGCTCTCGTGTGCCGAGCCCTCGCCCGTGGACGAAGGAACTTACACACGCGCACGCGACCGCATGGTCTCCGAGCAGATCGAGGCTCGGGGGGTGCGGGACCCACTCACCCTGAAGGCCTTGCGCCGCGTGCCGCGCCACCGGTTCGTCCCGGCCGAGTCGGCGGCCGAGGCCTACGAGGACCATCCGCTTCCCATCGGACACGGGCAGACCATCTCGCAGCCGTACGTGGTGGCCTTCATGACGGAAGCCCTCGGCCTCAAGGGCGGAGAGACCGTCCTCGAGATCGGTACGGGCTCCGGCTACCAGGCGGCGGTTCTGTCGTGCATCGTGTCCAAGGTCTACAGCGTCGAGATCCTCGAGCCCCTCGCCCGCGAAGCCGCCCTTCGCTTGTCGCGCCTGGGCTTCGAGAACGTCCATGTCCGCGCCGGAGACGGCTACCAGGGATGGCCCGAGGCGGCTCCCTTCGACGCCGTCCTCGTCACCGCGGCCGCTCCGCGGATCCCCGAGCCCCTCGAGGAGCAGCTGAAGGACGGGGGCCGGCTCGTCATCCCCGTAGGGGAGGACTTGCAGGAGCTCGTCGTCGTGACGCGCCACGGCAACCGGTTCTCCGAACGGCGCGTGCTGCCGGTGCGCTTCGTCCCGATGACCGGCAAGGTTCGCGAGTAGACAGAATCGAAAGCGTCACAAGCGAGCCGGACGGCGTCCGTCGGGGCTCGTAGGATTTCCCGGACACGAGCGCCCGCAGCGCAAGCGACAGGAGGTTGTGAATGGAGGTCCTTTTCGCGCTCTTCGGTCTCGGCTTGGTCCTCGCGTTTCCCGTGCTGGCCATCGCCGCGCTGGTCCGGGCGAGCCACGTGGCGCGGGACCTCGACGCCTTGCGCGCGCATCTCCTGGCCCTCGACGCGCGAGTCGGCGCGCTGGGCAAGAGGGTCGTCGCCGATCGAGGGGAAGTCCGCGCGGCCGTCCCGCCGGCCGAGGCCCGCGGGGCTTCGCCACAAGCGGCTTCGGTCTCCGCGCCCGCACCGGTTCCGGAGCCGACCGCGCCGGCTCCTTCCAGTCCCGCTCAACCGGCGCCCGAGATGGCTCCCCGTCCTACCCCTCACCTCCCTCCACATCGACCTTCCCAGCCCGCGGGACCGGCCGCACCGACGTCCCGCCCGGGCGATCTCGCGACGAACCTGGGTCCCAAGATCCTCGTCGCCGTCGGGGCTCTGGCGATGGTCACCGCCCTCGGCTTCTTCGTGAAATATGCCTGGGAGAACAACTGGATCGGCCCGACCGGCCGTGTCCTCTTCGGCTGCGCTGTGAGCCTGGCTCTCTTGGCTGGTGGGTTGCGCCTCCTTGGACACGTGTACCGGCCCCTGGGTCAGGGGCTCTCGGGTGCCGGTCTCGCCGGGCTCTACACGTCCCTCTACGGTGCCCACGCCTTCTACGGGTTGATATCGCGCGGAGCCGCAGGTGGGCTCCTGCTGCTGGTCACCGCGAGCGCCATCCTTCTCTCGGCGCGGCTTGATGCCCGGCTTCTGGCGGCTCTCGCATGGATCGGCGGCTATCTCACTCCTGTTCTCCTATCGACCGGCGAGGACAAGGCTCTTTCTCTCTTCACCTACCTGTTCCTCCTGGGCGCCGGCGCCTTGGTTCTCGACCGAAGCAAGCCCTGGCCCGAGACGGCCCCGCTCGCCATGATGGGCACGCTCTTCCTCTACGGTGGTTGGTACGCTCAGTTCTTCCGGCCCGAGCGTTTCGACACTGCCGCGTTCGGGATCGTCCTCTTCACCGCGCTCTTCGCTCTCGGGATGGCGCGGAAGGAGCGGGCCGTGGCCCTCGCTGTCGTCTTCCTTGTCGCAAGCGTGGGCCTGGCTGCGCTGGGCGCGCAAGCGGATCGTCCCGAGGCCCTGCTCGTGATGTCGCTCTCCCTTGCCGCCGCGACGCTCTACAGCGCCTCGCGGCTGGGTTGGGGGCTCTCGGTGATCGCGGGGGTGACCCTCAGCCTGCCGTACCTTGCCTGGTGCGGTGCGCATTCGAAGGAGGTGTCCTTCGGCCTTGGGGCGGCTTGGCTCGTCTCCGCCACCCTTCTCTATGTCGCAGCCGCGGCATCGAAACGCGTTCCGATTCCGGTTTCGCTCGAAGCCATGGCTCTCATCGTCAGCGCGCTCTTCACGTTGGCGACGGCCGACATGGCCCATCGGCCGGGACCGCTGCTCGTCCTGCTGCTCGCTCAGTGCGGCATCGCCATCCTGTCTCAACGGCGATGGGTGGGGGCGGAGCCCACCGCCGT
>JBGPYB010000188.1:0-8379 GCA_041493035.1 Vicinamibacteria bacterium | reverse complement strand
CTCGACCTGTTCGTCTCGAACTACTGTGTCTGGGATCCCAAGACGGAACCCATCTGCAACCGGCCCGAGTCGCCCGACTACTGCCATCCCCGGGGTTACCAGGGGTTACCGAACTCCCTCTACCACAACAACGGCGACGGCACCTTTACCGACGTTTCGGTTTCTTCCGGCATCCGGGCCCACGTCGGCAAGGGCATGGGGATCGGGCTGGCCGACTTTGACGACGACGGCTGGCCGGACCTCTTCGTCTCCAACGACAACCTGCGGGCGTTTCTCTTTCACAACCTGAATGGCCGTGGGTTCGAGGAGGTCGGTCTCAAGGCGGGTGTCGCCTATACCGAACGGGGGGGCGAAATCTCCGGGATGGGGGCGGACGCTCGCGACTTCGACAACGACGGCCGGCCCGACATCTTCCAGACGGCACTCGACGGCGAGACCATGCCCCTTTTCCGGAACCTGGGCCACCTGACGTTCGAGGACGCGACGAATGCGGCCGGGCTGGTGGTTCCCACACTTGCGAACACCGGGTGGAGCAACGGCATCGTCGACTTCAACAACGACGGCTGGAAGGACCTTTTCGTGGCCGGAGGAGGAGTCGTCGACCCCAAGGGCGATTTCGGACCGCGCGCGGCCCGGGCGAACACCGTGTACGTGAACCTGAAGGATGGGCGTTTCGCCGATGCCTCGGCCTCCGCCGGCCCGGAGTTCGCCCGGAAGGCCGTCCACCGGGGAGCCGCTTTCGGCGACCTCGACAACGACGGACGCGTGGACGTCGTCGTCACGGCCCTGGAGAGCCCGCTCGAGATCTGGCACAACGTGAGCCCGACGCCGAATCACTGGCTGCTCATCCGGACGGTCGGGTCGCGCAGCAATCGGGACGGCATCGGCGCGAAGATCCGGGTCACGACGGCATCCGGGACACAGTACAACCACGTGAACACGGCCGTGGGCTACGGCTCCGCCTCCGATCCACGCGTCCATTTCGGGCTGGGCCGAGACACCGTCGCGAAGGAGCTGCAAGTCCAGTGGCCGAGTGGTGCGGTCCAGACCCTCCACGATGTTGCCGCCGACCAGATCCTGACGGTTCGCGAAGACACTGCGGGGACACCTGACGTGTCCGACAGGATCAAGTAAGGTTCACATCGTGTCTCTCACCATCAAAGACATCGCTGCCCTCGCCAAGGTATCGAAGGGGACCGTGTCCAAGGTCCTGAACGATGGCCACGGGGTGAGCGCGGACACGAGGGGACGGATTCTCAAACTCATCGAGGACCTCGACTACCATCCCAACTCCGCCGCGCAGGGTCTCGCCTCCAAGCGGACGTACAACATCGGCGTCATCATCCCCCACACCGGCGACTACTCGATGTCCAGCGCCTACTGGCCGCTGCTGCTGACGGCGATCACCGAGCAGGCCGCAGCCAGCAACTTCAACGTCCTCCTTTCAACCGCTCGCTCGGAAGAGGACGTCGACTCGGCCTACAGGTCCATCCTGAGGGGTCGGCGTGTCGACGGAATCATCGTCGGCGCCGAACAGTTCGGTCAAAAGCAGCTCGCCGAGCTGTTGTTCAAGGGCTTCCCCTTCGTGATGGTCGGAAGGAGCCCCTTCTTCTCGCACTACTACGTCGATGTCGACAATGCTGGAGGGTCTCGTGAGATGACGCAACATCTCATCGACCTGGGTCACCGGCGCGTCCTGCTCCTCGCAGGGCCGGCGCACCTTCCCAGCGTGCAGGAGAGGGTGGAGGCTTTTCGGACGGCCATGATCGGGGCTGGACTCGAACCAAGGGTTCATCACTGCGCGTATCCCGGCTTCCATGATGCCGACACCACGGCGGAGAGCATCAAGAGCCTTCTCGTCGCCGAGCCCCGCTGCACCGCTCTGTTCGTCGCTGCCGGAGACCTCGTGACACCCGCCTTGAGAGCCGCGGGCGCCCTCGGGCTCAGAATCCCGGGCGACCTCGCTCTGGTCTCTTTCGACGATCACCCTCTCTACGAGTACTTCTCTCCCGCACTCACGGCCGTGAGCCAGCCCATCCATGACCTGGGCCAGGCCGCGGCGGACCTCCTCTTCTCCCTCATGGACGGCACGGAACCTGAGAAGAGAGGGCGCATACTGCCGACAAAGATCGTGAAGAGAAGCTCGTGCGGATCACGTAGGGACGTTCCGATGCAAGGGAGGCAGGCATGAAGCTCGCAGTGCAGGATCTCGTGGGCCGTCGGTCATTCTTCAAGAAGATGGGCCTGGCAACGGCCGGGGTCGCGTCGGCGGGCTTGCTCACCGACTCCGATGCGCTTGGCGCCGTCCAGAACGTCAGCAAGGCCTCGATGCCGTCGCAGCTCAAGATCACGGACCTTCGGGTAGCGGTGGTCACGGGCGCGCCCATGACCTGCCCGATCATCCGCATCGACACGAACCAGGGGATCTCGGGTTACGGCGAGGTGCGCGACGGCGCGAGCAAGACGTACGCGCTGATGCTCAAGAGCCGTCTCATCGGCGAGAACCCCTGCAACGTGGACAAGATCTTCAGGAAGATCAAGCAGTTCGGCCACCACGCCCGCCAGGCGGGCGGCGTCTGTGGAGTCGAGATGGCCTGCTGGGACCTTGCGGGAAAGGCCTTCGGCGTGCCGGCCTACCAGATGCTCGGCGGGAAGTTCCGCGACCGGGTGCGGCTCTACGCCGACACCACCGAGCTGGATGAAGGGCACGCCCAGGGGAAGCGCCTCAAGGAGCGCATGGACAAGGGCCTGACCTTTCTCAAGGTGGACATCGGGATCGACCTCCTCAAGGACATCTCGGGCACATTGAACAGGCCGGCGGGGGTTTCCCTGACCGGCGGCGAGAGGGTGATGCACCCCTTCACGGGCATCGCCGTGACCGACAAGGGCGTCGCCCATCTCTCGGACTTCGTGGCCGCCATACGCGAGGAGATCGGGATGGAGGTGCCTCTCGCCTCCGACCACTTCGGCCACATCGACGTGAACTCCTGCATCCGTTTGGCGAAGGCCATGGAGAAGCACCAGCTCGCGTGGATGGAGGACATGGTGCCGTGGCAGCTCCCTCACCTGTTGAAGCAGATCAAGGACGCGACCGAGACCCCGATCCTCACCGGAGAGGACATCTTCCTCAAGGAGGACTTCCAGAAGCTCGTGGACATGGAGGCCGTGGACATGATCCACCCGGACCTCGCCAGCGCCGGCGGGCTTCTCGAAACCAAGAAGATCGGCGACTACGCTCAGGAGCGCGGCGTGGCCATGGCCATGCACTTCGCCGGCTCGCCGGTCTCGTTCATGGCCAACATGCACTGCGCCGCCGCTACCGAGAACTTCATCGCCCTCGAGCACCACTCGCTGGAGGTGCCCTGGTGGGAGGACATGTTGACCGGGCTACCGAAACCGATCGTCAAGGACGGCTACGCGACCGTATCCGACGCGCCGGGCCTCGGTATCGAGCTGAACCCGGACACGATCAAGCAGCACTTGCTGAAAGGCGAGGGTTATTTCGAGCCCACGCCTCAATGGGACACCGAGCGGTCCTGGGACCGGCTCTGGAGTTAGGAGCGAAGACCATGGGTTGCAAGCCTCTCGCGGTCGTCACGCTCTCCTTCCTGGCGACGATGGCGCCATCCGGCCTCTTCGCCGCCGACCAGGCATCCGCGCCTCCGGGCATCCGCGCCTCCCGCGACACCTTCAGCGCGGTCATGGACGTGCTCCGGCCCGCCCGGACACGCGTGACCGACGCGCAGCTGGCGCGCCTCAAGAAGGTCCCCATCGAGGCCGTATGGGGAGCGCTCCACGGCAAGGAGTACAACCACTGCTTCGTGGCCGACATGAAGCTCACGCAACCGGGAGTGAAGCTGATCGGCCGAGCCCTGACGATGCGATACCTTCCCGTTCGTCCCGACTTGTTGGAGGCCGTGAAGACCCTCGGGAAGGAGGGAGACTGGGACTTCCAGTACAACATCCGGGCCGGCGAGGACGCTCGCCCCGGTGACGTCCTCGTCGTCGAGCTCGGCGGCATGGTGGACCACGCCACGTTCATGGGAGACGTGACCGGCCTGGGCATCAAGTCCCGCGGGGCGGTGGGCGTGGTGATCGACGGCGGCCTGCGCGATCTGAACGAGTTCCTTCCCTGGAAGGACTTCCCGGTCTACTACACCGGCGCCCATGCCTCGTACATGGCCGATCAGGTGGGGGTCGAGTGGAACACGGCCGTGCGCATCAAGACGGTGACCGTCCTGCCCGGCGACGTCGTGATCGGAGACGAGTCCGGCGTGCTCTTTTTCCCGCCCCAGCTCGCCGACGACATGATCAAGTCCGCCGAGGACACCGCCTACATCGAGGACTTCAAGCGCGAGATGATCAGCGGGACGAAATATCGGGCCCGCGACGTCTACCCGAAGCTCAGCCCCGAGGTGGAGAAGGTGTTCGAGGAGTGGAAGAAGACCCACCCGCGGAACTGACTCCGGACACGGGCCGGGCCCGCCACCAGGAAGCCAGGAGCGAGCCCGAGACGTTCATCCACGGCCCGAAAATCGCGGGTGCCAGGGCCGCCTCGGCGCTCTTCAGAACCGAGATAGCCAGCCCCGACGCCATCCCCGCGTTCTGCATTCCCACTTCGATCGCGACCGTGCGACAGTCCGCTTCGGCGAGGCCGGCCAGCCGCGATCCCCAATAGCCCAGCAGGTACCCGACCCCGTTGTGGATCGCCACCGCCGCGATCAGTGCAAAGCCCACCTGGAGCAGCTTGTCACGCGAGAGCGCGGTGATGATGGAGATGATGAAGCAGATGCCGCCCATGGAGACGATGGGCAGGGCCCGCTCCATCCAGGATCCGCGCCCGCGGAGGACGCGGTTCACCACGAGCCCCACTGCGATCGGCACGATGATGATCTTGATGATGGAAATCATCATCTCCACGAAGCTCACGGCCACGTACTGTCCCGCGAGCAGCTTCACGGCCAGCGGGGTCATGATGGGAGCAGCCAGCGTCGAGCAGGCCGTGATGGTCACCGACAGAGCCACGTTGCCCCCCGCCAGGTAAGTGATGACGTTGGAGGCCACACCACTCGGAGCCGCTCCGACGAGGATCACGCCCGCAGCCAGAGCACCTTCGAAGCCGAAGAGGTGCGCCACCGCCCACCCGGAAAGGGGCATGACGAGAAAATGCAGGACGAAGCCGATCAGGACCGGCCAAGGCATCGAGAGCACCCGGGTAAAATCGCGCAGGCTCAGGTGGGTCCCCATCCCGAACATGATGATCTGGATGAGCGGGACGATCAGGTTCGAGAGAGGATATCCGCCCCAGGTGCGAAAGGCCTCGGGGTACGTCATCGACGCGGCCACGAAGGTCAGTACCCATAGCGTAAACGCGTAGCCCGAGAGGGAGGCGTTCCGCCGCAGCGACAGAGCCACCGAGGCAAGACCGCCCACGAGGCCGGCGGCCAGGAGGGGGCGAATGCCCAGGAGGCCTCCGGCGAGACCCGCGAGGAGCAAAAGGGAGCCGGCCAAGGCAAGGCCGCGATTCGCGGCAGAGGGCTGACTCATGGGCGCCCATCATACTCGGGACGGAGAGGCGTATGATCCCGCATCTCGCAAAGGAGAGGAGCCCTGATGACGACGAGGACGAGCACTGAAGGAATCAGTCGCCGGGAGATGTTCCGCCGAGGTGGCCTCGTAGGGGGATTCTTGGCTCTGCCGGCCTCCCTGCGAGCCGAGCCGGGGGCCGCCGCGGCCAAGGCCGCGACCGGCCTTCCCAGCGGGCCCGAAGTTTACCAATCGATCGGCGTGCGACCGCTCATCAATGGGCGGGGCACGTACACGATCATCAGCGGCTCGCTCATGCTCCCCGAGGTGCGCGCGGCCATGACGGCGGCGGCTCAGCACTACGTCCACCTGGACGAGCTTGCCGACGCCATCGGCGCGCGCCTCGCGACCCTCACGGGCGCCGAGTGGGGGCTGGTCGCGTCCGGCTGCTCGGCGGCGCTCACCCACGCGAGCGCGGCCTGCGTGGCCGGCGGCAATCCGGACCTTCACGTTCGCATCCCGAACCTCGCGGGCTTTCCCAGGGACGAGGCGATCATTCCCAAGCACTCCCGCAACGTCTACGACGCGGCGGTGCGATCGGTCGGCCTGCGGGTGATCGAAGTCGGTACAGCCGGGGAGCTCGAGGCGGCCTTCGGCCCGCGCACCGCCCTCGTGTACATCCTGGCCGGGCCCAACGCCGACGAAGGGCCGCTCAACACCAGAGCGATCTGCGCTATGGCCCAGGCCAAGGGGGTCCCGGTCCTCGTCGACGCCGCGGCCGAGATCCTGACGGTCCCCAACGTCCACCTCCAGGCGGGCGCGACCCTCGTGGCCTACAGCGGCGGCAAGTGCCTCCGCGGCCCCCAGTCCGCCGGCCTGCTCCTCGGCCGCAAGGACCTGGTTCGCGCCGCCTGGGTCTCGAGCGCGCCCCATCACGGGTCCGGCCGCGCGATGAAGGTCGGAAAAGAGGAAGCCATCGGGATGCTCACGGCCGTGGAGATGTGGACCAAGCGGGACCATACCGCCGAGTGGACCCGATGGAACGCATGGCTCGACTCGATCGCCAAGCGCGTCTCGACAGTCGCCGGTGTGACGACATCGGTCGTCCAACCGGTCGGGCTCTCGAACCGCACTCCGTCCCTCGACGTCCGATGGGACGCGGCGCGATTCGGGATCGACGGCGCGGCCGTGGCTCGTCATCTCTTCGACACCGACCCCCGCGTGGCCCTCTTCTCCGCCGGCGACAAGCCAGGCGCAGGGACGGGCGTTTCGGTCACGCCCTACATGCTGATGCCCGGCGAAGAAAAGATCATCGCCGACCGCCTCGTAACCGTTCTCACGAGCCCTCCGAGCAAGGAAGCCACGCCCACGGCGGCCCCGGCGGCCGACATCACCGGACAATGGGATGTTCACATCGAGTACGCGGCGAGCACCTCGAACCACACGCTTCACATACGACAGCGGGGCAACGATCTGGACGGGGCCCACCAGGGAGACTTCGTGACGCGTGATCTGTCAGGGACGATCAACGGTGACGCGGTCGTCATCCGGAGCCATTGGGACGAGGAACACGGCGATGCCCTCGGCTTCGCCTTCTCCGGTCGAGTGACCGGCGACGAGCTGGCCGGCACACTCGACATGGGCGAGTACCGGGCGGCCCGCTGGACCGCCAGGAGGCGAGCCCATGGGAAAGCGTGAACGGGTCGGGCTCCTGGTTGGGGCGGTCGTCACCGTCATGGGCCTCGCGGTCTCGGCGCAGGCTGAACCGAAGTACGACCTGCTCTTGCGGGGCGGCCACGTCATCGACCCCAAGAACGGCCTGAGCGCCGCTCGCGACGTCGCCATCGCCGGAGGCAAGGTCGCGGCGGTCGAGGCGCGGATCGACCCGGTCCTTGCCTTCAAGACGGTCGACGTCTCGGGGCTCTACGTGACGCCCGGTCTCGTGGACATCCACGTCCACGTGTTCGCGGGCACGGGCGAGAAGGACTCCTATGCCGGCGACAACAGCCTCTACCCCGATGGCTTCACGCTGCGCGCCGGCGTCACCACCGTGGCCGATGCCGGCTGCGCCGGCTGGCGCAACTTCGAGGACTTCCACCAGCGCGTCATCGAGCGCTCGAGGACGCGTGTCCTCGCGTTCCTCAACATCGTCGGCAACGGCATGCGCGGCGGCGCCTTCGAGCAGAACCTGGCCGACATGGAGGCGGCTCCCACAGCCGAGATGGCCCTCAAGCACCCGGGGTTGATCGTCGGCGTCAAGACCGCGCACTACGAGGGCCCCGATTGGGCTCCCGTGGAACGGGCCGTCGAAGCGGGAACGAAGGCGAACATCCCGGTAATGGTCGACTTCGGAGCGAACCGGGCCGAACGGCCGCTGGCCGAGCTTCTGACCCGGAAGCTGCGGCCCGGCGACATCTACACCCATGTGTACTCGGGGCTCCGCGGCGAACAAGACGCGTCGGGCCGCGTGAACCCGGGCCTCTTTGAGGGCCGGAAGCGCGGCGTCCTATTCGATGTCGGCCACGGAGGCGGCAGTTTCGCGTGGCGCATCGCCGTGCCGGCGATCAAGGAGGGGTTCCTGCCGGACTCCCTCTCCACCGACCTGCACATCGGCAGCATGAACACCGGCATGAAGGACCTGCCCAACGTGATGAGCAAGTTGATGGCCGCGGGCCTCTCGCTGGAGGATATTGTGCGGCGCTCCACCTGGAACCCGGCGCGGGAGATCAAACACGAAGAGCTGGGGCATCTGTCGGTGGGCGCTCCGGCCGACATCGCCGTGCTCCGGCTCGAAAGCGGCTCATTCGGCTTCGTCGATTCGTTCGGCGCGCGCCTCAAAGGCTCGCGGAAGCT
>JBGPYB010000185.1:0-8411 GCA_041493035.1 Vicinamibacteria bacterium | reverse complement strand
GCCGGTGGATCAAGCCCTCGGAGTCAGCGAGATCATCGCGGAGGCCGTCATGCCACCGGACGCCGTCCTCCCCGGAATGGCGCACGTCGCGGGAATCGTGGCGCTCCCGGACGGTCTTCTTTTCATCCACGACCTGGACACTTTTCTTTCTTTGGACGAGGGGCGGCAACTCGCGGAGGCCCTGGACGAGATAGAAGAATGAAGCTCTCCGAAGACGTATGGCTTCAGGCTCGGACATTGGTTGCGAGCCGGCTCGGACTGGACCTGCCGGAGCATCGCCGGGCCGATCTCGAACACGGACTCGCCCGCGCCTCGCGAGCCTGCTCGATCTCGACGCCGGAACGGTATCTAGCCTGGTTGGAGGCGTTGTCGGACGAGAACCCGGCGTGGGGACAACTGGCGAGTCACCTCACGATCGGCGAAACCTACTTCTTCCGTGACCGGGCCACGTTCGATGCTCTGGAGCAGCACGTCTTTCCCTCGCTGATCGCAGTCCGTCGAGCAGAAGGCATCCTGCGGCTCCGTCTGTGGAGCGCCGGGTGCGCCACCGGCGAAGAGCCGTACTCCCTCGCCATGCTCCTTGATCGCCTGCTTCCCGACCGTTCCGAGTGGGCCGTGACGATCCTGGCCACGGACATCAACCCGCAGGCTCTGGAGGCCGCGCAGCGGGGCCGATACCGAGAGTGGTCCTTCCGGGAGACTCCCCGGTGGGTCCGCGATAGGTGGTTCCATCCCCAAGGGGCGGACCGCGTTGAGGTGGACGCGAGGATTCGACGCATGGTCACCTTCGCGCCCGTCAACCTGGCCGATGACGGCTATCCATCGGTGGTGACCAACACCGGCGCCATGGACCTGATCCTCTGTCGGAACGTCCTCATGTATTTCACCGGCGAGACTGTGCGGGCGACCGTGGCCCGACTGCAGCGCGCGCTGGGTCCCGGCGGCTGGCTCGTGGTCAGCGCGGTCGAGGCCTCCGTCGAGCTCTTCCATCCGCTGGCGCCGGTCAACTTCCCGGGGGCCATCTTCTACCGAAAAGACGCGGCCGGCGTTGCTTCGGCACCGCTGCGCTGGTCGTCGGAGACAATTCTGCGTGGTCTCACTGATCTCGCCCTCAGTGTGCCCACGTCGAACGACCTCGTCTCGCCACACTCGCCGGTCAGGACACCTCAGGAGGAGCACGCCGGCGGCCAGGAGGATCTGGCGGCCGATCTCCAGCGCGCCCGGGTTTTGGCCGACCAGGGGAATCTCGATCAAGCCCGCACACTCTGCGAGGCCGCGCTCGCGACTGACCGACTCAACCCCGAGGCGTACCTGCTGCTGGCCGCGATCTGTCAGGAGCAGGGCGAGGCCCAGTCGGCCCTGGAGGCCTTACGACGGGCGATCTATCTGGCGCCCGACCTGGCCACGTCCCACTTCTTGCTGGGCAGCCTCCTCCTTCGTCGGGGAGAGCGGAGGCGTGGTCGGCGCGCGATGGAAACCGTGATGAGCCTCTTGACTGCGGTTCCGGCCGATGAGCCGCTGCGCGGCGGCGACGGCCTCACGGCGGGTCGGCTTCTGGAGAGCGCTCGGATGTACTTGGAGCTGCGCGGATGACTGGAGCGCAACGAGCGCTGGACTGGCCGGAGGCTTATGCCAGGCTCGCACGGGCGCGCCAGGCGCTCGACGCCGGCCCGGAGCGCGCGCCCGAGGAAGCCCAACGAATCCTGGCAGAGCGGGCCCGGGCGCTCGCGAAGCCGATCGAGGACGCTCCGACTCCCAGCGAGGTCGTCGATCTCCTTGTTTTCTCCTTGGCCGGAGAGCGCTATGGGATCGCGGCGGCTTCTATCGTGGAGGTCATCCCGCTCGGGGAGCTGGTGACGATGCCCGGCACCCCGCGGGTTGTTCTCGGGATCGTGAACCACCGTGGGCGGATCCTGCCCGTGTTGGACCTTCGGCGAGTGTTCGACTTGGCGGGCGAAAGCGTCCCGGAGGAGAGCCGCGTCGTGGCAGTGGAGGCTGGAAGAGTGACGTTCGGTATTTTCGCCGAGGCCGTGGCGGGAGTCGTCCGGATCGCAAATCACGAATTGGCGTCTCCCCCGGTCGTGATCCCGACCGGTGATCGCGGGGCGTTCATCCGGGGCGTGACGGGCGAGATGGTCGCCGTTCTGGACTTGGAGGCACTGATCCAGGACCCGCGGCTTGTGGTCAACGACCAGGTCGGCTAACGCATGTCGGAGCAACGCGAGGTGACCTTGAAGGGGGGCCCCGGGATGAAATGGACCGTCGGCAGGAAAATTTCGGCTGGCTTCGGCGTGCCGCTGTTGATCCTGCTCATCGTCGGCGGAATCGCGTACCGGAGCACGAACACACTCATCGAGACAAGCCGTCAGGTAGCCCACACGCTGATCGTTCTCGAAGAGGTCGAAGGCGTGCTCTCTGCGATGAAGGATGCCGAGACCGGAGAGCGCGGCTACATCATCACGGGAGAGGACGCGTTCCTCGAACCGTACCACGGGGGGCTCGCGCGCGTTCAGGACAGGATCAAGCGGATCGGGGAATTGGCGGCTGACAACCCCAATCAACAGCGGCGCCTCGACACCCTGAAGCCACTGATCGCCAGCAAACTCAACGAGGTGAAAGTGCGGATCGATACGCGACGGAAGAGCGGATTCAAGGCCGCGGCCGACATCGTTCTCGGTGGCGAGGGAAAGAAAACCATGGATGACGTGAGAAGTGTGATCACGGAGATGAAGAACGAGGAGAACGCGCTCTTGAAGCAGCGCACCGATGCGGCGGAGGCGAGCGCTCGGAACACGGTGTGGACGATTGCGTTCGGAACGATTCTGGCGTTCGCCCTCGTCGGTGCGGCAGCCTTCTTCATCGTCCGGAGTGTTACCACTCAGATCCGGCAGGGCGTGAACGCGCTTACCTCCTCTGCCAACGAAATCCTCGCTGCGACAACGCAGCAGGCCTCGGGGGCTGCCGAAGAGGCGACGGCGGTCCAACAGACGTCGACGACCGTGGACGAGGTCAAGCAGACCGCGCAGGTGTCTGCCCAGAAGGCGCGCGTGGTCACCGAAGCGGTGCAGAAAACCGCGCAGGTCTCCCAGGACGGGCGGCGGGCGGTGGACGAGAGCATCAAAGGCATGCAGGAGGCCAAGGCGCGGATGGAAGCCTTGGCCGAGCGGATCCTGGCGTTGAGCGAGCAGGGGCAGGCGATCGCCGAGATCATCGCCACCGTGAACGATCTGGCCGAGCAGTCGAACCTGCTGGCGGTGAATGCGGCGATCGAGGCGGCGAAGGCCGGGGAAGCGGGAAAGGGCTTCGCCGTGGTCGCGGCCGAAGTGAAGACGCTCGCGGACCAATCCAAGCGGGCAACGGCGCAGGTGCGCGGGATCCTGAACGAGATCCAGCGGGCGACGCAGGCGGCGGTCATGGCGGCCGAGCAAGGGGTGAAGGCATCGGAGGCAGGGGTCGGCGTCGCCTCGCGGGCCGGTGAGGCGATCCGGCTCCTGGCCGAGAGCTTGACCGAGTCGGCCCAGGCGGCGCAGCAGATCCTGGTCTCCGCGCAGCAGCAGGCCGCGGGAATGGATCAGGTCGCGCTCGCCATGCAGAACATCCGGGAGGCCTCCACGCAGAACATGGCCTCGACGCGGCAGGTGGAACGGGCAGCGCAAGACTTGAATGGGCTGGCTGGCCGGCTGAAGGCGCTCGTCGTGGCGTCAGGTAATGCGCCAAGTGGCGCGTAAGCCGTAGGCTCGCGGATGGCGACGAGGAAGGACGAGCTCAAAGCCCGACTGCTCGCCACCTTCCAGGTGGAGGCGCAGGAGCATCTTCAAGCCATCACAGCGCAGCTCCTTGCGCTGGATCGCGGCCTGCCTCCCCCGGAGGCCCGCGAGGTCGTGGAGACCATGTTCCGGGAGACCCACACGCTGAAAGGGGCCGCCCGCTCGGTGAGCCTCACGGATGTGGAAGCTCTCTGCCAGACGCTGGAGTCGACGCTCAGTCGGATCGCTCGGGGCCAGCTCGACCTCAGCCGCGCGACGCTCGATTCCATTCAAGACGGGGTCGACGGCGTGGCAGGGCTCCTGACCCGGAGCGTGTCGCCGCCGACGGCACGTGATCTCACCGAGCGTGTGGAGCGGGGCACCGTCCCGCCGGAGGCTGACGCGCGGAAGCTTGGGCACTCGCCGTCCCTTGCCGAAGCGCCGGCGGTGGCCGTGGCGCCCGGCCTCCCGGCATCCGACACGATCCGACTCAGCACCGTCACACTGGATGCGCTGCTACTCCAGGCCGAAGATCTGCTGATTCCAAAACTCGTTGCCGGAGAGCGGGTCGGGGAGGTCAGAGCCCTCGCTCAAGCGTTGGCCGGCTGCCGCGCGGCTCTCAATCGAATCCGGGCCGCTCAGAGACTGAGCCCCGCCAATGGACCGGAGGCCGATCTCCACGCGGGTCTGGAATCGACGCTCCGGGCGGTCGACGTCCAAGCCCAGCGGCTGCTCACGCATCTCGTCCGCGATCACCGGACGATCACCGGAGCCGTGGATGGCGTGCTGGATGAGATGCGGCGGATCCGGATGACACCCGCTTCCACGATCCTCGATCTCTTCCCGCTGATGGTTCGCGACCTGGCGAGAGAGCAAGGCAAGGAGGTGGAGTGGGTCACCCGGGGCGCGAACCTGGAGCTGGATCGGAAGGTCCTGGACGCGATGAAGGAGCCGCTCATCCATCTCGTGCGGAACGCCATCGACCACGGGATCGAGACGCCGCAGGCGCGAACCCAGGAGGGGAAGCCGTCCCACGGGCGGGTTACGGTGGCCCTCGCGCTCCTGGAGGGGAACCGGATCGAGATCCAAGTGGCGGACGATGGACGCGGGATCGATCTCACCCAACTGAGGGCCGCGGCGACGCGGGCGCGCCTCCTCTCGCTCGAGCAAGCGAAAGCTATCACCGATGAGGATGCCCTACACCTTGTCTTTCGCTCCGGACTCAGCACCAGCCCGATCATTACGCATGTTTCGGGACACGGTCTCGGCCTGACGATTGTGAAGGAGCAAGTAGAGCGGCTGGGCGGCCACATTCACGTGGCGAGCCACGCTAGGTCGGGGACGACGGTGCGGATGGTTCTTCCGGCCACCATCGCAACCTTTCGGGGCCTGTTGGTTCGCGTGGGCGAGCAGCCGTTCCTTCTGCCTATCGATGCCGTCGAACGCGTCGTCCGCATCGCTCCGGATGACATCGAGGGTGTGGAGGGACGAGAAGCAATCCGCTGGAGCGGCCGCCCGCTCCCGATCTCCGAGCTGACCCGACTGCTGGGATTTCCGGAGCCAGCAAGCCAGGCTGAGCCCGCGAGGAAGCGGCCGTGCGTCGTCGTGAGCGCCGGAGCGGAGCGAGCGGGACTGCTCGTCGAAGAGATCGTGGGCGACCGCGAAGTGCTCGTCAAAGAGTTGCGCCCGCCGCTCGTTCGCGTCAGGAATGTGGCGGGCGCGGGTCTCTTGGGGACGGGCCAGATGGTCCTCATTCTTCGCCCGGCGGACCTTCTACAGTCCGTCAAGGCGAGTTCGCGTCCGTCGCGGCCCACCGTAGAGCCGGAGAAGCCGCGTCGCGCAACAACCGTGCTCGTCGTGGACGACTCCATCACGACGCGCACAATGGAGAAGAATCTGCTGGAGGCGGTCGGCTATCAGGTCCGGGTAGCGGTGGACGGGATCGAGGCCTGGACGCTCCTCAAGAGCGAAGAATTCGATCTCGTGGTGTCCGACGTGGACATGCCGCGGATGGATGGGTTCGAGCTGACATCCCGGATCCGGGCGGATCGAAAGTTGACCGAGCTCCCGGTCGTGCTCGTCACAGCCCTTGAGTCACGCGAGGACAAGGAGCGGGGCATCGAGGTCGGCGCCAACGCGTACGTCATCAAGTCGAGCTTCGACCAGTCAAACCTGCTCGAGATCATTCGGCGACTGGTATGAGATCGTGATCCGCCGAGGTGGTCCATGATCCGTGTCCTCGTGGCCGAGGACTCGGCGACGGTGCGGGAGTATCTGGTGTACTTGCTCGGCGAGGACCCGGCGCTCGAGGTAGTGGGCACCGCCCAGGACGGCCAGGAGGCCGTGGAACAGGCCGAGCGACTCAGACCCGACGTCATCGTCATGGACGTCCACATGCCGCGCATGAACGGCTATGACGCCACCCGCAAGATCATGGAGCGCGTCCCAACACCCATCGTCACCGTGAGCGCCAGCATCAGCCGGGACGAGGTGGCGATGACGTTCGAGGCCCTCAAAGCCGGGGCCCTGACCGTCGTGCAGAAGCCCGGCGGCCTCGACCATCCGACCCACGCCGAGAGCGCCCGGCGCCTCGTCGAGACGGTGAAGCTGATGGCCGAGGTGAAGGTCGTACGGCGATGGCCGAGGCGCGAGCACGCGGTGCCGCCTTCCCCCGTGGCCGCGAGACCCGACAGGAAGATCCGACTCGTCGCCGTCGGTGCTTCCACCGGCGGACCCCAAGTGGTCGCCGAGATCCTGGCAAGGCTCCCGGTCGACCTCGCCGCCCCCATCCTCATCGTTCAACACATCGCTCCCGGGTTCACCGAAGGGCTCGTCGAATGGCTCGACCAGGGGACTCGGCTCAGCGTGAAGCTGGCTGAGCCTGGCGAAGCTGTTCAGCCAGGCACGGTCTATCTACCGCGAAACGGCTTTCAGATGGGAGTCGGCACGGATCAGCGGATCCGTCTAACGAACGGGCCGACGGAAGAGGGCTTCTCCCCTTCGGCATCGTACCTCTTTCGGTCGGTGGCCGACGCCTACGGCCGATCGGCGGTCGGCATTCTGCTCACCGGAATGGGCCGTGACGGAGCAGCGGGGCTCAAGCGGCTCCGGGAGGCTGGCGGGGTGACGATCGCGCAGGATGAAGAATCGAGCGTCATCTTCGGGATGCCGGCGGAAGCGATTCGCCTCGGAGCGGCCGAGCACGTGCTCTCGCCGGAGCAGATCGCGGGGATGATCCGCTCGCTGGTCAAATAGGAGGGGGGGCAACGTGGAACGAACGATTCTCGTGGCCGAAGACAGTCCGACCCAGGCGGATCACCTCCGGCTGCTTTTGGAGGGTGAAGGCTACCGGGTCAATGTGGTCGCCAATGGCCGGGAGGGGCTCGAGAGAGCGCAGTCGGCGCCCCCGGACCTCATCATCTCCGACGTTGTGATGCCGGAGATGGACGGTTTCGCCTTCTGCCAGGCGGTGAAGTCGGCCGCGAGGACGAAGCGGATCCCCTTTGTCCTCCTCACCGAGCGAAATGCTCCCGAGGATTTCGTCAAGGGCCTGCAGCACGGGGCCGACAATTTCATCGCGAAACCGGCAGGCGACTACCTCCTGGAGCGGCTCCGGCGGATCTTCGAGAACCTCGATCTGCGTCAGAAGGGCGGCCTGGATGTGGAAATCACGCTCAACATAGGCGGCCGACAGATCGTCATCAATGCGGACCGGCAGCAGATGGTCGAGCTGCTCTTTTCGACCCTCGAGGAGCTGATCCGCGCGAACGGTTCGCTGCGGGAGGCGCAACAGACCATCGAGGAGCACGCGAGGGACCTCGGAGCGAAGGTCCGGGAGCGCACGGAGCAGCTCCTGCAGACCGAAAAGCTCGCGACCATGGGCGAGCTCCTCGCGGGTGTTGCGCACGAGCTGAACAATCCACTGGCCATTCTCACCGGTCACGCGCACCTCCTCCGCGAGACGGCCAGCGACCCCACGGTGGTGCGCCGAGCCGAAAAGATCGGCGACGCGGCCGAACGCTGCGTGCGGATTGTCCGGAACTTCCTCGCCCTCGCGCGCCAGCGCCCACCCGAGCGGACCCCCGTGCGGCTGAAGCAGGTGGTGGAGGGCGCTGTGGAGCTCCTCGGCTACGAGCTCCGCTCCGAGAGTATCGAGGTCGTGGTCGACCTCGCCACCGACCTGCCAGTGCTGTCGGCGGATCCGCACCAGCTCCACCAGGTCCTGGTGAACCTCATCGCGAATGCGCACCACGCCATGCGCCGCCAACCCCAGCCGCGCCGGATCACGGTCAGCATACGCCACGATCATGAGCGCGAGCGCGTCCGGCTCGAAGTTGCCGACACCGGGCCCGGCATATCCCCGGCGATCCAGGCGAAGGTCTTCGACGCTTTTTTTACGACGAAACCGCCTGGCGAAGGCACCGGGCTCGGTCTGTCGCTCTGCCGCGGGATCATCGAGGAACATGGCGGCACCATCACGGTGGAGAGCGAGACCGGCCAGGGCACCCGGTTCATCATCGAGCTCCCCGTGCTGGCGCCGCTCGCGCCGACGTCCGACGCTGCAGGCGCAGAAACCCTCGCGCCGCTTGGCCCCGGCGTCGTACTTGTGGTCGACGACGAGCTGGAGCTCGCCGAGATGATTGCCGAGGCGCTCCGGCGCGACGG
>JBGPYB010000181.1:0-8641 GCA_041493035.1 Vicinamibacteria bacterium | reverse complement strand
TCTCCCGGCTCTCCTGGGAGCGGCCCCGTTGAGTTGAGATAAGATCCTGCCCCGCGTGAAAAAGAACGGGATCCTCCATCGCCCCGCCCGGACTCCGGGGCTTCACGCTGTCATGGCGCGCTTCGGTGTCGCCCTCGGCCGCCGCTTCACCCGGAACAACCTGGATCTTCTCGCGCAGGTCCACGCGGCCTACGCCGCCCTTCGGCGTTCGGCCAAGGCCATCCGAGGCCGCGGGGCCAACATCTTCACCCAATGGGTGGGGGACCCCGACGCGCTCGGGAGCGCCGTCATGCTGCGGGCGATCCTCCAGGAGCTGGGGGCCAAGGAGGTCCGCATCCTCACCGGCGCCCTCGGTCATCCCCAGAACCGGATCCTCGTCGAGCGCTGCGGCATCGTCCTCCACGATCCCAACGAGGAACGCCTGCCGCGGGGCCTCCACTGCACGGTCGACACGTCGCCGCCTCTCGGCATGTCCAACACCGGCCGCGTGGATCCGGTCCGCGAGTTCTTCTTCGTGGCGGATCATCACGCGGACCCCGACGAGATCGAGATGAACTGTCGCGAACAGGGGGTTCGTCGCGTGAAGCTGGCCTTCGTCGGCCTGCCCGTGGGCTCCACGTCGGCGTTCCTCTCGGCCCTCGGGATCGCCTTCGGGGTATGGGACAGCCTCGGTCCCGCGGGACGAGCGGCCGCGGCGCTCGGGATCTACACCGACACGAACGCCCTCCTCCACGGCGCGACACCCTTGGACTTCCGGATGTTCGAGAAACTGACTCGCGATGACGAGACGTCGGAAATCCTCGATGACCTCCGGGACTATCGCGTCCCCCCGGAGTGGCAGGCCTATCGCGCCGCGGCGTTCCTGCACCTCGAATCGACTGGAACCGTTCGCATCGCGCCTGTCGGGTACGTCCGTTCGGACCATCGCGACGTGATCGCGGAAGTCGCCAACGAGGTGCTGCGGATCGAGGGGACGTCGATCGCCGTCGCCATAGCGGTGACGGAGCAGGGGACCGAGGTCTCGATCCGCGGCGACAGTCGTCTCCTCGGCCACGATCCCGAGCGCATCGTGCGCGTCGTCGAGTACCTGCTGAACTACGCCTTTCCCGGCGTCTCGGGGTTCAAGCACGAGCGGCGCCCACCTCATCGAGTGGAGGGAGGGGCATGCGTGCCCCACAGCGAGGCGCAGCAGCGAATGTGGTCCCTGGGAAACGCGCCCTCCACTGGGGACGCGGATCCGATCCTCGACCACTGCCGCGCCTGCGCCCGCGCGTTGATCGCCGCGCTCCAGGACCTGAAGTTCGCGCGCCCCGAGGAGATCCAGGGGCTGCTCTAGGGAGGTTGCGATGGCGGCTCGGCGGCTCGGCGTGGGCTTCATCGGCAGCGGCTTCATCACGCGATTCCACATCCGGTCCTGGGTTGCCGTGAGGGACGCCGACATCCGCGGGATCTGGAGCCCGAACCAGACTCACGCCGAGGAGGCCGCCGGGCTCGCGCGATCCCTCCACGTGGGGGAGGCCCGCGCCTTCGCCTCGATCGAAGAGATAGTCGGGGCCCCGGAGATCGACTGCATCTGGATCTGCGGACCAAACCACGCGCGGGTCGAGAACATGGAGCGGATCGTCGCGGCGCTCGGGCGTGGAGCGTCCCTCGTGGGGATCGCCTGCGAAAAACCCCTGGCCCGTAACGTGGCCGAGGGGCGCCGGATGGTGGAGCTGGTGGAGAAGGCGGGCGTGCTCCACGCCTACCTCGAGGACCAGCTCTTCTCGCCGGGGCTCGAGCGCGGGCGGGACATCGTGTGGGCGCGGGGCGCCGCCCTGGCCGGACGCCCCTACCTGGCCCGCGCCGCCGAGGAGCACAGCGGTCCCCACATGCCCTGGTTCTGGCAGGGAGATCTGCAAGGGGGCGGCGTTCTGAACGACATGATGTGCCACAGTCTCGAGGTCGGGCGCCATCTCCTCACGAAGCCGGGGGCGCCTCGCGACACCCTTCGCCCCGTCAAGATCTCGGCGCAGATCGCCTCCCTCAAGTGGTCGCGCCCCGAGTACGCGCAGCTCCTCCGGGAGTCGATGGGAAGCGAGGTCGACTACGACAAGCGGCCGTCGGAGGACTTTGCCCGCGCCACGGTGCAGTACGTCGACGAAGCCGGCCTCAAGGTGATGGTGGAGGCGACGACGTCCTGGAGCTTCGTCGGCCCCGGCCTTCGCCTAAGCATGGAGCTGCTCGGCCCCGAGTACTCGATGTCGATGAACTCCCTCGACGCCGGTGCGCGCGTTTTCTTCAGCCGGCGGATCCGCGGCGCGGCGGGGGAGGACCTGGTCGAGAAGCAGAACGCCGAGCAGGGACTCATGCCCGTGGTCGGAAGCGAGGCCGCCGAGTATGGCTACGAGGGGGAGAACCGACACTTCGTGCGCGCGTTCCTCGAGGGAGTGCAGCCGAAGCTGGATTTCCGCGCCGGCCTCTCGGTCACCGAGCTGCTCATGACGTGCTACATGAGCGCCGAGCAGGAGAAGGTCATCGACTGGAAGCCCGACGGCCTCGAGACGTACGTGCCGCCCGTCGCGCGCGGCGTGTGGCGAGGCTAGCCGCCCCTCAGTGCATGAAGATGTCGGGAGGGTAGCCGAGGATGTCGAGCTGGGCGAGCAGCGGGATGGTGCGGAAGCACTCCTCGGCCAGCGCGCGGCGCCCGCTACGGACGAGCATGTCGTCGAGCTTGTCCTTGATCGACAGCAGGAAGGTCACGTCGGAGATGGCGTAGTACACCTGCTCCTTCGTGAGGGTCTCGCTCGACCAGTCGGTGTGGCGCGTCGTCTTGTCCATCTCGATGTCGGCCAGCTCGAGGGCGACGTCCTTCAGGCCGTGACGGTCGGTGTAGGTGCGCACGAGCTTGCTCGCCGTGCGCGTGCAATAGATGGGCGCCATGGTGATGCCGAGATAGTGGCGGACGGCCGCCAAGTCGAAGCGAGCGAAGTGGAGAACCTTCAAGACCCGGGGCTCCTCCAGCAGGCGCTTCAGGCGCGGCGCGCGGTCGGCCGGAGGGATCTTCGGATCGAGAGACTCCGCCGGAATCTGCACGAGCGTCGCTCGCCCCGCCCGGTCGCAGAGCTGCACGACGCACAGCCGGTCGCGCAGCGTGACGAGCCCCATGGTTTCGGTGTCGATCGCGAGGTCCGGGGACGACAGATGCGCCTGGAGCTGCGCTTCGGTGATGTCGCCGCGCACGATCTCGGGGGTGACGTCGGGGGGCTTCTGGGGCATATCCGCGATCCTACCTCAGCGCTCGGCGATCTCGTACCAGAGCGTCTTGGACTCCGGTCCGACCCGGAACGTGAGTCGATCGAGTTGACGGACGACCGCCAGGGGCTCGGCACGCTTGCCCGAGGCGTCGAGTGGAAAGACCTTGAGGCGGCGGGTCGTGGGTAGCGAGACGACGCAGGGGATGCCCTCGGCCACCACCGGTCCCTCGCCCCACTGATCACCGACGCTGGTACGGTCGGCGTTCCAACCCATTCCCTGGTTCTCGGCGTTTCCCACGAGTGTCAGTAGAGCGCGTCGCGTGGTGCCGACGTCGTGGCCCTCCAGGTCCACGAGCGTGAGGGCGCCGAAGCCCTCACCGTTGCGGCCGAAGTCCGGAAAAGAGAGGGTGACGCCGGTCATCGAGAACCTTCCCCCGCCGATGAAGCCGGTGAGGACTTTCGCCGCGGGTGTGTCCACTCGGTAGACGGCGCCTCTCGAGTTGCGCGCGACGAGAGCCGCGGGGGGCTCCGGCGTCCCCGTGGGCTGACGGCGCAGGGCGGTTCCGCTGTCGACCGCCAAGGCGGTTCGTGACGACAGCGTATCCGGCGGCCCGCCCGTCTGACGCCACACGTCGGTCGCACTTCCGGCCAGCCGCCAGGGGCGATCGGGGAGGGTCACCGTTTCCTTCGTGGGCAGCGGAGGGAGCAGACCCTTGCGGAAGATGAGGGCGGTCGACGGATAGAGCGCCACCTTCGTCGGATCGAGGCCCGTGTCGAAGAAACCCTCGATCCGGTCGTTGGCTTCGCCCGTGCCCGTGGCGGGATAGATGAAGGTATAGAAGCCGTCCCAATCCTGGAGAAGCGCAAAGGTCGACAGCAAGGGCATCATCTCGACGCGATAGTCGTTCGGCGCGGGATGGTTGTATTCGGACACGGTGAAGGGCTTTCCCGCCAGGCGTTCGAGGGCCAGCTCTCCCAGGAGCCCCTGGCCGCGGTCCATTTCTTCGACGAGGGGCCGGCGCCCCACCGTCCAGTGCACCGGGTCCCAGGCGGCGCCCGCGAACGAAGGATGCTGCCAGTAACCGTGGGCGTCGGCGTATTCCATGGAAGCCTCGCGCCCCAAGGCCGTCAGGCCACCCCACTGGACCTGCGTGTCGATGAGGTTCGCTCGCAAGCCGAGGCCGGATTTGAGGAAGTGTCGCATCTCCTCGGCGTAGGCCTTGTCGGTCGCCGCAAGAAACTCCGTCCAGTCCTCCGCGCGCGGCCCCGAGGCGGCGTCGGTCGCGAGATTCACGTTGCGCCGAGCCAGAGACTCCTCCGGATCGAGGGCGTAGGGACGCGCACCAGGCGGAATTGAGCTGCGTCCCGGCTCGGGTCCGGCTTCGGTCCAGGCGGACACCAGCCGGTCGTCGTCGCCGTAGCGCCCCGAGAGCCACGCGTTCCAGAGCGACACGATCTCGCCACGAAAGGGCTCGGGGAGCGTGCCCAAGCCTTCGCCCGGCGATTCGCCGGGCCAACCGACGAGGGAGTTCTCGTTGTTGATCTCCACGAAAGCCAGGGCCGGCTCGTCCTTGTAGGCGCGACCGGTGAAGCGGTTGGTGCGGTCGAGGAGAGCGCGGGCGTAGTCCTTCTGCACCTCGATCATGTGGCGGTCGAAGAGGTCGACCTTCTTGTGGTGCGTGAAGGGAATCTGCCGAACGCTCGGAGGGAAACCCAGCTCCGGCACGTACTCGCGGGTCGTGCTGAGGTTCAGGTTGACGTAGATGCCATGGGACCTGAGGGCGTGAATCAGGTAGTCGAGCTTCTCGAGCTGCGCCGGGTCGACCTCCTGATGGGGCTTCCCCGGTTTCCAGATCGTCCCTTCCGGCTTCTCCCACGTGTTCTGCAAGTGGTGGAGGCGCACGAGATTGATTCCGAGCTGCGCCATCCGCCCCGCGATCTTGTCGGCGTCCTCGTTCGACGGGAAGGCGGCGCGGGCTCCCAGATTGGTGGCGAAGAACCGCACGCGACGACCCGAATGCTCTTCCACGAAGGTCCCATTCCGCGGCGCGATGAAGCCGCCGCTGCCGGCAGGACTTTGGTTCAGGGAGCTGACATCCACGGCGCTCCCCGGCGCCAAGGCGTCCCACGGGATGACGAAGGGAAAGTACCCGGCGGGCGGCGACGCCGCGAGGACGAGTGCGGCGGCAAGGGCTAACGTCATGGAAGCCGGATTATATCGGCCCGCGTTCAGACAGTGCCGAAACTGTCACAGGGAACGGTTGCGTCCGGAATGTACGTCAGGGATTCCAGATCTGGATGTGGAGCAACCCGAGGGTGCCGCCCGCCAGGTGAAGGCCGAGGAGTACCAGCCAGAGCAGCGGGGGAGCCCATGGCTCGATCCGCTCCACCGTCGTCACTAGAGACCGTAACCGTGCGGATCGCCTGATCGCCGCCACGGCTCCGGCGGCACCCACGACGAAGTACGCGGGGAAGATGTAGCGCTCGGCGCGCCGGGTGGAAAGACTGAAGAGGCCGATATAGATGAGGGCGACGCCCAACGAGAAGAGCAGCCCTCGCGTCGCGCGACCGAGGTCCCTCGGTGCGCGCCGCACCCAAGCCCATGCCGCTACGGCAAGGGCGAGGCTCCACGGAAACGCGAACCAGAGCACACGGCCGCTGTAGAAGACGACGTTGTAAGGGATCGTCCCCGCAGTCCAGTCATGTCCCTCGGTGGCTCCGACGCTCAGGCTCCGCCCCAGGTAGCCGGAGACGAAGGACTCTCCGGTGACCCGGCGGTAGACCTGTTCGTAGACCAGGGCCGCGGCCGCAAGGACGAACAGGGCCTCGCCGAGAGTCAGCCACGCCCGTCTCACGTGCGATCCCTCGTCAGCTCCACGAAAGGCCCGCGTGCCGATCCACAACGCGCAGCAAAGGAGCGCCGGCAGCACGAGGAGGCCTTTGACCAGCATCAGGCCCAGGAGTCCCGCTGTCGCAACAAGAAATCCGCCGCGTCGTCCCGAGGCGACGCGCTCCAACCCGCAGAGTGCGAGGACGAAGAAGAGGAGAACGGCCGGCTCGTGGTTTGCGCGAATGCGAAAGGTGAAGGCGATCGGGAGGAGCTGAAGGAGCCAACCGAGCGCTTTCGCCTCGCTCCCTTCGGCGAAGGCCCGAGCGACGACGGGGATGAGCATCAGGGCCAGCGCCTGATAGATGGCCGCAGCGAGGAAGGAGGCCTGCGCGCCGGGATACCCGAGGCGCGTCAGCGCGGCGGGGAGAACGAAGAGCCCCGCGGGGTGCTCCTGGAAGGGGCCGCTCATGTACCACCCGGATGGCCAGGCCGGGGCGATCCACTGCGAGACGGGCTGAGCCGCCAAGCGGGCGCCGATCTGAGCATAGAGGACCGAATCGGGATCACGCGCGTGATAGTCGAGGGCCGCGAGGCTCACCGCGGCGACGACGAGCGCTCCGCACCAACCCGCAACTTGCAGCCGTTCTCGACTCACGCGCGCGATCGTCTCACAGCGTGACGGCCCGCGTTCGAGATCACGCCTGATTTCTAATGTTCTTCTAATGATGCCCGCTGTTTGTCGCTCGACCCGGACGTTCCTGTCCGGCGTCGAGGACGACCCGTGGCTGGCTCGGAGCAGAAGGCTCAACGCACGGCCGTTCGCTCACCCGGCATGCGGGTTGCATAGTTTGCTCCCAATCCTGCCATCAGGCGGGGAATGCTTAGTGGACGCAAGCATCCTTCGAACGAGGAGAATCCTGGAATGAAAGAAGGGCAGACGCGCCGAGAGTTCTGCACTCATGCCTGTCAAGCTGTATCCCTCACAGCCTTTGCCGGAGCCCTTGGGGCGATCCTCCAGGGGTGTGGGGCCTCGGGGAATCCGGTGTCACCCGGTTCGGTCCAGGCCCTTCCCTTGATCAACGGGACGGTCGCCAACGGTTCCGTCGCTCTCACGATCGATTCCGCCTCTCCTCTCGCGGCAGTGGGCAGTGCCGCGCTCGTCCAGACCGCGAGCGGATTCTTGCTCGTGGCCCACACGGCTCAGGATACTTTCGTCGCCCTGAACGGGATGTGCACGCACCAGGCCTGCACGATCACCGGGTTCGGGAGCGGGACTTACGTCTGCCCCTGTCACGGTTCGCAGTTCAGCACGAGCGGGCAGGTGATCAGCGGTCCGGCCCCCACCTCCCTTCGGCAACACCAGACTCAGTTCGCCAACAACGTCTTGACCATCGCGGCCTGACGCGAGGAGCGAGCGAATGACCAGGGCGAATCCGATTCGGGGGAAGCTGCCGGTGGCGTGGGTGGTGGCGCTGGCCACTCTGCCGGCGTGGAGCGCGTGGCCCGCGGAGAATGCCTCGTGGAGCGTCTCCCAAGGCGACCTGCGGGTCCTCTGTCCTATGACGGTGGGGGGGAGTTTCGAGGCCAAGACCACGTCTCTCGCCGGCACGCTGGCTCTGGCTGGTGCGCGCCCAGCAGCTTTCACGGGCGCCCTGGTCGTGGACCTTCGCACGCTCGACACGGGCATCGGCATGCGCAGCGACCACATGCGTGACGAATACCTCGAGGTCGGCAAGGGTGAGGGGTTCGACAAGGCGGTCCTGTCGAACATTTACCTGGGCGACGTCGACGCGGAGACGTTTCAGGGGCGTACGAGCTTCACGGGCACGTTCCTCGTTCACGGAACCAAGAAGGATGTTGCCGGGCAGGCGCAGATCCGCCGTGAGGGATCGTCGGTTCGCGTCGAGGCGAACTTCCCCGTCATACTGGCCGACCACGGCATACCAAAGCCGCAGTATCTTGGCGTAGGCGTGAAGAACCAAGTCCAGGTCAAAGTGTCTTTCGTGGCGACGCCCGTGGCGACGCCCGCTGGAGGGTCGCGATGAGGAGGGGCGGGCCATTCGTTCTGCTGTGGATCGCGCTGGCACTCGGCGCCGGCACCGCGGCCGCGGAGCCGATCTTCCTGTCGAAGCAGTACGCGCGGTGTACCACCTGCCACTACTCGCCGACGGGCGGCGGCCTGCTGACACCCTACGGGCGCTCCCTCTCGCGCCAGGAGCTGTCCACGACTGGCAAGGGAGAGCCCACCCAGCAACATGAGATCGCGGGCAGGGAAGAGGCGTTTCTCTGGGGGATCCTCGGGAAGTCTCTCGGCACGGTCGACGTCGGCATCGACATGCGGCCGGCGTATCTGAACCTCAACTTCGGCGGAATCGGGAACCATCGAACGCTCTGGATGAACGCGGACCTCTTGGCCGCGTACCGGGTCAACGGATGGACGGTCTACGGCGAGGTGGGACGCCAGCCCCAGGCCAACGGATCGAAGATCGACTCCTATGAGTACTGGGTCGGGCACGAATCCGAGAAGGGCTACGGCTTTCGCGTGGGGCGCTTCCTTCCTGCCTACGGTCTCCGT
>JBGPYB010000044.1:0-29621 GCA_041493035.1 Vicinamibacteria bacterium | reverse complement strand
GCGCGCATCGTGTCGGGGGACACGTGGGAGAGGTCGACGAGCATCCCGAGGCGGTTCATCTCTCGGACGACCTCTTCGCCGAAACGGGTGAGCCCTTTGTGTACTGGCTCATCCGTGGCGGAATCGGCCCAGGGCGTGTTCGAGGTATGCGTGAGGGTCATGTAGCGGGCGCCGAGGTCGTAGAAAGCGCGGAGAACCGTGAGAGACGAGTCGATCGAATGGCCACCTTCCATGCCGATGAGGGACGCGATCTTGTGACGGTGGAAGACGGCCTCGACGTCGTCGGCCGTGAGAGCCGGCTCGAAGACGTCGGGATAGCGGCGCGTCATCTCGTGGACGACTTCGATCTGCTCCAGAGTCGCCTTGGTGGCGGCGGGTCCCTTCAACGTTACGGGGACATACACCGACCAGAACTGTCCGCCGAGGCCACCGTCCCGAAGCCGCTGGATGTCGGTATGGAGCAGGGGCTGCGCTTGCCGCAGATCCAGCTTGGACAGGTCCAGGCCCGCCTTCTCGCGCACCTTCCATGGGTAGTCGTTGTGGCCGTCGATGAGCGGCACCTGGCGCTCCAACGATCGAGCGCGCTCGAGGAGGTCGGTGGAGGGTGGACCCGCGGCAACCGACAGAGCCCCGGCGGCGATCAGGGGAAGGGCAGAGGGCCGACAGTGGTACATGGGGCGCAATGATAACGGAGGCCGAACGGGTAAACTCACGAATATGAGATGGGGAAGGGTCGAACGGAATGTCTTCGCGTGGATCGTCTTTGCCGCCGCCTCCGCGGCGCATGCGAAGGCCTTCGCTGCCGAACCCGAGGTGAGCGATTCCCGGGCCGCGTTCTATCGGCGCGCCTTTCCGGAGGCGCGCTCCTTCCAGGTGAAGCGCGTCCCCGAGGACGCGGTGCCCTTCGAGGATCGCGGTAACGAGACCTTCGTCGAAGTCCACGGAGCCAAGGACGAACGGATCGGCTACCTCAGGGACTTCACGGGACCCGTCACCGCGGGGCCGGCTTGCCCTTGCCATCCCCTCTCGTTGACCCTCGCCTTCGACGCCTCGCTCCACTTCCTGACCCTGATCAGCGAGGCGCCTCTCGAGAAATACGGCCATGCGCCGATGACCGCGGATGACATGGCGCGTCTCATCGCTCTCGCGAAGGAGCCTCCCGAGAGTCTCTTGAAGACGGCCAAGGCCGAAGACCTCGTGGACGCGGTCACCGGCGCAACGCGTACCGAATACCGCGAGGTCGTCGTGACGCAGGCGGCCCTCACCACGCGTCGGGTGGCCTCCCTCGTGAAGGACAGCGTGCGCCTCATCCGCGGAGCGGCCCTCGCGAAGGATCAACAGGCACTCAAGGAGATCCTCTCCAGCGAGACGAACCCGTTGGCCCTCGCAGGGCGGGTGGCCGCGTTCCTCCCTCAGGCCGAGAGCCCCGAGGTGGCGAGCCAGGCCTACGAGACCATGGCCTACTACTACGCGGAGGCGCTCCGGAAGGGGGGTGCGCGGCAAGCGGCCGTCGAGGCGCGTCTCCTCGAAGCGGCGGCGAATCGTCCCGAGGACCTGGCCCGGAGCTGCCAACAGCTCGCGAACCGCGGCGTCGGCCTCCCCTTCGTTCAGGACTGCATCCACAAGCTCGAGCCGAAAGCGGCGGCGATCGGGCCGGCGCTCTGGGAACTGCTTCGCGGAACAGCGGCCTTCGAGGATGGCCGTTTGGCTGACGCGTTACCGGCCCTGCGCGCCGCGGCCGACGGCGTCGATCCGCGGACGGATCCGCAGCTCCATCTCCGTCTGGTCCAGGCGCTCAGCGCCACGGGGCACAAGCCGGAAGGGTGCGGGCGGGCGAAGCCGCTGTTCAGAGATCAGCCCTTGCTCCCGGGCGCCGAGACCTGGCTCACCCTCTGCCCAGGCTCCTCCGAGGCCCTGGCCGATTCTCTGCGAGAAGAGCGTCGGCGCGCCGTCGCGGCGGAGATGCGCAAAGACGACTCGAAGCTGCCGAGCCTGTCCCTCCTCGACGACCACGGCCGTCCGCTCGAACGCGACCTGTCGCGAGACGCGCGTGTCACGGTGTTGATCTTCTTCGCGGCCTGGTGCCCCCATTGCCAGCAGGCCTTTCCCGAGTTTCGCGCCTTCGCCGACAACTTGAAGAAAGATCCGGCCCTCCGCGACAAGGTCCGCGTCGTCGCGGTGCGCACCTACACGGAGCGCGACGTGGAGCCCTACGCGGACTTCGCGAGGCGCTTCGAACCCAACTTCACGGTCTGGACCGATGGACCGCAAGCAGCCTCCCTTCGGAAGATCGCGGCCGCCTATGGCCTGCCGACGGGGATTCCACGTGTCCTGGTCGTCGACGCCAAGGGGATGCTGCGCTTCCTCGTCGACGCCAGCCCGAACCGCGAGATCTCCAGGGAGTTGCTCTGGTCCGCTGAAGCCGTCGTCGCCCAAGGCCGTTGACGGGGATCGCCGCCGGTCCGCTCCGTTTCGGCGTCGCTGTGATTTGTATGCTTCAGCTTGGCGCGGTGGCTCTGGGCGCTCCGACCGAACCCGCCCTCGAGGAGTTGCGTCTCGCGGGCCGAACCCAGGGAACGACCTATCGTGTCCGGGCTTTCCGCGACAGGCGGGAGAAACCGACCGCCGCTCAGGTCGAGGAACAGATCACGGCAGAGCTGGACCACGTGGACCGTCTCCTCTCGACGTGGCGGGATGACAGCGAGATCGAGCGCTTCAACGCCTCTCCCGCGGGCGTCGCCTTTCCGCTCTCGCCCGAGACCGCCGATCTCCTCGAGAGATCCCGCGAGATCTGGAGCCTCACCGACGGCGCCTTCGACCCTGCGATCGGAGCTGCCGTTCGTCTCTGGGGCTTCGGTGGCGCTCCGCACCGCACGACGCTCCCCTCCGCCTACGAAGTCGAGGCGGCCCTCGGCGACGGAGGCATGGGCCATCTCTCTCTCGCCAAGGGAACCGTCGCGAAGGATCGCCCCAGGGTGCGTGTCGACCTGAACGGCATCGCCCAGGGATACACGGTCGATCGGGTCTTCGCGTTGCTCCGGTCGGCGGGCTACGCGAGGGCGCTCGTCGAGATCGGCGGGGAGGTTCGTGTGGGAGAGCCGCCGCCGGGCGAGACGGCCTGGCGCATCGGAATCGATTCGCCCGACTCCTCCGTCGCTGGCTCGCTCCTCTCGACGCTCGCGCTCGTCCACGCGGCCGTCTCGACGTCCGGAACGTACAACAGCGCCTTCGAGGTGGACGGCGTCGAGTATTCGCACATCCTGGATCCGCGTGACGGGCGGCCGATCCGGAACGGCATGGTGCTCGCGACCGTCGTGGCGCCCGACGCCACGACGACGGACGGCCTCGACACCGCCCTCATGGTCCTCGGTCCCGAACGGTCCCTGGCCCTCGTCGCGAAGCTCCCCGGCGTCGATTGCTTTCTACTCGCTCGCCGGAATGGCGCTCTCGTGGAGTTCCGCAGCCCGGGATGGGGCCGTGTAGAATCGCGGCTCCGGCGAGGGAGGCCAGCGCACCGTGGGTGAGACTCGGGTCGACCTTCAGCACCTTCTCGAAGACATTCGCGACGCCTATCCCGGCGCCCTCGAGGAGACGATCCTCACAGAGATCGTGGCGAACTCCCTCGACTCCGGTGCGACGCTGTTGCGCGTCGAGGCCGACTCGAGCCAGGCGACGCTCACCGTGATCGACGACGGCTCCGGGATGGCCCGCCGCGAGCTGAAGCGCTACCACGACATCGCGGCCAGCACCAAGACGCGGGGCGAGGGGATCGGATTCGCGGGTGTCGGGATCAAGCTGGGGCTCCTCGCGTGTAAGGAGGTGGTCACGGAATCGCGGCGTGGCTCGAGCCACGTGGCCACGACGTGGCGGCTGGTGTCGAAGCACAGGGCGCCCTGGAAGCGCGTGACGCCGCCGGGGCTCGTGGGCGAGCACGGCACCGCCGTGCGGCTCACCCTCCACAACCCCCTCTCGCCGCTGCTGGAGGCGGGCTACATCGAGGCCACGTTGGTGCGGCACTTTCAGCCGTTGTTCGATACCGCCTTCGACGAAATACTCGAGGGGCACTATTCCGACGGCGTGCGGTTCGTGGTGAACGGCCGGGAGATGCCCCGGGCGACCGGCCCGGAGCGTGCGGCCCTCGCCGTCCGCATCGGACGGAGGCAGAAGCCTTCGGCCACGGGCTTCCTGGTTCGCGAAGACGCGCCGCTGCCCGAGGACCAGCAGGGGCTCGGGATCAGCACGCTGGGCAAGGTCATCAAACGCGGGTGGGACTGGCTGGGCTTCTCCCCCGCCGAGCCCGACCTTATCAGCGGCCTCATCGAGGTGCCGGCCCTGGCCGGGTGCCTGACCCTCAACAAGGCCGACTTCATTCGGGTCGGCCCACGCGGCGCGCTCTATCTCACCCACCGGAAGGCGATACAGGAGGCGGTGTCGGCGCAGCTCGCGGCCTGGGGCGAGGAGCGCGGGGCACTGGAGGAGGACGCCCGCCGGCGCAAGACGCGGCCCGTGGAACGCGACCTGGCCGGCGTGTTGCTGGAGATGGCCGAGGATTTCCCGCTGATCGCTTCTCTCGTGGAGCGGCGGGCCGGAGGTCAGAAGCGGCTGGCCATGGGCCGGGCGCCCGAGGGCCCGCAGCCGGTGGGGCTGGCGTCTCAGCCGGACGCGGCGGCCGCGCCGAGCGAGGCGACACAGCCTTCCGCCGGCGAGGCGCCGGGGCCGGCCAGCGAGGCGCCCAGCCCGCCACTTTCGGAGCCCCCGGTCGAAGACGTGAAAACGGGCCCTGGCAGCAGCGATCTCAACTGGCCCACGCCACGGGGCAAGCGACGGCCCGCGCGCCTCGGGCTCTCGATCGACTATGAGAGCCGGCCCGACGATCCCGGACTGTCGCGGCTGCTGGAGTCCACGGTGTGGGTGAACGACTCGCATCCCGCGTACCGTCGCGCGGCGGCCTCGCGAGCCGAGGGGTACCACCTGGCGCTGAGCGTGGCCATGGCCCTGGCGCCTTTGGCCGTGGAGGCGACCCAGGCCCACGCCTTCGTCAGCGCGTTCCTTGGCCACTGGGGCGAAGCTGTGGAGCGGCCCGGCCCCAAGCGTCGTCCGGGGCCGCGGCCACGCTCTCGGAAAGCATCGTCGGCCTGAGGCGCATCGCCCGATACGCGATCTTGACGCCGGCGCAGCACCGCAGTAGCGTGCCCGCCGAAAGCTCATGCGACAGCGCTTGGGCGAGGCACGATGCTGAGTTCCCCGGGTCTGGTCTCGTTCCGTGCGCGGTGGTTCTTCCTCGGCGTCGTCACCCTCCTCGGAGCAATGGTCCTCGCCGACGCCCGAGTCATGCATGCGACCTTGTCGCCCGTCGGCCTCTTCGATAGCTCGGTCTTTCACAAGGTCAGCCACTTCAACGCTCGGCGTCGAAGTTGGGTGCTGACGGAGGACTCGGAGGTCGTCCTTGGTGGTCTCTGGGCACGCTCTCCGCAATCGGTGGGTCTGTCAGTGAGTCCTACAGTGCAGAGCCGGCGCGTCCGCATCCTCGCCAATGGGACCATGCTCCGCGAGCTGGAGGTAGGGGCGCCGCAGGTCGTCCTCCTCCAGGCCCAGTCCGATGCAGAGGGCTTTCTCCGCCTCCGCCTCACCGGCGTCCAGTCGGTCCCCGAGGCGACGCCCTTTGAGATCCGCGTCGGACGCATCGAGGTCCGACAGGAGGGGCCGCCAGCCATTCCCGCGCGCCGCTGGATGCAGTATGGCCTCCTGGTCTCCATCGTGGGCGCGCTCGTCTGGCTGGCCTGGGCCGAAGGCGCGACGCGATCCGTCATGGGCGGCTTGGCCCTGGTTCTGTTCCCGGTAGCCTTGACAGTCTCCCGCATCCGCACGCTCACGTGCCTGCCCTGGATCCTCTTCGTTCTCTCCACGGCCCTCGCCTTGGTGGCGGTCTGTCATCTCGCTCTGGGGATGCAGCGGTCGCACTCGCGCTGGCTGGCCCTGGCCTCAGTCCTCAAGCTGGCCTTCGCCCTCCAGCCGGGCTTCCCTGTCGGGGACTCCCTGTTCCACGCTCACAAGGCGTGGGAGGTCCGACAAGGGCAGGTCGCGACAAGCCGAGCGCCCGGCCCCGATCGGCAGGCGATGGCCGTTCCGTATCCGCCCGCGTTCCACGTGCTGCTCAGGCTATTCTTCAACGGGTCCGACACGGACGCGGACGAGATCGTCGTTGTCCAGATCGCAGTGGTGCTGCTCGAAGCCAGCGCGCCGGCGCTCCTCTTCGGCCTGATGCGGGCCGGGGGAGCGTCGACCCTAGCGGCAGGCTCGGCGGCAGTCGCCTACGCGGCGATGCCCGAGGGCATTCTGGTCCCGGCCAAGGGGATAGCCGCCAACGCGTTCGGCGGATGGGTCGGCCTTGCGGTCGTCTGGGCGATCACGCGGCATTCCCCGGTGGGCGTCCTTATCGCCCTCTTCACCCTCGCCGCCCTCAGCCACGTCGGCGCCGGCATTACGCTCGCCACCCTCGTTGTGTCCTGGATGTGCTACGGCGCCATTCGTCGTCAGATCTCGTGGGAGAGAGCGGCGACCGTGCTGGGCGCGGGAGCCGTCGCCGGAGGGCTCGCCTGGCTCGTCTACTACAGAGAGACCGCCGGGGTGCTGCGCGGCGGCCTCGCTTCCTCCCAGTCCGCGATTCTGACGACCCCCACCCGCTTCTTCTCCGTCGGCTGGGTGCAGCTCGGCAAGACCGTTCAGGACCTGGTTCTCAAGTTCGGAGGCTTCCCGCTCGTCGTCGCTGCCTTCGGCCTGCGGCAGGCGGCCATTCCGTCCTCCCTGAGGCCGCTACTCGTCTGCTGGCTGGGCACCGGTCTTTTCTTCGGGGCCGCGGCCGTCCTGACACCCTTTCCGCTGCGCTTCGAGTACTTCCTGGTCCCCGCCGTGGCGATGACCGCTGGCCTCGCAGCGGAGGCGCTGCCCGAGCGGGGACGCCGTCTCGCGGCGATGGCTTGGGGCCTCACGGGTCTGCTCCAGGCGGCGATCGGGTGGTCACTGGCGCTTGGCCGCTTCCAGCTCATGAGCGTCATGATGGATTCGCACAAGTGGCCGTTCCCAGTCCAGTGAGGCCCCCGTCGGCCCAGTACTCATCCGCTTGTCGATGAAGCCTTGGGGCCTCGACACCGCTTCTGCTGGCTCTGGAGGGAGGAGCTGGTCTAGTGCCAGCCGTTGACGCGCGCCCAGCTTGTGACTACCCTCCGTGTTGAGGATGCGCGCTGGGTGGAGACGTCTCGCCTTGACCATCGCCGCGCTGACGGCGATCGGAGCGCTGTCCCTCGAAAGCTACCTCCCCCACACCGATGACGGCTGCGCCGTCGAGACCCACTGCATCGTCTGCGCGGCGCACCTCGGCACGGCCGCGGTGCCCGACGTCCACGTCCCGGTTGCTGCCTGCCTCCACATCGTTGGGTACGTGGCGCCGGACCTCGTCGCGACCGTCCTCAATCCGACCGTCCCTTCGTCCGCGTCCCGCGGACCTCCTCTCGCATAGCAGCCCTTCGTTCCAGCCCGGGCGCGTGCCCTGGCTCAGCCGCTACGTGTACGTGTCAGAGGAGATTCATTCATGGAATGCGCTCGCCGATCCGTGAGGTTCGTCGCTTCTTTGCTTCTCGTCTCCGTTCTCTGCTTCCAGACGTCGCCAGTCCACGCCGCCGGCGCCGGCGCCGTGCGCGGCAAAGTCGTCGGCCCCGACGGCCAGCCGATGGCGGCCGTGGCGCTTCAGCTCCGCAACGACATCACCGGCTTCACGGCGGAGACGGCCGCCGCCTCCGATGGGACCTTCCAGTTCTTCAACGTGCCCTTCAACCCGTACGCGCTTCACGTGGAGGCTCAGGGCTTCCAGCCGTTGCACCAGAACGTCGACGTCCGATCCTCGATTCCTCTGGAGGTCACGGTCTCGCTGAAGCTCGTTTCGCTCAACGAGACCCTCACGGTTTCGGGCGAGAGGACGGCCGCGCAGCTCGAGACCGACACCTCGACGTCTCACGTCGACATCGACAAGTCCTACATCTCGCGGGCCGCGGCCACCACGGCCAGCCGAGCCATGGAGGATCTCATCACGGCGACGCCAGGCTTTGCCAAGGACGAGAACGGCCGCTTCCATTTCCAGGGCTTCCACAGCCAGGGACAGTACGTGGTCGACGGCCAGACCATCTCGGATCAGACCGGCGTCACCTTCTCCAACTCCATCGATCCCGGCATCGCCCAGTCGATCGAGGTCATCTACGGCAACGTCCCCGCCGAATACGGAGAGAAGGTCGGCGCGGTCATCAACCTGGCCACGAAGTCCGGACTGTCGAGACCCTTCGAGGCGAACGTCTCCGTCGGCGCAGCGCGGTTCGGAACCTACGAGGGCGGTCTTGCCGCCTCGGGCGGCTCGCAGACGACGGGCTTCTTTGTGTCCCTGAATGGCTCCAGGTCCGACCGCTTCCTGGATCCCGTGAATCCCGACAACCTGCACAACAACGGCAACACCGGACGCGCCTTCCTGCGGTTCGACTACGCGGCACCGGACCTCAAGGACACCGTTCGGGTGACAGCGCTCATCGGCCGGACTCATCGCGATGTCCCCAACACCTACGGCCAGGAGACGGCCGGGCAAGACCAGCAGGTGAAGAGCCGTGACGAGAACTTTGGCGTGGGCTGGACGCACCTGCTCTCGTCGAGAGCGACCCTTGATCTGACCGCATCGGCGCGGCTGGCCAAGTTCCAGCTGCTCCCCTCCGCGAACGACACTCCGGTCACGGCCACCTCGGAGCGAACTCTCGATAACTACAGTATCGCCCCCTCCTTCACGTTTGCCTGGGGGGCTCATGAAGTGAAGGTCGGAGGCGTCTACAAGAGCTTCCCGATCGACGAGGCGTTCGGCTTCGGCTTGACGGACCCCGGCTTCAACGACCCCGAGTCCGACGGCTACAACGCCGACCTCGCGCCCTACGACCTGAGCCGGGGCGGCCAACCCCTGGTCTTCCAGGGCAAGGCGACCGGGACCTACTCCGCGGGCTACGTCCAGGACAACGTCCGCTACAAGGGCTTCACGGCCAACCTCGGCCTCCGCTACGACCACAACAACCTGCCGACCACCGAGGATCAGCTCCAGCCGCGAGTCGGCCTCGCCTACTACATCCACGGGTCCGGGACCGTCCTGCGAGCCTCCTACAATCGCCTCTTCCTGACTCCCGAGTACGAGAACATCCTCTTTGGCTCGTCGGAGCTGGCCGCGTCAGTGGTCCCGCCCGAGGTCAGGGACTCGCGGGAGCTGGGTGGAGGTGTGCTGCTCAATCGCCCCGAGCGTCAGAACGCCTACCTGGTGGGCGTCCAGCAGGCAATCGGCCCGAGGCTCCGTCTCGATGCCGATCTCTGGTGGCGCCGAGCTACGTATCCAGGCGACCAGGACCAGTTCCTGAACACCGGGATCGTCTTCCCGATCACGTTCACCGAGGGGCGTCACAATGGCTGGGACGTGAGGCTGGAGCTGGCCCAGACCCACGGGCTTCGCGGATTCCTCTCCTTCGGCCGCACCCATGCCATCTACGTGCCGCCACCTGTCGGAGGCCTCTTCCTCGACGTCGGTGCCATCGACGCCATTACCGGTGGTCCATTCCTCATCGACCACGACCAGAAGCTCCAGATCCAGGGAGCGCTGCTTTACGACTTCGGCAAGAGCGGCGCTTGGCTCGGTGCCAACGTCCGGTACGACTCCGGCCTGGTGACCGACGCGGCTCCGGAGGACCTGCTCACCGATCCCGACAACGCTTTCGCAGCTCCCTACGTGAAGGTCAATAGCGGAGCCGATCTGGATCCGAACCGCATCAAGCCCCGCACCATCGCCAACTTCTCCCTTGGCTTCGATCTCGCCAAGCACGGCGTTCCGCTATCGATTCAGGCTGATCTGCTGAACGCCTTCGACACTGCCGGCGTCTACAACATCCAGTCGGTCTTCGGCGGGACCCATGTGATCCCACCGCGGACCCTGTCGGCCCGCGTGCGCTACACCTTCGGAGGAAAGAGCTAGGAGCGCGGGTCGGGAAGCGGCACGGCGGCGTCGCCCGCGGCTGGGGCCGACGCCATGTCGCGCCATCGCTTCGCGGATCCGCGCCGCGTCCCCCTCCGCGTCGAACTTCGCGGAGTGAACGCCGATGACGACGACCGGCTCCTGACGACGCTTCTCCTCGAGAGCCGCCAGCACGGGAAGGGTGTGCATGCAGTTGATGCAGCAGTAGGTCCAGAAGTCGAGGATCACCACGTGGCCGCGCAGCTCCGCGAGCCTCAGCGGACGCGGCGTGCCGATCCAATCGAAGTCCGCGGGAAACTCGGGCGCGCGGATGCGAGCAGCCATGCGTCAGGATGGCACGATTCAGGTGCGCGGAACCACCACGGACAGGGCATCCCTGAGGCGCTCATGAACCGACTCGGGAAGGAAGTGCACCTCGAGCAAGCGACGCGGGCGCGCCTTCCGGACGACGGGCGCGGCGAGGGCATCGACGAAGACCACGTCTGCGGCCAGCACCAGCCTCTGCCATTCTTCCGTGGCCGCGAGAAGACGCGTCTCCACGAGGAGGTCGTCGCCGCGCAGGCTCCGGAACAGCACCGAGGCAAAGGGAAGGACTGCCGCCGCGTGGGACACGACGAGGGCGATCGTGCCTTCGGGCAGCGCCAGGATGGCATCCCGCACGGCGATGGCGACCTCCAGATTCACGGCCTCGACCGCCGCCCCCGGTCGCAGGGCGGAAACGGCCTGCAGGTTGTACGGGAGAACCACGGCGAGGGCGCCCGACAACGCCGCGGGCTCTCGGCTCGCCTCTTCGAGAGTGCGCGCGGTGGCAGGGACGCGGAGCGAGCGCTGGATCTCGTGGGCCAGCAGCTCTGCCATCTCCCGGGATCGGTCCACCACCACGACGCGGTCGGGCGGGGCCGCGGCGAGCCATCGGTGGACAGCGCCCCTCACCTGCTCCCCCGAGTACCCGCGGTCGAAGGCCTTCTGGAGGGCAATCCGGATCATCTCGTCGAGGCCCTCGGCTTCCTCGATCTGCTTCCTTCCGGAAGGCTTCACGAAGACGCCCGAGCCCGGCCTCAGCTCGAGCTGCCCCGCCACCTCGAGCTCCTGATAGGCCGCGGAGATCGTGTTGGCGTGGACCCGCAGCCGTCGAGCCAGGGACCTGACGCTCGGAAGGCGCTGGCCCGCCGCCAGCTCTCCCCCCAGGATCTTCAGCTCGAGCTGCGTCCGGATCTGATCCCGGACAGGCACGCCCGCCTTGCGGTTCAGCACTATGTCCATCACGTGACCACATTATGGCGGAATGTGGTCCCACCCGGAAACAATCAGCGGGGGGTGAGCTGCTCCGCCGTCGTAAACCGAGGCTCGATGTCCACGGGGACGTCGCTCAGGCGGTCGATGACCTTCTGCACCTCGGGCCGGATCGTGGCGCTGCGGGCGAGCATCTCCTTGGCCTTCGCGTAGTCGCCACCCGCCTGGATCGTCATGATCTCGCCCGTCAGGGCCGAAGCTCCCGCCTTGGCTTTGGCAAGGTCGACGGCAAACGTCCCGTCGGGATTCGCCTGGAAGGCTCCGGCGTCCACAAGAGAGTTCATCTGGATGGCCATGGCCTTCCCATGGGCCTCGCCCAGGCCGAAGCGGAGCGTGCGAAAACCCGAGGCGAGGAATGTCGTGTAGACCGATCGCTCCAGCTTCTTGTCGAGAACACCCTTGTCCATGAGGTACTGGAGCGCCCAGAGCCCGGAGATGTCGGCCTTGGCCTCTTCGAGGGGACCGTTCGCCTCCTTCAGCTCCTGGCGCACCGTGGTGTCACGGCCGCCGACCGTGATGGTCTGCGGCCCGAGGCCGTGCATCAGCTCGTGCATCAGCGTGTGGGTGAAGAAGGCGTCGAAGGAGAGAAGCGGCTGGTCCGCCGCCGCCAAAGCGACCTTGGAAATGGGAATGAGCGCCTTCTGGAACTTCGCCTCCTGGGTGTTCTTCAGCATGACCCGCTTCGAACCCATCTTCTCCACGACCCGCTCGTCGTTGGGTAGGTTGTAGGCCGTCGTCTGCACGCCGCGGTTACCGTCTCCGGACGAGTAGACGACGTTCACCACGCGAATCGGAGAGAAGCCACCGAGGGCCTTCCGGCGAAAGCGTGGGTCGATGGGGAGATGGTCCTCCAGTTCCTGAAGCTCGGCGCTGAAGCGCGCGAGCTTCGTGGTCTCGGCGTCGTCGCGGAGAGTCACGAAAGCTTCGAAGGCGGCCTTGAAGTTGAACCAGCCGTCCTCGTAGACCTCGTACGGCCCGATGGTCGGCTCGATGGACGCGTCCAGCTCCATCCACGCCACGTCGCTCTCGTAATAGTCGTTGCTCAGAAACGCGGCCGCCCGCTTCTCGAGAAAGGCTCTGAGGCTCGGCTGCGTCGTGAGGGCGGCCGCCTCGCGCAAGAGCGCCGAGGCCCGGGCCAGCTCTCCCTGGTATTCGAGGCTGTACGGCACTACCGCGAAACGGCCATCGGCGCCGCGCCGGATCGTCGTGAAGAAGCCCGTGGCCGCGTCCCTCTCGGGGCCCGCGAGACCCTTCATCCACTGGTCCATCTCCTCGCGCGTGGCGCCCGCGGGATAGAAGTTTCCGGACTCCGCCTTCGCCTCGACACCGGGAAGGAAGGGAGCGTCGTGCTCCAGACGATCCCATGGACCCTGGTTGACGAGGAAGTAGTGGAGGCGAGCCTTGCCGAGAGGAGACTCGTCGCGCACCAGTTCCAGGAGCCGCGCCTCGTTGGTGGCCGAAGACTGGCGCAGGAACAAGGGATCCATGAGCCTGGCGGCTTCGACGATCTTCGCGAGAGCCTGTCGCTCGTTCTTCGGCAGCTTCGAAGCGTCGGCTTTGATCTCTACGGGGGCAAAGCGCGCGGTCATCTTCTGGATGCGGGTCTGATCCGGCGCCTCCGCGGAGACGGCGCCGGCGAGAAATCCCGACAGGCAACCGGCGATGGCAAGACCAGAAATGGTGCGCACGCTTCCTCCTCAGATCTCGAGTTGCTTGGGAACTCGAGTCAGGTTGCGGGAGCCGGTCTTGGTGACGAGGGCCACGTCCTCGATCCGCACGCCACCGAGGCCGAGATAGTAGAGCCCCGGCTCCACCGTGACGACATGGCCCGCGCGGAGCGTCGAGGGCCGCGGCGAGATGGACGGCGCCTCGTGGATCTCGAGACCGAGGCCGTGACCGGTGCCATGGAAGAATCCCTGCATCCGGCCGCGCTGGATGCCCGTCTTGTACCCCTGCCGCTCGAAAAGCGCGTGGATCTCTCCGTGGATGGACGGACCGTCTGAACCGTCACGAATCCGCGAGTGACCGAGCCGCACGCCGGCGTGGACGAGGGCGTAGACCTCGTGGAGTCGATGGCTCGCCCGTCCGCGGACCACGGTCCGCGTGAGATCGCCGAAGTAACCCGTCTTCTCCGACCGCGGGAAGATGTCCATGACGACCGGCGCGTGGGCCCTGATGGGACCGTGGCCCTCTTGGTGGGGGTCCACCGCCTGATCTCCGGGAGCGCAGATGGTGTGGGACGGCAGGCAACCCTCGGCCATGATCCGCGTGTTCACGGCGGCGCGAAGGTCCTCCGCGGTGAATCGGCGCCTGTCCCGCCTCAAGTAGCCGTCCTTCGCCACGCGGCACGAGCGAAGCGCCGCGATACCGGCTTCGAGCCCTGCCTCGGCCGCCCGCAGCGCGGTCTCGATCGCCCGCACTTCGGAAGGGCCCTTGAGGGCACGCTCGGGCCAGAAGGGATCGGGGCCCATCTCCAGTCGCACGCCTCGCTCGTCGAGCTCCATCGCCAGACCGAGCGAGAAGCTTCGCGGGACGACGACGCGGCGCACCTTCAGCTCCTTCAGGACGCTCGCGATCACGGCGGCCGCCGTGGCCTTCTCCCCCGCGGCCTCCAGTCGTTTCGCGACCTTGGACCAGGACAAGACGCGATCCACTCGCGCCTGAGCGCGGGCTCGATCCATCTCGAGGTCGCTCATCACCAGGATGCGCTCCTGGCCGCGCTGGATGAACAGAAAGGGGTCCGGGGCGAAGAAACCGGTGGCGTAGAGGACGTCGGCATCCAGCTCCGACGCGGCGTACAGCAAACGTGTCTCGAGAGTGGGCATCAGTGACTCGCACGGTGGCGGGGAGAGAGAACGAAAAGCAGCACGAGCCCCGCGACGCCCGCCGCCAGGTGATAGGGCCGCGCCGCGTGCCAGTCGGCCTGGGCGTGAGCCAGCCCGAGGCAGGCGAAAAGCGCCAGGAGAGGCAGAAGCCGCCGATCCCTGAGGCGAAGGAACTGGAGAAGCGTCACGACGGTGGCCGCGACGAAAAAGCCGGCAAGGCTCACGCGGGAACGACCTCCACCAGCACGTCGTAGAACGTCGCGCCGCCTCCCATGTCGGTGAGGCCCTGGCTCGTGACGGCGTTGGCGTTACGCCCTCCCGGGCACATCTTGGACCACCAGACGGAAAGGCCGACCACGACGCCAGGGCGTGCGGCGTCCGAAACCCGAGCGGTCGAAAGAAACGAGCCACGGTCGTTGAACGTGCGCACCTGCTGGCCGTCCCGAATCCCTCGGGGCGCCGCGTCATCGGGATGAATCGTGAGCATTGGCTCGCTCTCCCGCCGCACGAACACGGGCTGCGCTGAGAAGGTGGAGTTCAGGAAGTGATGCGCGGGAGGAGAAATGAAGGCGAGAGGATAGTCGCGGGCGCGCGACGGCGCGCTCTGGACGCTCTCGCGAGGCGGCACGTAGGTCGGGAGCGGATCGTGCCCTTGAGCCGCCAGGGCCTCGGAATACAGCTCGCACTTCCCCGACGGCGTGTAGAAGCCGCCGGCGGCGAAGGGCGCATAGGGCTGGGGGACGCTCAGGCGCAGGGAGCCTTCCTGCTCCAGCCGATCGAAGGTGATCCCCTGGACGAACGGATGGCTCCAGTCGATCGCCTGACGCGCCATCGCCTCGTCGTCGTCGCGGAGCGAGGGGTGATCGAGGCCCATGCGGGCGGCCAACAAGCGAAAGACCTCGGTGTTGGCCTTCGCCTCGCCGAGGGGAGCGATGGCCGGACGGCTCAGGCTCAGGTAGAGGTGCCCATAGGCCTTGTGGAGGTCGTAGTGCTCGAGTGTCGTGGTGGCGGGCAGGACGATGTCCGCGAAGTCCACGGTGTCGGTCTGGAACAGATCGTGGACGACCACGAAGAGATCGTCCCGCGCGAAGCCTCTGCGGACGCTCTCCTGCTCGGGCGCCACGGCCACGGGGTTGGCGTTGTAGACGAACAGGGCCTTCACGGGAGGGTCGAGGGACCGATCGTTCAGCAGACGCCCGATCTCGCTCATGTTCAGCGTCCGAGTGCCGGGGCGGATCATGCCCGGGCGCTCGAGAGCCTTCGTGTCCACCGGAAACGTCGCCGAGGTCGAGAGCAGGATTCCACCGCCGGCATCGCGCCAGGCGCCCACGACCGCGGGAAGGCACGCGATCGTGCGGACGGCCATCCCCGCGCCGGCGTGACGGTTGAGGCCGTAGTTGATCCGCAGCGCCGAGGGACGGGTCGTCGCGTACTCCCGGGCGAAGGTCCCGATCTCGCCGGTCGTGAGGCCGGTGATTTTCGAGGCGCGCGCCGGTGTCCACTCGCGCACCCGATCGCGAAGCGCATCGGCGCCAAGGGCGTAACGCTCGAGGTAGTCCTTGTCCTCGAGCCCGTCGCGGAAGATCACGTGCATCATCGCGAGGGCGAGGGCACCGTCGGTTCCCGGCAGCAGCGCCAGGTGCTGGTCGGACTTCTCGGCGGTCCGCGAACGGAAGGGATCCACCGTCACGAGCTTCGCGCCGCGGCGACGAGCTTCCTCGATGAAGGGCCAGAGGTGGACGTTGGAGCTGACGATGTTCGCCCCCCAAGCCACGATGAAGCGCGCATCGACAACGGCCTCGGGATCGATGCCGATGGACTTCCCCACCGTGGCCTTGTATCCCGCCGCGCCGGCCGAGGCGCAGATCGTCCGGTCCAGGAGGCTTGCGCCGAGAGCGTGAAAGAAGCGGCGGTCCATGCTGCCGTACGAGAGCAGCCCCATGTTGCCGGCGTAGGAATACGGAAGGATGGCCTGCGGCCCGTCGGCGGCGCTGATCGCGCGGAAGCGATCGGCGATCGTGTCGAGAGCTTCGTCCCACGAGATCGGCTCGAAGCGGCCTTCTCCTTTGCGACCGACGCGCTTCAGCGGATGGAGAATCCGATCGGGACTGTAAACGCGCTCCAGATAATGGTTGACCTTGGCGCAGAGGAAGCCCTGGGTGAACCGATGATCGGGGTCACCCCCCAGGTCCACGGCGCGGTCACCGTCCACCGTCACCGTCATCACGCAGGTGTCCGGGCAATCGTGGGGGCAGACGACCTTGTGGGTCCGCGTCATGACTGGATCGGAATCGGCCGCCCGTCGGCCCCGACCGCCACGAGCACGACCTCGGCCTCGGTGACCTTCACGCGCTCGCCACGCCCGGCTCCCCATCGCTCGGCCTCGACGCTCACCTTCACGGTGATCGAGGTCCGGCCGATCCGCACCGTCTCGGTGAAGAAGTTCACGATGTCGCCCAGAAAGACGGGCTCGTGAAACTCCACCTCGCGCATCGCTTTCGTCACGTAGCGGTGGGGCGCCGCCTTCCGCGCTTCCACGGCCGACGCCAGGTCGACGTGGGAGAGGATCACGCCGCCGAAGATCGTGCCGAGGGCGTTGGTGTCCTTCGGGAGCAACAGGACCTTGATGGCCGGGATGCGCTCAGAGGGCATGCTCAAGGATACTGCGGCAGCGGCTTCCGCGGGAGCTTCTCGTCGCGCGTGGCGCCATTGTAGAGGAACGACGCCATGATGGCCGAGGCCTGCATCAAGTCGTCGCGCTTCAGCCGGTCGTAGACGTCCAGGTTCGTGTGCCAGGTCCGTGTCGAGTACTCGACGTCGTCCTGGATGAACTGGAACCCCGGCAGGCCGACCTCGTTGAACGGCTCATGATCGGTGTCTTCGGTCTTCCGCTGGGTCACCGTTGTTGCGCCCAAGTCGGCGAACGGACGCAGCCAGGCTGCGAAGATGGGCGCCACGGCCGCGTTCTCCTCGGAGTAGATCCCGCGGATCTTGCCGGTGCCGTTGTCGAGGTTGAAGTAGGCGGAGAGAAGCGCGTGATCAGGCTTGAGGGTGAGCTTCCCCGGCTTCTTCTGAAGGTCGAGGTCCAGATCTTTGTCCTCGGGGTCTTCCGAGGCAGCGCGCTCGCCGAAGTGCTGCTTCACGTAGGACTCCGACCCGGACGGCTTCCACTGCTCCTCTCCGGTCCAGAGAGCGAACCGGATGGTCCGACGGGGCTGGAGGCCGAGGGCCTTCAGGATGCGGGCCGCCTCCATCACGACCGCCACGCCGGCCCCGTTGTCGGTGGCGCCGGTGCCCGTGTGCCACGAGTCCATGTGGGCGCCGGCCATGACGATCTCGGCCTTCCTGTCGCTCCCCGGGATCTCGGCGACGGTGTTGTAGCCCATGAGGTCTTCGTCGTGGAAGCGGGCCGCGACGTCGACCTCCAGCTCCACGTCGAGGCCCCGGTCCAGCAGGCGCACGAGGCGGTTGTAGTGCTCGTCGAGCATCACGAGGCTCGGAACACCCTTGGCGTCGTCGGGCTTCATCTGACTCCCGCCCTCGACCCGCACGACGTCCTCTTGACGCGACGGTTCGATGGCGGCGACAGCCTTCTCGTCGCTCAAGAACTGGCTGAGAACCTTGCGGAAGCCGCGCCTCTTGCGCGCGGCGGCTCGCTCCTCCTCGAGCTTACGCTGGGCCGGGAGCCCGAACTGGCCCAGGTCGGCCAGCTCCCTCTCCGAGTATCGGGTCAACGCCGGCTTGTCCTCCCCTTTCACCTCGTGAGGGTCGTCGACGAGGACGATCTTCCCTTCGAGCTTCCCCTTGGCCGCGGTCAGGTCTTCCTCGGACCGGAGCTTGACCTTCACCGCCTTGGCGCGCACGGGACCGTTCGTCCCGGGGGTCCAGGCCTTCGGTAGCGCGAGGAGCGGAGCGGCCACGGGCGAGGTGACGTTCACGACCGCGTGGTCGAAGCTCCAACCAAGACCCACGGGGCCGAAGCTCTCGAGATGGGCGTTCGAGAGACCCCACGACTCGAAGCGCTCACGGCTCCACTGGTTGGCGCGACGGGCGGCCGGGGAGTTGGTGAGGCGCGGCCCGATCACGTCGCAGAGATACGCCGCCGTTTCCATGACCTGAGAACGGTGGAACGCTTCGTCTCGGATGCGGGTGACCGTGGCCAGATCCACGGACTCGTCGGCCGATGCGGCGGCGAACGGAACCACGAGCGCGGCCGCGAGGGCCAGTCTGAAGGTCATGAGGTTCTCCAGGGGGCGTTAGACAAGGAAGGGGTTGCGGCGCCTTTCGCGACCGATCGTGGTCTCGGGGCCGTGGCCGGGAATGACGCGTGTGCCGTCATCGAGGGAGAGAAGGCGCTTCCGGATGGAATCGATCTCCTGGTCGTAGTCGCCGCCCCAGAGATCGGTGCGACCCACGCTCCCCGCGAACAACGTGTCTCCCGAGAGCAGCAGGGGATCGGAGCCTTCCAGGTGGAAGCAGAGGCTCCCGGGCGTGTGGCCGGGGGTGTGAAGGACCTGGGCCACGAGGGCGCCGGCTGTGACTTCGTCTCCCTGATGGATGTGCTCGTCCACGTCGGCGCGGACGGGGGCCACCATCCCTCCCAGCCATTCCGCCTGCACCCGGAGGTTGTCGTAGAGGGGCAGGTCCGCTTCGTGGAGCATGAGGCGCGCGCCGGTCGCGCGTTTCAGCGCGTCGTTGGCGCCGACGTGGTCGATATGGGTGTGGGTGTTGAGGATCGCGCGACACGACAACCCGTGCTTCGCGAGGGCGGCCAGCACTTTCTCGACCTCGTCACCCGGATCCACGACGAGAGCGTCCTTGGTGACGGGATCCCCGAGCACGGTGCAGTTGCACTGGAGGAGGCCGACGGGAAAGGTTTCGACGATGACCATGCGAGCGGAAGGATCTTATCGCGACTCCGCCGCGAGCATCCTACCCCTACTCCAGCACCTTGGATGCCGATGCGCGGATACGCTCGGCGACGGCGAGACTCCGTACGGCCTCAGCCTCCTTCGAGAAGACGTAGAAGGCTTTGCGCGCGCGGGACCGCTTGTCCATATAGGGATCGTACTTCGCGTGAAAGGCCTCTTCGATCCCGGTCTCGCGGCGGAGGCCCTGTGCCTCGAAGCGACGCACCCACCAGGCGCTCTCGGCCCAGATCAGATGACCATGGAGCGGATAGCCGAGGTCGTCGACGTGGAGAAGGGAGAACACCCCGTCCTTGGACCGCTCCCGCTCCCAGCCCTCCAGATACGTCGGGAACACGGTGCCGAAGACGGGATCGGCGCCAAAGGCCGGAACGTTGCAGAACAAATAGCCGCCCGGGCGCGTGACGCCGGTGAGGCGCGCCAGGTACGCGTCGAGGCGATTCGGGTTCAGGTGCTCGAAGACATCCAGGCCGAACACCACGTCGTAGTCGGAGGGAAGATCGAGGGCGAGCAGGTCGCCTCTATGGATGAGCGGTCGAACATCGGGGGACGCCTGGTCCGCCGCGAGGGAGCTGATCTCGACACCCTCAGCCCGGATCCCAGCACCGCGGAGGCACTCCAGGACCGCGCCGGCGGCGCACCCGAGCTCCAAGGCTCGCTCCGGAGCGAACGACGCGATCATCTCGGCCATGAGGCGCTTGTCGACGTCGACGCCGAGGTTCCACACCCCTGGCTGCTCGTAGTAGCCGTTCTTGAGGATCTGCGTCTCGAGCCAATCCAAATCGGACGGCCCTTCGGAGGCGAAGACCCAGACGGGCTGCCCGGTCGTCCGGTCCACCTCCCGACGGTAGCGCGACGGGCGCTGCTGCCGAAGGCTTGGCAGGCTCGGGGACGGCCGCGCAAAGCGGCGGGCGAACTCGTCGGAGGCCGCAAGGCCCAGAAGAACCGCGGTGCGGCTCTCTCCCTCGCGGAGCCGGGATCTGTAGTAGGTGAGGCCGTCCTGGTCGGCCTCGCGTCCCAGGACCTCTCGATAGGCCTTTTCGACGAAGGCGGTATCCGAAAGAAGGACAGGAGCGAGGCGCTCCCGGAGGCGCCTGAAGAGGCGTTTCATCTGCGCCGGCATTGTAGCGGCAACGTCACGAGACGTTTGACAGCCCCACGCATTCTGCTACAGTCCAACGATCCCCCGGCCGCCGCGCCCCGGGGAGAATTCTCCGGTCGCTCCGCATGGCGACAACGGGCGGCGGTGGAATCGTTACGAGGAGATCTGGCCATTTCGAACAAGGTGTTCGTCGGTAACTTGAGCTTCGACGTCACGCGTGAGGAGCTCATTGAGGCGTTCGGCGCAGCCGGCAAGGTCGTGGACGCGAAGGTTCCAACCGACCGTGAGACCGGAAGACCTCGCGGCTTCGCTTTCGTGGAGTTCGAGAGCGACGAGGCCGCGCAAAAATCCATCGAGCTTCTGAACGGCAAGGATCTGAAGGGTCGCCCCTTGCGCGTCAACGAGGCCGAAAATCGGCCGCCACGTGCCCCCGGAGCGCCCGGAGCGGCGCCGTATCGCCCCGCTTTCCGACCCGGAGGCGGCGGGCCGCCGTCCTACGGCGCGGCTCCGAGTTTCTCGGAGTTCGTTCCGATGGACGACCGCGGACGCCCCTTCAAGAACAAGGGGAGTCGTCGCAACATCCGCCGCCGCAAGCGCGGGTTCGACTAAGGCGCGCGCGCGTCGGCGCGCATCAGCAGTCGGGCGGCGAGCCAGAAGGCGCTGAGCGCCGCGATGACCACCCAGCGAGTCTGCGCGTAGACGCTTATACCGAGTTCGTGGAAGGGCGTCTGCGTGTAGACGAAGACCTGTAACGCGAGGACGGTCGCCGCCACGGCGCCCACGGACGCGCCGACCCTCGCGATGGACCTCACGCTCATGAGGGCCGCGGGAACGACGACGGGTAGCGCATAAGCCAAGAGACGATCAGTGTTGTTGGCGAAGGCGAGCGACACGTAAGTAGCCGCCACGAGCGCCACGTCTTCAGGGCGGCGGCGCACGAACGTCGGAAGCCTCTCCGGACGCAGCCACCACAAGCAGAACAGCACACCGAACGCGCCGAAAGTCACGGCGTAGAGCTGCCCCTCGAGGAGATGCCGTGCGCGGAACGGGATCATCTCCCGCGCCGCCGCGAGAAGCCCCGCACCGCCCGAAGGCTCGATCGCGACCCGCAACGCCCCCAGGACGCCCAATGCCACAGCAGCCAGCCGCGCCGTTCGGATGAGAGCCTGCCGGGGCGAGGTCGTCCGCCATGCGTGAAGGAAAGCCACCGGCAGCACCAGCACGTACGTCTCGCGCGCGAGCGGTGCGATGGCACTCAGAAGAAGGAGTGCTCTCTCACTGCCGCTCCGAATCAGCAACAGGGCGAGGGTCACGAAGAAGAGACAGGGAGGATCGGGCATCCAGTACTGGTACTCGTACCAGCGCACGGCGCCGGGGACGAGCGCCACGAGAGCCATCCCGAGCAACGCTTCGATCTCCGTCGCTCCGTCGTGGCGAAGGAGCCGGTGAAGGGTCACGAGGAACAAGAGCAGGAAGACGTTGGTCACGAGGTAGAAGCCACCGTTCACGCTCACGCCGACGCGCCCCAGGAGCCAGACGAGCCCGGGTGCCAAGACGCGATAGCAGAACGGCGCCTCGCGGCCTCTCGCGGTCGCGGCGCGACCCGGTGGCGCCTCCGCCATGTCGATGTAGTGGTAATGGTCGGTCTCGAGGACCCTTCGCGGTCCGTGGACGAAGCCGACGGTGGCCGAGACGAAGGCCGCGTTCAGACCCAGCAGGAGGATGGAGGCCAGGCACGCAACGCCGATCTCTCGCCCCCCGCTCATCGCGGAGGGAGTTTACATCTCAGGGAACGCGGGGCGGCGGGCCGCCGCGACGAGGAAGGCGGCCAGGGCCACGATCAAGCAGAAGATCGCCACTTGCAAGCCGACGAACCCGACGACCTTCAGGATGGCGAAGGACGGGCTCACGAAGCGTACGAGCCATCCCGCACCTTCCTCGAGCAGCGCCGAAACGAATGTGCCGACGATGAACGTGACTCTTGCAGCGCGCGGGAGCGGAACGAAGATGACGAGATGTGTCAGGAAGAGCAGCACCATCCCCATCATCGGCAGATGCATGTGGCTCACTTCGAGCATCGATGCGGTCGAGCGCGGCGGGCGGAAGTCCGCGTCCGAGCCGTTGTAATAGGAGACGACGGAGGCGGGCTCGAGGCTCATCCGCGAGAAGTAGATCGCGATGTTCGTGGCCCAGAACAGGGCAAGGAGCGCCAGGGTGAACGCCAGGGTGAGACGCATGAGCGGGTTGTTCTGGAAGCCGCCCTCCTGCATGTACCTCATGGGTTGGCCCGGAGCACGAGGGCGTCGAGGGCGAGGGAACGGCGCACGGCGTCGGTCAGCGCCAGGACGGTGAGCGTCGCGCCGGTGACGCGACGCACTCCGCGACCGGGCCACAGGTCGTCGTCGAGGCCCTTCCCTTCGAGGGTCTTCAGCCACCCCTCCTGCGGCAGGTAGTCGGGGGGCTCGCCGAACTGGAGGACGAGCGCCATCCGGAGGTGCCCGTCGGGAGCCACCACGGTCATGACGGTCTCGGGCATCGTTCGCACGACCTGCGTGTCCAGGATGGCGCGGCCGGCGTCCCCTTCGGCCGAGCGCGCCGCGAACGTCGTGACTACCGCCGACGGCATCTTGGACCGGGCGGTCTTCTCCACGGCCGACACCTGAGCTTCGGTCAGATAGAGCATTCGCTTTTCGGGGACGAGTCCCGGGAACGCTCGGGCGAGAGCGGCGGGCTCGGTGAGGACGACCTCGGCTCGGAGCGGCCCGGCTGTGATCCCGGCGGCCACGATCCCCATCAATATGAAAGTGAATTTCAAGTTCACGAGCAGAGTCTTACAGCGAGGGCACGCCCTGTCAAGCGATAGAATCCCGAGCGGAGGTCCGATGCACACGTCCATCGCGGTCACGGTCCAGCTCTTCGGCGTCACGAGCTTCCTCTACGACAAGGCGCTCGACGGCCTCGACCAGAACGCGCTGTTCGCGCGCCCCGCGGAGGTGACGAACCCGATCGTCTGGATCGCCGGGCACCTCGCCTACTCGCGTACCGGCATCGCCCGGATCCTCGGCGCCCGTCTCGACCTGCCCTGGCCCGACATCTTCGCCAGGGGTGCCAAGGGCGCGGCTCCCGAGGCGTACCCGGACATCGCCGAGATCCGATCGGCCTGGACCACCGCCTCGACCGCCCTGATGAAGCACCTCGACGAGCTGGGGGAAGAAACCTTGGCCGCGCCCTCGCCGCGATCTTTCCCGATCCCCGACAAGACGATCCGCGGCGCCATCACCTTCATGACCTTCCACGAGTCGTACCACGTCGGCCAGATGGCCTACATCCGCAAGTGGCTCGGCTTCCCCGGTCTCGTGGATGCCTAGGCCCCGCATCGTCGTCGACGGCTTCCAGAGGCTCGCGCTCGCCACCACCGCGACCACGTACCTGTTGATCCTCGTTGGCGGCCTGGTGCGCGCGTCGGGCGCCGGGATGGGATGCCCCGACTGGCCGAAGTGCTTCGGCCTCTGGGTTCCGCCCCTGCGGGCCGATCAGCTCCCGCCCGCCTTCGACCCGGCGCGCTTCAACGCCGCCCTCACGTGGACCGAGTATCTGAACCGGCTGCTGGGTGTCGCGACGGGGTTCCTGATCTTCGCCACGCTGGTGGCGGCGATCGCCCGCCATCGTCGCTCGCCCCGGATCCTCTGGCCGGTGGTGGCGGCCTTCCTCGGCGTCGGCTTCCAGGGATGGCTCGGCGGCCGCGTCGTCGCCCACAACCTCGCACCGTGGGTCGTCACGGTCCACTTGCTGGTGGCGCTCGTGATCGTCAGCCTGCTGCTGTACGCAACGGCGCAGGCGTTCTTCGGCGCCGTAGCGGTCCCGCTCGAGGCGCGCACCGTCGACGCCGCAACCAACCTCGCTGCGTCCGCTCTCATCGTCCTGAGCCTCGCGCAGGTCGCTCTCGGCACCGAGGTGCGAGGGGCGATCGACGCCCATGCCGCGGTCCTTGGCATCCCCCGCTCCGGCCTCCTCGCGTCGGTCGGGTGGCCCGACATGGCCCATCGCAACGTCGCACTCGTGGTCCTGGCGGTCGCGATGTGGCTCGTCTGGCGAGTCCACCGCGATGTCGCACCAACGCCGCTTCGGCGCGCGGCGGGCGTAGTGGCCGCCCTCGCCGTCGCGCAGGTGGCCGCCGGGATGACATTGGCCTACTGCGCGCTGCCACGCCCCGTGCAAGTCGCCCACTTGTCCATCGCGAGCCTGCTGCTGGGGGCTGAGACGCTCCTCGCCCTTCTCGCTCACCGGTTCGCGCGGGCCGGTTGAAGGTGGTCACAGATTGTGACCTCCCCCCGCAGGTCGTAGCCTCTAGCTCCGCCAGCGGAGGACGACAGGGCCGGCGATCGGGTGCTTCATTACCTCACCCGACCGGCGGGCATCGAGGAGTGCCTGCTTCAGTTGGAAGTACCACTTGGCGGGCCGGTCGGCGTCGTCGATGAGCATGAGGCTCGGGTTGTGCTTCAGCCCCTCGGCCTGCTGCTCCATGGTGCGCTGGTCCTGGCGGATGAACTTCTTCCCGAAGAAGCGGCCGATGGGAAGGACAAGCGGCTTCGCCCAGAGGAAGAGATTCCAGGCCGCGCGGACGTCGATGCGGCAGTGTGTCGGCGTCACCGGCGTCACGGTGGTGAGCGTCGAGAACCACGCGTCACCGCAGCGCACCATCTCGAGACGCATGTTGGGGAGCACGAAGTCGATGGTGGTCTCGAGACGGTCACTGGGCTTCATCCCCGACCAGCGCATCAGCTTGTAGGGCGCGCTGTTGGAGGACGGCGTGTGGGCGCTCATGCGGAAGCCGTTCTCGATGGGCTCGAAGCGCTTCTCCTTCTCGTGGATGCTGTGGCGGCTGCGCCACCACCACGACTGATGAACGAAGGGCCCGTGTGCGGGATCCATGAGACCGATGATGCCGTGGTCGATGCTGCACGGCAGATCGGCCGCGAGATGCGTCAGGACGTAGCGGTCGCTGAAGGTCGGGACGCGCGGGACGGGAGGAAGACCGGTCGTCAAGGCCGGCTCTTCAGGAAGGAAGACCCAGAAGAACCCGTCGGCTTCGCGACACGGAAAGGTCGTGGCGTAGATGCGGTCGACCTTGAGCATCGAGTCGGAGGTCAGAGACGGGATCTCGCGGCACTGACCCGAGACGGGTTCGAAACACCAACCGTGATAGGGGCACTGGACCCGCTGGCCGTCGAACTGCCCGTAGGAGAGCGGGATTCCACGATGGGGACAACTGTCTCGCATCGCGAAGGCCTCGCCGCCGGCCGTCCTTCCGAGCAGGAGCGGCACGCCCAGGAGGAGCGCCGTCCCCGTTCCGGCGCCCCGGACCTCGCTGCTGCGGAGGGCGGGATACCAGAAGCCATAGAGCCACTGGGCGTCCACGGCCTGCGCGAGAGGAGACAATGCGTCGCTCATCGTGATTCGGCCGCGAGGGTATCCCACGGTCGCTTGGCGGGCAAGAAATCGCGGGCACGAGCTTTGACGGCCAAGCGCCTTGACTTCGCCGGCGAGGGTTCCTACGCTGCGGGCCTCATGGACAAGCTGACCGGAACCGTCGGGGTGATCGGCGTCGGGAACATGGCGGAGGCCCTCATCCGCGGCCTCGTCCACTCGGGGATCGTGGCCGGGGCGCAGGTCGTGGGTAGCCACCCGCGCACCGAGCGGGGGACAGAACTGGCCGGCCGCTACGGGATCGAGGTCACGGCCGACAATCGCGAGGCCGCGCGGCGCGCCGACATCCTGGTCCTGGCGGTGAAACCCCAGGTAATGCCGAAGGTCCTGGTCGAGATACAAGGAGACGTGAAGGCGGGGGCGCTCGTCATCAGCATCGCTGCCGGCATTCCGATCGCGGCGATCGAAGCCAAGCTCCCCCAGGCCCGAATCGTCCGGAGCATGCCGAACACGCCGGCGCTCGTCGGTGCGGGAGCGACGGCCGTCTCCGGCGGCGGCCACGCGACAACGGCCGACCTCGCCATCGCCAAGCGGATCTTCGATTCGGTGGGATTGACGATCATCCTCGACGAGTACCACCTGGATGCCATCACCGGCCTCTCGGGGAGCGGGCCCGCCTACATCTTCCTCATCATCGAGGCGTTGTCCGACGCGGGGGTCAAGGTGGGGCTGTCGCGACACCACGCTCAGGCTCTCGGGGCGCAGACGGTTTTCGGGTCCGCCAAGCTGCTCATCGAGACCGGCGAGCACCCCGGCCGCCTGAAAGACATGGTCACGTCTCCCGGCGGCACCGCCATCGCTGGACTCCACGTCCTCGAAGCCGGCGGCCTGCGGACGACACTGATGGACGCCGTCGAGGTAGCGACGCGACGCAGCCGTGAGCTAGGAGAGGCGCTCGCTCCCCCTCCCGGAGCCCGCAAGGACACCTGATCCCCCTGCGACAACATGCCGCATCCGCGCGGCGCTGGACCTCTGCTAGTCTGCGGCGCATGAAATTGCCGCGGGTTCTCGCATCGGTGGCCGGCCTCATCCTCGTGGCGGCGTTGCCAAAGGCCGTTGAGGCCTGTTCCATCTGCCGCTGCGGGGATCCGACCTTCAACGCCCTCGGCAGCGACGGCTATTCGGCCAAGGGCTTCCGCGCCGCCTTCGACTGGGAGCGGTTCGACAAGGAGCAGGGAGACCCGGCCGAAGAAGCCGAGGGCGTCGTCGAGAACCGCTTTACCGCCCTGCTGTCGTACGGTTTCAACGATAGGCTCGCCGTGGTGGGTCGTGTCCCGTTCAGCCACCGGCGCCTCGAGGCGACCGAAGGGGGCGTGCCGGCCGATCCCACGACGAGCAACGGCCTGTCGGACCCCGAGGTCTACGCCCAGGTGCGGCTCTGGTCGTCGAAGTTCGGCGCGGGGCTGGGGCGCCGCTCGTCGATCTCCCTGGTCGGAGGTGTGAAGACCGCCTGGGGTCAGAACGACAAACGGGACGCCGACGGCGCTCGCCTGGACGAGCACGCGCAGCCGGGGACGGGATCCACCGACGTCTTCGGCGGCGTGTCCTGGCTCTACATCTTCAACAAGGACTCGGCGCTCTTCGTCTCGGCGCAGTACCGCCATCCCGGCGTGAACGACTTCGGCTACCGGTACGGCCGAACGGTGCTGGGGAACGTCGCCTACGAGCACAAGCTGGGCGCTCGGGTCGACGGCGTCGTGGAACTGAACGGCCGCAACGCGAAGCGCGACGTGACGGACGTCGACGGCACGGTCGACGACGACACGGGCGGTACGCTGCTGTACGTCACGCCCCGGCTTCTCGTCAGCGTGGCCAAGGGTGTCGTGCTGCGCGCGGCCGTGCAGGTGCCGATCGTCCGCGACCTCTACGGGTCGCAGAAGGAGCGGACCGTGATCAACGCGGGGATCACGTACCTCTTCGGCCGATAGCGGCCAGCGGGGGATAATCGGGTGATGGTTCCCCCGCCCCGTGCCGCGGTCGGTCTGCCCTGGTTGACGCGGCTCCGGTGGGGCGCCGCGGCAGGGCAGCTCGCCACGATCCTGCTGGCGCGCTTCGCTCTCGACTTGCCCTTGCCCCTCGTTCCTCTCGTGGCGCTCGTCGGGGTGACGGCCGCGACCAACCTGGCGGCCGTGGAGTGGCTCCGGCGGGGCGCGGACGAACGTCTGGCGGGGGGCCTTCTGGCTCTCGACACCCTTCTTCTCACCGCCATGCTCCACCTCACCGGCGGTCCCCTGAACCCGTTCAGCATCCTCTACCTCGTCCACATCACCCTGGCGGCGCTGATCCTCGGGGCGCGATGGACGGGGCTCCTGGCCGCTCTTTCCGTCGCCTGTTACGGCGTCTTGTTCTTCAGCTCCGTCCCGCTGGATCTCGCTCACGGACATCACGAAGGCGCCGGCCTCTCCCTCCATCTCCAGGGAATGTGGTGGGCGTTCTGCGTCGCGAGCGGGCTCACGTCCTACTTCGTCGTGAAGCTCTCGAGGGCCATCGAAGTGCGCGACGCCGAGATCACGGACGTCCGGGAGCGGGCGTCGCGGAACGAACGGCTCGCGTCTCTCACGACACTCGCGGCCGGCGCGGCTCACGAGCTGGGCACACCTCTCGCGACGATCGCGGTGGCGGCTCGCGAGATCGAGCGGGCCCTCGACATGTTGCCGCGAGAGAACACGATCGCCCTCCTCGAGGACGCGCGGCTCATCCGTTCGGAGCTTCAGCGCTGCCGGCGCATTCTCGACGAGATGGCCGCCCGCGCCGGGGAGAACCCGGGCGAAGACACGGTCGGCGTGCCCTTGGGCGTACTGATGGCGGAGGGGCTCGCCGCGCTTTCGGCGGAACAGGCGGCGCGGGTCGACGTCGTGGACCACTTCGCGTCCGTCGAGGTCCGGGGACCGCGTCAGGCCCTGGGCCGCGCCGTCGGAAGCCTGCTCAAGAACGCCCTCGACGCCACCGCCGCGAACCAGCGAGTCCTCCTGACGGCGGCGGCGGAGAAGGGACGCGTCCGGCTGGTGGTGGAAGACAAGGGGTCCGGGATCGCGCCCGAGCTGCTGGCGCGACTCGGCGAGCCTTTCGTGTCGACGAAACCGCCCGGCTCCGGCATGGGCCTGGGGCTCTTCCTCGCGCGGACGCTGGCCGAGGGGCTCGGCGGCCGGCTGATCATCGACTCGGCTCCGGGTCGCGGGACAGCCGCGGCTCTGGAGCTTCCCGCTCCCACGGCGCCGTGAGGGAAGGCGCGGAGCTCGCGCGATCGGTCCTCGTCGTGGAGGACGACGAGGTGCTCCGGGGGCGTCTCGCCCGCGCCCTGCGCGAGCGCGGCTACGAGGCACGGGAAGCGAAAGACGGGGACGACGCCCTGAGACAGGCCGGTGACGAGACGCCCGAGTACGTCGTGGTGGACCTCCGCATGCCCGGGGCCTCGGGCCTCGAGGTGGTCCGGGAGATCAAGGCCCTCGATCCCGCCACGGTCGTCGTGGTGCTCACCGGCTACGGCAGCATCGCGACGGCCGTGGAAGCTGTGCGTCTTGGCGCCGCTCACTACCTCACGAAACCTGCCGACGTGGACGACATCGTCGCGGCCTTTGGGCGCGCCGACGCACCCGAGGCGGTCCCCACCGTGGAGCCGACCGTCCCCTCGCTCGCGCGCGTCGAGTGGGAGCACATCAACCGCGTCCTTGCCGATTGCGGCGGCAACGTCTCCAAGGCGGCACGGCTCCTCGGCATCCACCGCCGCTCTCTTCAGCGCAAGCTCACGAAGTATCCCGTCGCGCGCTGACGGTCAGAACAGGTAGCCGATCGAGAGGTTGAACCGATTGGTGCCCGTCCGCGCCTTGTTGGAGAGCCACTGGTAGTCGGTCTTCAGGACGACGTTGTGAAGGGGCTTGACGCCCACGCCCACGGTGACGACCTTCTGATCGAGGGACGGGTCCTTGTCGAAGCCGGCAGGGACTTGG
>JBGPYB010000150.1:0-11242 GCA_041493035.1 Vicinamibacteria bacterium | reverse complement strand
GAACTGCGCTGGATAGCCCAGGCCGGATCGCAGGCTGGCGTCGCGTCCTCGATCACGGTAAGGCGCCGGACGCGGGAGGGCCTCGCATGGACCCTTGCGGCTCTCGGCGCCGTGGCCGCGATCGGGCTCGGTGTTGCGCTGGCACGGAGCCGTGCCCAGGCCCCGACCGCGTTCCGCGCCACTTTGCCTCCGCCACCAGGGACGGCGCTCGTGCCGTACGACGAGCTTGGCCTCGCCCTCTCGCCGGACGGACGCTCGCTGGCCTTCGTGGCGCTGGCGCGCGACGGCTCCAAGCAGATCTGGGTCCGCGACTTCTCGTCAGGGGCCGCGCGACCCGTCCCCGAGACCCAGGGTGCGTGGTACCCGTTCTGGTCGCCGGACGGGCGCTACTTGGGTTTCTTCGCCGACGGCAAGCTCAAGAAGATCGACCTGCGCGGCGGCTCGCCGCAGGTACTGGCCGACGCGCCCACGGGGCGCGGAGGGAGCTGGAGCAGGAGCGACGTCATCCTCTTCGCGCCCAACATCCGCGCGCCGATCCAGAGCATCCCCGCCTCGGGCGGGGCACCGGCATCGGTCACGCGCTTCGACGGTGCCAAAGAGACGTCACACCGCTGGCCGCAGTTCCTGCCCGATGGGCGCCACTTCCTCTACATGTCGCGCGGGCGCATCGAGGGCAAGCCGGAGTTGGGGCGTCTCGCGCTGGCCTCCCTCGACTCCCCGGAACCAACGATGCTGGTGGAAGACGCGACGAACGCGACCTACGTCCCTCCGGGCTACTTGCTCTACGGGCGCTCAGGCAATCTACTGGCGCAGCACTTCGACGTCAAGGTGCTACGTCTCGTCGGCGAGCCGGTCACGGTCCTTGACGAGAAGCTGGCCTACTGGGAGCCCAAGAACCTCTTGATGTTTACCGCCTCGGACGACGGTGCGCTCGTATACCTCCCCGGCACGTCGCGGCCGACCGTCTTCACCTGGTACGACCGTTCCGGCCGGGTGCTGGGAGCCCTCGGCGAGGCGGGCAACCAGTTCAACCCGCGGATCTCGCCCGATGGGAAGAAGATCGCCATCGTGCGCGGCGACGCGCCCAAGAGCGACGTCTGGATCCACGAGCTCGAGTACGACCGCGACTACCGTTTCACGTTCCAGAGCGGCGACTTCTTCGCGCCGCGTTGGTCGCCCGACGGCAGCCGCCTGATGTTCGGCTGCCATCCGAAGGTCGGGCAAGGCATCTGCGTCAAGTCGTTGCGCGAAGGTGGCGAAGTGACCCCGCTGATCGAAGGGCTCTCTTGGAAGGATCCTGGCGGCTGGCTGCCCGACGGCTCTTTGGTTTACGACGACCAGAGCCCGCAAACCAACGAGGACCTGATGGTGATGCCGCCGGACCGCAAGGGCGAGCCACGGATCCTGCTGCGGACGCCTTTCAGTGAGTCCGGGGCCGAGCCCTCGCCTGACGGGCGATGGGTGGCTTACCTCTCCGACGAGACGGGCCGATTTGAGGTCTACGTCCGGTCCTCCAGCGGCTCCACAGAGCAGTGGCAGATTTCGACCGGCGGCGGCGCACAGCCCCGCTGGCGGGGCGACGGCAAGGAGCTGTTCTTCGCGACCCCCGACGGGAAGGTGATGGCGACGCCGATCGAGACCCATCCCTCGTTCCGGCCCGGCTCTCCCAGGGCTCTCTTCACGCTGCCGGAGCCGCCGAACCGGCTGCTCCCGCTGTTCGAGGACGTGACGCCCGACGGCAACCGCTTTCTGCTCAACCTGCCGACGGAGAGCGCCGCCAGCGTGGGCTTCCGCGTGGTGCTCCACTGGCGTGCCCTCATCGGTGACCACGGCCCGTAACGCGGCCCGCCGAACCCTCGATTGAAAGGCCGCGGGCGGGAGGTGATGATGGGTCTCTGCCGAAGGGACTCGACGATGGCTGAACCGCGACGCCGTGCAACAATCGTATCCGTTCTCGTCACGTCGACCCTCGCGCTCTCGTCCGGTCTCCGCGGCGACGACGCCCTCCAGATCAGCGGCTTCGCGGACCTTCGCGGCACGACGAAGGCCGGCAACCCGCTGGAGGCCGACAGCGCCTCGGCGCAGATTCAGGCCGGCATCGACTGGTCGCCCTCTCCGACCTTCCTCGCCCACCTCCATCTCCTCGCGCGAACCGACGACGGCCGATCGCTGCACGGGCACGCCGGGACCCCGGAGGCGTACGTGGAGGCGCATCTCCCCGTCGGAGGGAGCCACGTCAAGCTGCGGGCAGGAGCGTTTTTCCTTCCGACGTCGCGCGAGAACGTCGACGAGCTCTGGGAGAATCCGTATACGATCTCCTCCTCGGCCCTCAACTCGTGGTTCGGCGAAGAGTTCCGACCGATCGGCCTGGACGTCTCCTGGATGCGGTGGGGCGCAACGATCGGCGCGACGGTCTACCGCGGCAACGACACCTTCGGCGCACTGCCCCTGGATCCAGGCTGGTCCCTGCACGATCGGTGGATCCTCCTCGGGCAGAAGGTCCAGACCGGGGACGACTACACCTCGGTTTCGGCGGAGACCGATCATCGGCTCGGGTGGTCGGCGCGCGCGGGATGGCGCTCGAGCCAATTCTCGGTACTCCTCACCCACATCGACAACCGTTCCGACGGCTTGCCCCACGGCGACCTCTACAACTGGAAAACGCGCTTCGATGTTGCTGGCTTTGACTACAGCCACGCCGACTGGACAGTCGCAGGCGAGACGGGCTGGGGCCCGACCGAGCTCTACTACCCGGGAGGAAGCTTCGAGGCGGACCTGCGCGCCAGCTACCTCCTCTTGTCACGACGCCTTCGGCGTGGGCGAGTGACCGCCCGCTTCGATGCCTTCAGCAACGGCGAATCCCACGACCACGCCCTGACCCTCGCGGCATTCTGGACGCCCGTTCCGAAGCTCAGTGTGGGGATCGAGCTGTCCGCAGGGGGCGGTGAGAGGCGGGGTCTCGGCGATCTGCGCTATCGCTTCTCGGGCCCCTGACGGTGGTAATCTGGCTCTGATGCGCTTGGTCGCTGCTCTTCTGCTGCTTGCCACCGCTGGCCCCGACGGCGCGGCGGCAGGCCTGCTCGTAGAGGTGCGCGACGTCCGCGGTGTCGCGGTCCCCGACGCGGTGGTGTATGCGATCCCCGAGGCGAGGAGGCCGCCACCACCCTCGCGCCACGCAGTGCTGGACCAGAAGAATCGTATGTTTGTCCCCCACATCCTGCCGATCCAAACCGGCACTGCGGTCACCTTTCCCAACAGCGACAACGTCCGCCACCAGGTCTACTCCTTCTCGTCGGCCAAGAAATTCCAGCTCCCTCTGTACGCGGGCACGCCCGGAGCGCCGGTCGTCTTCGACAAGCCCGGAGTGGTCACCCTGGGATGCAACATTCACGACCAGATGAGCGCGTACCTCGTGATCGTCGACACACCGTATTTCGCCCTGACGGCGGGCGGACGCGCGGAACTGTCCGGCCTGCCCGAGGGAAAGTACGACGTGCGTGTGTGGTACGCGGGGATGCGCAACGAGCCGCTCCCCCAACCCGTCACCCTCGGCGCCAACGAAGAGAAGAGCCTGGCGTTCCAGATCGGCAACAAGTAGCCCCCGATGAGGCGCCGCAGTTTCCAGACGAGGCTGCTCTCCTTGATGGTCTGGGCCCTCGTCCTGCTCCAGGCGGCGACGCTCTTCGCCGTCCACGTCGCGGGGCAGCGGAACCTTCGGCAGACCCTCACCGACGAGTTGCGGGTCGGGGCCCGGGTGCTCAACCGCATTATCGCGGCGCGTGGCCACCAGCTCACCGACACCGCTCGCGTTCTGGCAGCGGACTTCGCGTTCCGGGAGGCGATGGCCTCGGGCGACCGCCCCACCATTACATCCGCCCTCACGAATCTCGGCGCGCGCGTCGACGGCCACGCCGTCTTCTTGATCTCGCTCGATGGCTCGGTCGACGCCGACACCCTGGGTGGGCATTTCGTCGGCCGCCCGTTTCCCGTCCCATCGCTCGTCACGCGCGCCGGCTCCCAGGCCGAAGCCTCGGCCATAGTCACCCTCAACAACCGCCCTTTCCAGTTCGTGGTCGTTCCCGTCCTGGCACCTCAACCCATCGCCTGGGTCTGCATCGGCTTCATGATCGACGAGGCCGTCCTCGAGGACGTTCGGCGCTTGACCGCGCTCGAGTTGTCTCTCTGGGCCCCGAACCCGGCGGCGCAGCCCCTTCTCATCTCGACGCTCCCGCAAGAGAAGCAGCTCGCTCTGCTGGAGCGGATCCGCGACAAGACCGCCACGGCAGAGACGCTGCAGCTCGGCTCCGACACATATCAGACGATGCTCCAGCCGATCGAAACCGGTGACGACTCGGCAATCAACGTCCTTCTGCAGCGGTCGCTCGAGGAGGCGCAGGGCCCTTTGCGCAAGCTGAAGATGCAGATCTTCGCGCTCTCGAGCGCCGCGCTCCTGATGGCCATCGTCGCGGCGATCTTCTTCGCGCGTGGTGTCACGAGCCCGCTGCGGCGGCTCGCCGAGGCGGCGGAGAGGATCGGAAGCGGCGACTACTCGACCCCGGTCGAAATCCCCCAGGACGACGAGATGGGCCAGCTCGCGACGGCCTTCAACAGGATGGGCACCGAAATCGGCGGGCGCGAGGAGCAGATCCGGTTCCAGGGAAGCCACGACAGCCTGACGGGACTCCCGAACCGGACGCTGTTTCTGGACCACCTGGCCTTGTGGATCGCGAGTGCGAAGCGGCGCGGAACCCTCGTCGGCATGGTCATGATGGACCTCGATCGCTTCAAGGAGATCAACGACACGCTGGGACATAGCCTCGGAGACGACCTGCTTGTCGAGATCGGAAGGCGCCTGCGCCAGACGATCCGCGAGAGTGATACCGTCGCGCGCCTTGGCGGCGACGAGTTCGCGGTCATGTTCGAGAGCGCGGCCGCGCCGAGCGCCGTTGAGGTCGCGCAGCGCATCGGCAGGGCCCTCGAGACGCCGTTCGCCCTCGGGGGCGTCTCGATCGACGTCAAGGCCAGCATGGGCATAGCGCTCTATCCGCTTCACGCCGAGGATGCCGGAACCCTCATGAAGCGCGCCGACGTCGCGATGTACCAGGCGAAGGAGAGTCACGGCGCCTACGCGCTCTATGAACCGGGGCGGGACGAGCATTCGCTGCGCCGCCTCGCCATTCTCTCGGAGCTACGCCAAGCCGTCGCGAGCGACGCCCTCGAGCTGCACTATCAGCCCAAGATCGACATCGCCACCGAGCGGGCGATCCATGCCGAAGCCCTCGTCCGCTGGCGGCATCCCGTCCACGGCATGATGTTTCCCGACGAGTTCATCCTGCTGGCCGAGCAGTCGGGCAACATCGGAATCATCACCAAGTGGGTGCTGAGGAGGGCGATCGAGGACTGCGCCGCATGGAATCGAGCGGGATTCGACCTCGCCGTCGCGGTGAACCTGTCTGCGCTCGATCTCTACGACGCGGAGCTGCCGACGCTCATCAGCGGGCTCCTTCACGACCAGGGTCTCGACCCGTCGAGGCTCGTGCTCGAGATCACCGAGAGTGCGGTCATGAAGGACGCGGCGTACGCGCTGAAGACTCTGCGCGACGTGAAGACGCGCGGGATTACCCTGGCCATCGACGACTATGGCACCGGCTACTCCTCGCTCGCACACCTGAGGCGCCTTCCCCTCGACGAGCTGAAGATCGACAAGTCGTTCGTCGTGAACCTGAGCGAGCGAGCGACCGAAGACGGCGTGATCGTCCGCTCGACGATCGATCTGGGGCACAACATGGGCCTGAAGGTTGTCGCCGAGGGAGTCGAGAGCTCCGAGGGTTACGCGATCCTCAAGCGCTTCGGCTGCGACATGGCTCAGGGGTACTTCATCAGCCGCCCGCTGCCTTCGCCACAGTTCCTCGCCTGGATGAACGAGTCGGAGTGGGGCCTTCGCTCTGGAGTTTCGTCCGGCACCTGAAGGCTCCCGGGCGGACGACGGCTGAGGCCCTCCCGAGCGGACAAGGCCACGCCCGGTGCACCGTTGAGGAAGGGATACGGCGACGTTGTAATTCCGCCTCTTCCCGGCTCTTCTCGAGTCTGGGCTCCAACCGGTTAATTCCATTGATTGGAGCTCTTTATCGGCTCAAGTCCCCGCCTGGCATCGGTCCTGCTCTAGGAAGGGGCGCCGGGTTTCGGAGGAGCTCAGACGAGTGGGCGCCCCGGAATTCGGCGCTCGTGGGGCCCGGCAGTTCGGAGGGAGCTGCACGGGCTCTCCGAGGTTTCCTGGTCGGGGGGAATCAATGCCGAGAGCCAAGAGCCATCGACGCCAGGCAATCCGCATGCGCCGCCGCCGCGCCCGCAGCGCATTGAAGTTCTTGTTCGACGACGACCTCGTCACCCCTGAGGAAGGCTGGCCTCAGCCACCACTCCTGGAGACGATGGCCGAGAACGACTCGCCGCAGCGGCGTCTTGCGCTCGCGTCCGACGATACGGGAGACCGGTAGGAGGGGCCGGCCGGCCCCCTTGGCTCCGTCCCGTGGCGGGCGACGCGCCCTTTGAATCTGGAGCTTCTGCGTTCTGATGACTGCAATCGCGGCGGGTGACCAAGTCAGGCGCGAGGAGCGCGTGATTCCCGGGAGGAAGCGCTGATGGCGACGGCCTTTGGAAAGGACCTCCACGCCCCTCAGCCCCCCCGTTTGAACCAGATCATCCCCACGGCGGCTCTCGCCTTCCTCGCGGGACTCCTCTTGTCCGAGTGGGCGAATGGCTCAGCAATCCGAGCGCTGACTGACGACAGGCAGCACCTCGAGCGGGCCTTGTTGCAGGACGACGAGACCACGCGCCTAGCTCGTCCTCGGCTGTCCATGCTCAGGCTCATGGAAACCGGGGCGCATCCGACGCCAGAGACTCTTCCAGCCGCGGCCGTGAAGGCCAGCCAGCCAGCTTTCGCGAGGGGGCGATGAACTCGCACGCGACCTGCCAGGGCAAGATCCCTCCTTCTGCTTGAGGTTCCCCCTTCCGGCTTTCTCGGCGTCCCACCTCGGTTCGAGTTTTCGGCGCGCTCATCCGGATCAGACCGTGTCCCGGGGAATGGACTCGTATTCGAGTATGAGTTCTTCGATACGCCCGCGAGCCGACTGGCTGAGTTCGGTAAAGCGGAGCCCACACCCCGGCGGCAGGCCCTCGGCCCGGCTCGGCTCCTGCGGGTTTTCCCACACGACCTCGCACGGAGCCTCCAGCGGCTGCTCCTCGCGCGGAACCTTGAAAAGGAGCCGAACACGGTCCGCCTTCGGCGGGATCGGATCCGCGGCCACATAGGCACCCAAGAGACTCAGGTTGCAGATCACGCCCTCCCAGGCAGCGTCTCCGCCCACGAGCAGGCACGGCTGAACGTATGGGATCCGAATGAGGCCGGAGTGCGGTGGCGGCGCCGAGATCTTGGGCCGGGCGGCGTGCAGATAGTCGTGAACCAACTCCTCGATGCGCTGGTGGTCGTCGGGGCGGAGCGCCATGAACCTTAGCCCGCAGCCCGACGGCAGACCGTCGACGTCTTGTCGCTCTTCGAGGTTCTGCCAGGTCACGGTAGCCTCGGCTTGCACCGAGGTGGCGTCATCCGGGAGCAGGAACGTGATCTCCACGGTCTCGCCAGCACCGGGTATGGCCTCCGGGAGTGGCCGAAGGAACGTCACGTACACGCCTAGAACACTCAAGTTGCACACAACAGCCTCAGTGCGCCGCCCGCCTCGCTGCAACAGACAGCGGCGAACGTAGGGAATCCTCGCGAACTCTTCCGGCATCGCTCCTCGTCCCAGTGGAGTGCTCTCCTATCGCGAGAGCATGCTACATTGGCAATCGCCCGTCGACGCATGGTATCCCCAACTCCGAAGCTGGAGTATCGTTGTCAACATTTCGCCTCGCTGAGGCACCAGCACGTCAGCATCCCAGGCCCAGGCGACCCGCCCGCCCAAGTCCCCCGTTGGGAAGGGCTTGCCCTTCGAGTCCCCGGAGGACGAGATTCTAGGCTGGCTTCGCGCCCTCGGCGCCGGAGACACCCGCCCGCCCCTGGCACTGCGCGCAAACGGGGAGCAGCCGGCCGTCCCACATGTCCTTGCGGCGCTGGCGCATGACCTCGCCGCTCCAGGCATGCTCCACCGACGACTCGAAGACGTTGGCCACCCTCGTCAGGCCCTCGTAGTCGGTGCAGCATGTCGCCACGTCGCCGTTCCACTGGATGACCATCTGCTCCGTGGGGAACGGACAGTATGTCGAGGGGGTAGCGTGGTTGCCCTTGGGGCCCACCGTATTTCCCCAGTTGTGGAGGTGCTTCCAGAGGACGTGGACGCCGTCGAGGATCTCGTAACGGCTCTCGGCGTCGCTCTTGTCCAGGAAGCCGAAGGAGCGAATCCAGTCCATATCGTGGGTCCGAGCGGGCAAGCCGTGGCGCCGCTCGATCTCGCGAGCGGCAGCGATCCAGGCTTCGACATGGGCCACGGCCGCTTCGTCTTCGCTCACGATCCGCTCTCCGTCGACGTGCTTGGTGTTCATGATGTCGATCTGAACGCGGGTGCGGGCGCGGGACGCCACCTTCCGTTCGATGGCCAGCCGCACCTTCTCGCGGTAGTCGTCGAAGAGCATGCGAGGCGCCTTGCGCGTCTTGAACGACACGGCGTCGGGCGTCTGGTACGAGAGGATCAGGTTCGTGAGGCCCGCCGCGTAGAGGGCGTCGATCGACTCCGCCGTGACGAAGCCGCAGTTGGTGTTGAGCTCGATGGGCACGTCGCGCGATTCCGCGTAGGCAACGATCTCCGGGAGATCGGGGTGGAGCATCGGCTCCCCCATCTGATGCAGCTTCACGGGGTTGACGGGCCCCAGCCAGGCGCGCTTCTCGACCACCTCGTCGAAGATCCGGAAAGCCTGCTCCTTCTTCATGAAACCGCGCCGCCGCGTCATCACCGCGTCGGGGCACCAGGTGCACTTGAAGTTGCACGCGTTCGTCAGCTCCACGAAGAGGTACTGGATCGTGCTGAAACGTTCCGGCGTCCGCTCCCAAGAGGGAAGCCAGGGGACCGGGGCCACGCCCGAGAAAGCGCCCTGGTCGGGGGGAGGCTGGCGCGAGGCGGTCACGCGGCGGATGAGCGCTCCCTGCCGCGCTTCGACGCGGAAGCTGGCACCGCAGTTCTGGAGCCGCGCGGCGTCGAAGTCCTTCATCGGGAAAAGGGCACGACGGAATCGCAGTCGACCATCGGTATCCGCGACCCAGAACTGCAGGGCTGGCTTGTACACGCCTTCGTGAGGCGCGCCGAGATCCGTCGATACGTACTGGATCCAGAAGGGTGCATACGCTTGGCCGAAGTACTCGACGGTGACCCATAGCCCGTCCGATGCGACACGACGGAAGCTCTCAGGGACCGCAAAATAGATGTAGCGGCAGCTCTCACCCGCCTTGAGGCCCGGCGCGAGGCTCGGCGTACCGTCGACAGCGCGGGCCAGCACCCACGCGCCGTCGCCCTCACATGGCACCGCGATCTCCCCCCGGGGCCCCTCGGGACCGACCTTCACATCGACCTGTTCAGGAACGGCCACGCCGGATCGCGTGAGGCCAACAAAACGCTCGATCAGGCCGGAGAGCATGGGCCTCATCCTACGCGCGATAGCTTGGGATGGGAAGACGCGCCGGCGACGTTCACGAGCGCTAGTTTAAACACGCCGAGGTCGCAGCCCCCGACGATGACGATGGCTCGGTGGCTCTGGCGGTCGACCGGACTTGGAATGAGGCGTACGATCACGGTGCTGCGGGCGCGCGTCCTCGGGCGCCTGCCCGCGGAGCGCGCCGAGGCCGCCGTCCGTCGCCTGGACGAGCTGGTCGCCCGCCGCGAGACCGGTGCCGTCCGTTGTCGCGAGATCGTGTCGCCGAACTACCGCGGCGACCCGGCGGCCCCGAAGGTCGTGCCGCGGGAGCAGTGGTTTGCCGCCCCCGCGCGAGACCGGGAGGAGGGCTCGTCCTCGTCCACAAGCCCTGACGAGATGGCGTCCAATGCCCCGTGCGCCCCACAGAGCAGCGGAATACTGCTTGACCATGGCCGAACCAGGGGCGTAGCCTGTTTCCAACAACTTGGACAATCTCGTGCGCTACTCAAGCCTGATCGTCGTAAACCCCCAATTCGGAAGGAGTGCAGTATGAGTCAAGCAGAAGCCGTAGGCCCGACCCTGATGCTCAGCGGGCGGGTCAGCGAGTTCATCGCGCAGAAGCGGAAGCTATTGATCGACGGCAAATGGCTGGACGCCGCGTCGGGCAAGACGTTCGAAGTCTACAACCCGGCCACGGGTGAAGTGATCGCTCACGTCGCCGAAGGGGACAAGGAGGATATCAACCGCGCTGTAAAGGCCGCGCGCAAGGCGTTCGAAACGGGTCCGTGGTCGAAGATGACGCCGTCCCAGCGCGGACGCATCGTCTGGAAGCTCGGAGACCTGCTGCTGGAGAACCTCGAAGAGTTCTCGGAGCTGGAATCGCTCGACAACGGCAAGCCGGTGGGCGTGGCGCGCGCCGCCGACGTGCCGCTGGCGGCCGACCTGTTCCACTACATGGCGGGTTGGGCCACCAAACTCGAGGGCAACACCATCTCGCTCTCGGTGCCCTACACGCCGGGCCGGAGCTACCACGCCTATACTCGCCGCGAACCGATCGGCGTCGTCGGCCAGATCATTCCGTGGAACTTCCCGTTGCTGATGGCAGCGTGGAAGCTCGGCCCGGCGCTTGCGACCGGCTGCACGGTGGTGCTGAAGCCGGCGGAGGAGACCCCGCTGACCGCGCTGCGTCTGGGTGAGCTATTCGAGAAGGCAGGTCTGCCGCCGGGCGTCGTCAACATCGTCCCTGGCTTCGGTGAAACCGCCGGCGCGGCGCTCGCTGCTCACCCCGACGTCAACAAGATCGCGTTCACGGGGTCCACCGAAGTGGGCAAACTGATCGTCAGGGCAGCGGCGGGCGACCTCAAGAAGGTCTCCCTCGAGCTCGGAGGCAAGTCCCCGAACATCGTCCTTGGCGACTGCGACGTCGACGACGCGATTCCGGGGGTTGCGAGCGCCATCTTCTTCAACCACGGCCAATGCTGCTGCGCAGGTTCACGCCTGATGATCCAGGACAAGATCTTCGACAAGGTTGTGGAGGGTGTCGCTGCGCAGGCAAAGAAGATCAAGCTCGGGCCGGGGCTCGATCCGTCCACGCAAATGGGTCCGCTGATCTCCACCACTCAGT
>JBGPYB010000233.1:0-5691 GCA_041493035.1 Vicinamibacteria bacterium | reverse complement strand
GGGTCGTAGAGCTTCCGGTTGTCGTACCGGGTGATGAGACGTTCCGCAGCGGGTTGTGGCTTCTTCTTCCCCACGACGAGAATATAACGCGTCGCGTCATTTCTGTCAAGACGCAATAACGCAGTGCGCCAAATGGGGAGCGGGCGCGACGGCGGCTACGCCTGGGTCGAGGCCGCGTCCAGGTGGAGCGAGACGGCGTCGGACGCAGGTACTGTGATGCGGCGTGTTCGGCGGATCAGGATGAAGCCAAAGATGGACCCGAGCAGGGCCGCCGCGACGGCCAGGATGCCGGCGAGGCTCAGGGAGCCGAGGACGACCCCGACGAGGTCGAAAACGGGCTTCTCGACCTTCACCCAGGTGATCGTCCGGACGAGCTTGGTGGCGAGGAACGAAATCAACGGCGGCGTGCCCCCTTCCGAATCACTGTAGACGCGGGGACATTGCGGGTCAACTGGCGGGGCTGCGTGCGGTTCAGCCCTTCGAGGTAGGCCTTGATGCCGCCGAAGAGGCTCTCGGCGATCTTCTCCCGCTGCTCGGGGGAGCGGAGGATGTGTTCGTCGTCGGGGTTGCTGACGAACGAGATCTCGGCGAGGACGCTCGGCATATTGGCGCCGATCAGAACGTAGAAGGGCGCCGTGCGAACGCCGCGATCCTGGATCCCCGACTGGCCGGCCTTGACCCGCGCGATCATGGATTCGTGAATGGAGGTCGCGAAGTCGCGGCTCTCGTCGATCTTGCTGTTGAGTGCTATGGCCTTCACGAGACCCTGGAGATCCTTGAGGGTCGCCGGGGAGATCGCGTTCTCCCGTGCAGCCACCTCCTCGGCGTGGGGATCCACGGCGAAGTTCAGGATATAGGTCTCAATGCCCCGCGCCGTAGGGTTCCGGCTGCTGTTGGCGTGGACCGAGAGGAAGAGGTCGGCTCCCTTCGAGTTCGCGATGGCGGTGCGCTCCTCGAGAGGGACGTACGCATCGGTGGAGCGCGTCATGATGACGTCGGTCCCGGGCTCAGCGCGGAGCATCTTCTCGAGGCGAAGGGAGACGTCCAGCACCAGGTCCTTCTCCTGGAGACCTCCGTGGCCGATGGTCCCCGGGTCGTGGCCTCCGTGGCCGGGATCGATGACGATGCGGCGGGCGCTCAGGCCGAGCTGACGGGCGAGGCTGTAGTTGCCCGTGCGGTTGGCCTGGGGCGCCTGAGGTGTGGAGGCGTCACGGGGGGGCGCGGGCGTCGGGGAGGGAGATGGCGACGGTGCCGCCGGCGTTGGGGATGCTACCGGAGACGGGTTGGGGGCGGGTGTCGGCGTCGGCAGCACCGAGGCCACGACCGGGGCTTTGGCGCCCGGGAGATCGACGGCATCCGTCTCCGCGGCCTGGTCCAGCGCGGTGGGCCCGGGCGGTGGTGTCGGTGACGGGGCCCTCTCGACGGTGGGCCTCGCGTCGGCGGTGGCTGTGCGAGGCGTCCCACGGACGTCGATGACCAGGCGCGTGGGGTCATGGAGGTAGACGACGTTCGTGTCCTTGACGTTCTTGAAGTCGAGAACGATGCGGACGGCATCGGCGCGGTTCTGCGCGATGCGGATCTTCTCGAGGAGGCCGTCTCCCACGGGAAAGCTTCGATCGCTGAGGTTCGGGTGGAGCCGCGTGCCGATCAGGTCGACGTAGAGGCGGTCGGGGCCGCTGATCCGGTCCTGTTTGAGCTGCACCTCGCGCTCGAGGTCGACCACGATCCGCGTCGAGGCCTCGCCGGTCCAGAAGCGGAGGTTGAACACCTGGGCGAGACCCGGAGGAGGCGGCGTGGGCAAGGCGGCCGCCTTGTCGGGGGCCGCCTTCTTCACCGCGGCCTTCACAAGGGCGGCCCGGGTGGCATCGGGGAAGGTGTCGAGGTACGCGCGCGCCGCATCGCCGAGACGCTTCCGGTCGCCGCTGTCGTGGGCGATCTCGAAGACCGAGAAGAGCGCCTTCTCGCCGAGGCCGCTGCTCGGGTACTCCGAGACCAGCAGCCTGTAGGCCTGCACGGCCTCGTCGTTGTAGCGAGGCGTCTTGAACTGGATGGCCATCGTCCGGTACAGGTCGCCGATGGCCAGAAGCGCGTCGTCGCAGTAGCCGCTCTGGGGGTACTTCGACACCACGCGCCGATAGCGAAGGATGACACGCTCCCACTCCGTGCGCTTCGAATCGAGAGACTTCGAGGCATGGAGGTTCTGGTCGGCCGCGCGCGCCTCGAGAAAGAGCGTGCGATCGGGTCTCCCGGCCGCATGTCCGCCGGTGGACGCGGCGGCGACGAGGCCGAGAGCGAGGAGGGCGCCTCTCATCCGCTCACTTCTGCCAGTTGTCGACGGCCTCGTAGTAGTCGGCGGCCACCAGGATCTCGCGGGACTTGGAGCCCTCGGCGGGCCCGACGATGCCGTCCCGCTCCATCGTGTCGACGAGGCGTCCTGCCCGGGAGAAGCCGATCCGGAAGCGTCGCTGGAGCATGCTCGTGGAGGCCTGTCCGTTCTGGACCACGAAGCGCACGGCTTCGTCGAAGAGATCGTCCTTCTCCTCGACATCCTGAGCTTCGGCCGACCGTTCGGGCTTGCCGACGGTGTCGTCATAGGTGGGATTGCCGACCTTGCGCAGATACGAGGTGAGGCGGGCGATCTCCTTCTCGCTCACGTAGGCGCCGTGGACGCGCGTGAGCCGGGCGCTTCCCGGCGGCAGGAAGAGCATGTCCCCCTTGCCGAGGAGACGCTCGGCGCCGATGGAGTCGAGGATCGTGCGGCTGTCGACGCGGGCCGACACCTTGAACGAGATCCGCGAGGGAAAGTTGGCCTTGATGAGGCCCGTCAGCACGTCGACGGAAGGGCGCTGCGTGGCGAGGATCAGGTGGATGCCGACGGCGCGGGCCATCTGCGCGAGGCGCGTGATGGACTCCTCGACCTCCCGCGAGCTGACCATCATCAGGTCCGCCAGCTCGTCGATGATGATGACGATGTAATGGAGAGGCTTGACCTCTTCGTCGCCCGAGGCCTGGGCCTGCCCCTTCTCGGCCCGGATGATGTTGTTGAACTGCTCGATGTTCCTGACACCCTCCGAGGCCAGCTTGCGGATTCGCTTCTCCATCTCGCCGACGGCCCACTTGAGGACGTTGGCGGCGATCTTCGGGTCCGTCACGACCGGAGTCAGCAGGTGGGGGATGTCCTCGTAGACGCCCAGCTCCAGGCGCTTCGGGTCGATGAGGATCATGCGGACCTCGTCGGGGGTCGCCTTGTAGAGGATGCTCGAGATCATGCAGTTGAGACCGACGCTCTTTCCCTGGCCCGTGGCGCCGGCGATGAGGAGGTGGGGCATGGCGGCGAGGTCGGTGACGTACGTCTCGCCCCCGACGGTCTTGCCGAGAGCCATCGTGAGCCGGGAGGGAGACTTCTGGAAGGTGTCGGACTCGATGATCTCGCGGAGCGAGATCATCTCGCGGACCTCGTTGGGGATCTCGATCCCCACCGTGCCGCGGCCGCTGATCCGGTCGATGCGGATCGACTCCGCTTCGAGGGCGAGGGCGAGGTCGTCGGCGAGGCCCACGATCTTCGAATATTTGACGCCCGCGTCGGGTTTGAACTCGTAGGTGGTCACCACCGGCCCGGGGTTGATCTCCTTGACGTTGCCCATGACCCCGAACTCGCCGGACTTGGTCTGGAGGATCTTGGCTTTCTCGAAGAGGGCCGCCTTGTCGAGGCCCGAGTCGGACTTGATCTCGTCGAGGAGTGAGCAGGGAGGAAGGGCGAAGTTCCCCCGGACCGCAGCGGCGGTGGCGCTTCGTCGCGCGGCCCGCTTCGGAGCCGGCCCTTCCTTCGGTTCGTCGACGTCGGCCTCGTCCTCCTCCGACGTCGCGACAAACGGGAATGGCTGCTGCTTGGGGGCCGCGGCAGGAGCAGGGCGGGGAGCGTCGTCGACCTCGATCCCCGTCTCCTCCGGTTCCGCGGTGGCCATCACGCGACGGACCCGGGGGACGCTTCCTCCGTCGGCCTCTTTCTGATTTTGCGTGTGCTTCTTGATGACCTCGCGGCGCATCTTTTCCTTGCGCCGTGTCTCACGGTAGTGGGCCCATCCCGTCTGGAGGGCGCGGAGGCGCGTCGCGACGAACGCGCCGACCGCCGCGAGGGCCGCGGCGAACGAGAACTGCGTCGCGAGGATGAGCGAAACGAAGACGCTCGTGGCCACGACGATGTAGGCGCCCGTTCGGTTGAAGCTGCCGAGGAGTATCGACGAGAGAAGCTCGCCCACGGCGCCGCCCGCTCGGACCGCCTCGCCCTCGAGGGTCACGGTGCCAAAGGTCAGCGTCAGAAACGCCGCGAGCGACAGGAGCAGGAGGGTGAGTCCAGCGCCTTTCGTGTACGGGGCTTCGATGGGCTTGCACCAGAAGAGTTTCCAGCCGAGTACGCCCAGCACCATCGGGATCAGCATCGCCGCGATGCCGAAGAGCTGGGGAATCAGCATCTCGGCCAGGAAGGCTCCGAAGGGGCCGATGAAGTTTCGCGCCGGGCCGTTCGCCCCGGCCTTGAAGAAGGGCGCGGGGTCGTTGGGGTTGTAGGTGGCCAGGCTGATGAGCAGCATCAGCGCCAGAGCGAAGGCCGAGAGGCCGAAGAACTCCGCGAGCCGCGTCTTACGACTGTCGCCGTTCGCCATAGGTGCCCTGCTAGACCTCCATCACCACGGGAATGACCATGGGAAGCCGCTGCGTGCGCTTGCGGAAGAAGCGGCGCATCTCGATCCGCACCCGCTCGCGGGTGAGGGCCGAGTCGTAGCGCTCTTCCGCGGGGCGCTTGTCGACGGCCTCGGCGAGGAACCGAGCCGCGTCTTCCATGAGACCGGCGTGGACCTCCTCATCGACGAAGCCGCGGGTCACGATCTCCGGAGTCGATTCGACGCGCCCCGTCTGCTTGTCGAGGATCACGATGGGAACCACGATCCCGCCCGCGGACATGTGTCGCCGGTCGCGCACCACGACGTCGTCGACGCCGTTGCTCCCGGAGCGGTCGAGGAGCAGGCGCCCCGCCGCGACCCGCGCCTCTTTCCGTGCGCCAGTGGGACCGAAGGCCAGGACATCGCCGTCCTCGGCGATCAGGACGCGATCCGCGGGCAGGCCGGTCTGGGCCGCGAGCCGAGCGTGCTGAGCCAGCATGCGGTACTCGCCGTGGATCGGCACCAGGTACCGCGGCCGGACGAGGGACAGAAGCTCGACGAGGTCGTCCTGGCTCCCGTGTCCCGACACGTGGACCTTGGCGGTTCCGGGATGCACGACGTCGCAGCCGCGGCGGTAAAGGTTGCTGATGACGCGCGAGACGGAGCGCTCGTTGCCGGGGATCGCTCGGGCCGAAAGCACCACGGTATCGCCCGGCCCCGCGGCCACGTCGCGGTGCTCGTTGACGCTGATCATCGAGAGGGCCGACAGCGGCTCTCCCTGGCTCCCCGAGGCGAAGATCAGGATGCGTTCCGGGGCGTGCTCACCGATCGAGCCGGGTGGCACGATGGACGACTCGGGGATGCGGAGGAGGCCCAGGTCGAGAGCCACCTCGGCGTTGTCGATCATGCGACGTCCCAGGAAGCCGACGCGACGCCCTGCCTTCTGGGCCAGGTCCGCCACGCGTTGGATCCGCGGAATCGACGTCGCGAAGCACGAGACGAAGACGCGTCCCCGCGTTCGCGCGAAGACGTC
>JBGPYB010000220.1:0-6087 GCA_041493035.1 Vicinamibacteria bacterium | reverse complement strand
CGGAGACCTGGGTCAGACCCTCGCGCTCGACTATCGTCTTCGCGTCGTCACCCGTGGACCACATTTTCTCGAAGACGTCCTTGGCGATCTTGCCGCTGATGGTTCCCCGGTCGATCAGCTGAACGAGTGTCGCGAGGGCCGAAGGGCTGACAGGACACGCGCCCACGGGTCGCTCGTCGTCCTTGAGCTTCCGCAGGACCTCGGTCATCACCCAGTTCGACGCCGTCTTGGCGTTGCCGCTCTCCTTCGCCACCGTCTCGTAGTAGTCGGCCACGTCGCGGGATAGGGTGAGTACGCCCGCGTCGTAGTCCGGGATGGCGTAGTCGGCCACAAAGCGGCGACGCTTCTCGGCCGGGAGCTCCGGAAGAGAGGCGCGCACCTCTTCGCGCCATGCGGCGCTCACCACCAGCGGCGGCAGGTCGGGCTCGGGAAAGTAGCGATAGTCGTGGGCCTCTTCCTTGGAGCGCATGGAGGCGGTCTCGCTCCGATCGGCGTTCCAGAGGCGCGTTTCCTGAACGACCTTGCCGCCGGACTCGAGGACGGCCGCCTGCCGGGCGACTTCGTGGTCGATGGCTCGGGCCACGTTCCGGAACGAGTTCAGGTTCTTGATCTCGGCGCGGGTGCCAAAGGCCTCGGTCCCTCGGCGCCGTATCGATACGTTGGCGTCGCACCGGAGCGAGCCTTCCTCCATGTTGCAATCCGAGACGCCCGCGTAAAGGAGAACGGCCTTGAGAGCCGACAGGTAGTCGTAGGCCTCGTCGGAGGTTCGCATGTCCGGGTGGGAGACGATCTCGATGAGCGGCACGCCGCTCCGGTTGAAGTCGACACCGCTTTTCTCTCCCGACCAGGGGAATCCCTCGTGGAGCAGCTTCCCGGCGTCTTCCTCCATGTGGATGCGCTGGATACGAACACGGCGGAAGGCCCCTCCCGATGGGATTTCCACGTATCCCTCGGTGGCCAGGGGTTGCTCGTACTGGGAGATCTGGTAGCCCTTGGGAAGATCGGGGTAGAAGTAGTTCTTCCTGGCGAAGATCGAGGTCTCCTGGACGGTGCAGTGGGTGGCGAGCGCCGCGCGCATCGCCAGCGTCACCGCGTGACGATTGAGGACCGGGAGCGCCCCGGGAAGCGCAAGGCAGACCGGGCAGACGTGGGTGTTGGGCTCGTCGCCGAAGTGGTTGCGGCAGCCGCAGAAGAGCTTGGTCACGGTCAGGAGCTGGCAGTGGACCTCGAGGCCGATGACGGTCTCCCAGCGCGCGGAGACGCCGTCAGGTTTCTCCTGGAGGGTGGCCATGAGCGCCGATTCTAGCACTTGACACCGCGAAGGCTGGCCGCTACTCCTAGTAGACATGAGCTCACACGCGCGGCGTCCACCCGCCGGCCCCGGGGCTTTCGAGGAGTTCCAAGCGACGGTCCTCTTTTGCTCGCGCTGCCAGGCCGCCCACCCTGTGCGCGAGCGGCTGCTCCTCGTGCTTCCTGACGGAGACCTTCACGAATATCTCTGCACCGTCTGCGGCGCGTCGGTGGGTTCCCGCAAGGTCACCGCACCGCCACCCGCCCTCGTGGGCTGACGGTCCCGCCGAGCGATAGAATACCGGCCTCAGCGAGAGGAGGTCAGGCGATGCTGGAGAAGAGCGACCTCGGCCGGCTGTTGGAGTACACCGTCTGGGCCAACCACCGCGCCCTTCGCGGCGCCGCACTCCTCACGGTCGACCAATTCCGCCGGGACCTCAAGGGCAGCCATGGCGGCGTGCGCGGCACACTCGCTCACATGATGAGCTCCGAGGCCATCTGGCTCGATCGCTGGAAGGGGCTCACGGGGACGCGCATGCTCGACGAGGGCGAGTTCAAGGACGTCGTGGCCCTTCGGGATCGCTGGTCGGCGCTTGAGGAGCACCGCGCCGCCTGGTTCCGCAGCCTCCGGAAGGAGGCCGTTACGCAAACGCTCCGCTACACGAACATGGAAGGGAAGACGTTTGAGCAGCCCCTCTGGCAGCTCGTCCAGCACGCCGTCAACCACGCGACCTATCACCGCGGCCAGGTGACGACGCTGCTCCGGATCCTCGGGTCGCGCGGCGTGACCACGGACCTCGTGGTCTTCGACCGCGAGAAGAAGGCGAAGAAGGCCTGAGTCCACCGATGGAAGCACTCTTCTGGCACCGCCTGCAGTTCGCCTTCACGATCATGTACCACTACCTCTTCCCGCAGCTCACGATGGGGCTGGCCCTGATCATCGTGATCCTGAAGACCCTGGGGCTGCGCACCGGGGACGCCAAGTGGGACATTGCGGCGCGCTTCTGGATCCGGATCTTCGGGATCAACTTCGCCGTCGGCGTCGTGACGGGAATCCCCATGGAGTTCCAGTTCGGAACCAACTGGGCCGGCTTCTCACGCTTTGCCGGGGGAGTGATCGGCCAGACCCTTGGGATGGAAAGCCTGTTCGCGTTCTTCCTCGAGTCCAGCTTCCTGAGCCTGCTGGTCTGGGGCGAGCGCCGGCTGACGCGCGTCGGTCATTTTGGAGCGGCTCTCGCGCTCTTTTTCGGGAGCTGGCTGTCCGGCTACTTCATCACGGCGACCAATGCGTTCATGCAGCACCCGGTCGGCCATGAGATGACGGCCGAGGGCACTTTGCAGCTCGCGGATTTCTGGGCCTTCGTGCTGAACCCGTGGGCGCTCGCCCAATACGCCCACAACATGATCGCGGCCGTCGTCACGGCGTCTTTCGTGGTCGCGGCGGTGGGTGCGTACTACGCCCTCAAAGGCCTCCACGGCGAAGCCGCCGCCACGTTCCTGACCGTCGGCACCGGCGTCGGTCTCGTCGCCAGCGTCCTCGTGGCGTTTCCCACCGGGGACCTTCAGGCCAAGCTCGTCGCGCGCTACCAGCCGGTGGCCCTGGCGGCGATGGAGGGACGCTTCGCAGGGGGCGAGATGGCCGAGATCGTCCTGATGGGCCAGCCCAACGTGGAGGGGCGCCGCCTCGACAATCCGATCGTGGTGCCGGGCATGCTCAGTTTCCTGGCGTACGGGACCTTCCACGGCGACGTCGCGGGCCTGGACGCATTTCCGCGCGACGCATGGCCGGACAACATCGAGCTTCTCTATTACAGCTTCCACATCATGGCCGGGCTGGGAACCCTGTTCATCGCGCTGATGGCGATCTCGGCCCTTCTCCAATGGCGCGGGCGGCTCCTGGACCACCGCTGGCTGCTCTGGGCGCTTCTGGTCGCGTTCCCGTTTCCCTACATCGCGAACACCGCGGGCTGGATGACTGCGGAGCTGGGCCGGCAGCCCTGGCTGGTCTACGGGCTGCTGCGGACAGCTGAGGGCGCGAGTCCCACCGTTCATGGAGGCACGGCACTCTTCACACTCCTGGGCTTCTGCGGCCTCTACACGGTGCTCGGCATGCTATTCGTGTTCCTCGTCGGCCGCGAGATCGCGCATGGGCCCGTGTCCCACGCCGAGGTGGTCCATGGTTGAGCTTTGGTACGCGATCGCGGCGCTGTTCCTCGCGGCGTACGCTGTCCTCGACGGCTTCGACCTCGGGGCCGGCGCGCTTCACCTCTTCGTGGCGCGCAACGACGACGAGCGGCGTCGCGTTCTGGGCGCTATCGGGCCGTTCTGGGACGGCAACGAGGTGTTCCTGCTGGCCTCGGGGGGCGTGCTGTTCGTGGCATTCCCGACAGCTCTCGCCGTCGGGCTGTCCGGGTTCTATCTTGCGATCTTCCTCGTGCTCTGGACGCTGATCTTGCGAGGCATCGCGATAGAGTTTCGCAGCCACGTCGCCGATCCACTCTGGCGCGCGGCATGGGACTTCGTGTTCTGCGTGGGGAGCGCGACGCTGGCGATCCTGTTCGGGGCCGCGCTCGCGAACCTGATCCGGGGGGTGCCGATCGACGCGAAGGGCTGGTTCGCCCTCACGCTCTTCACGCATTTCCGGACGGAGGATCCGGTAGGGATCCTGGACTGGTACACGGTCCTCGTCGGCGTCTTCGCGCTCTTGACGCTCGCCGCGCACGGCGGAGCGTTCCTGGCGTGGAAGACGGAAGGCCCGGTCGAGGAGCGCAGCCGTCGAACCTCGATCGCGCTGTTCGTCGTGGTGACGGCGCTCTGGCCTGTCGTTACCTGGGCCACACGAGTCGCGAGGCCCGATGTCTTTTCGACCGCGCGCCAGCGCCCCTTGGCTTGGCTGGGCGCAGCCGCGGCCGTCGGGGGCTTGGCCCTGGCCCTCCACGGGCTCCTGAAGCGCCGGCCCCTTGGCGCGTTCCTGGGCTCTTGCGCGTTCATCGCGGGGATCCTCGCGGCGACGGCGGCGATGACATTCCCGGTTCTCTTGCGGGCGACGAGCGATCCCGCGCGCTCGCTGACGGCCTACGCCGCGGCATCGCCTGCGGGATCACTCCGCACGGCCCTCCGCTGGTTCGCCGTCGGGCTACCGTTGGCCCTTGGTTACTTCGTCACGGTGTTCCGACTCCACCGAGGCAAAACCCTGGCGCCCCGAGAGGGCGAGGGGTATTAGGGCGAACCTCTATCGGTCGTTCCGGTAGACCTTCCCGCCCTTCATGACGAAACGCACCTTCTCGGTGGCGTGGATGTCGGCGAGGGGATCCCCGGGAACGGCGACGATGTCGGCTTCCTTGCCCACCTCGATCGTCCCCACCGTCTTTTCGAGCCCGAGAAGCGCCGCGCTCGTGGGACCCGTGCGGAGCGCGGCCGCCGGCGTCATGCCGTGGCCCACGAGCAGCGCGTATTCCTCGGCGTTCTGGCCGTGGGGGCTCACCGCGGAGTCGGTGCCGAAGGCGATCTTCACACCCGAGCGGATCGCGTTCTTGAGAGCGTTCGCGTGGGCCTGGGCCGCGGTGTCCGCCTTGACCTTGATCTCGGGGGGATAGTTCCGTGGCCTCCGCCCAGTGTACTCGACGGCCATGGCCGTCGGGACGTAATAGGTTCCGCGCTCTTTCATCATCTTGATCGCCTCGTCGTCGAGGAACGACCCGTGCTCGATGGAGTCGATCCCGGCGCGGATCGCGACTTTGGCCCCTTCGGCCCCGTGGGCGTGTGCCGCGGTACGCTTCCCGAGGCGATGGGCCTCGTCGACCAGAGCGTCCATCTCCGCCTGGGTGAGCTGCGGCGTGTCGACGGCATCGGCGAGGGACAGAACGCCGCCCGTTGCGCAGACTTTGATGACGTCGGCTCCGTACTTGAGCTGGATCCTCACGGCGTCGCGGAACTGATCGGGCCCGCTGGCGATCCCCTCGGCGATCCCGGTCTCGTGGCCGAAGAAGTTGTGGGGAAAGCCCGTGTTGTCGCAGTGGCCGCCGCGGGCGCCGAGCGCGTAGGCGGCGACCAGCATTCGAGGGCCGGGAATGACGCCGGCGCCAATGGCGTTGCGCAGGCCGACGTCGATGTAGTCCGAGGCTCCAACGTTGCGAACCGTCGTGAAACCGGCCATCAAGGTCTTCCGCGCATATTCCGTGGCCCTTACGGCCTGCTCCGCCACGGTCTGCCGCATCGAGTCGACGGTGTCCTTGTACCAGTTCTCGCCGGACTCCTCGCTCAGGTGGACGTGAGCGTCGATGAAGCCCGGCAGGAGCGTCGCGTTGCCCAGGTCGATGACGGTGGCGCCGGCGGGAACAGGCAGGCCCGCGCCGACCGCTTTGATCTTCGTCCCCTCGATCACGACGACGGGGTTGGAGACGGTCGAATCGCCCCGTCCGTCGAAGAGCCGAGCGGCCTTCAATACGGTGACGTCGGCTTTGGCTTGTGCCGAAGCCATAGCGGGGAAAAGGGCCAGGGCCGCCGCGACCAAAGTCTTGAACTTCATTGGAGCCTCCAGAAAACAGGGACCGCGAATCCTACACCGAGCGCGGCCACGCGTTTGACAGCGGCGAAACGCGAAGGGTAGCCTCCGCGCCGTGTCTCCTTCGCCCCTTATCGATCTCCGCTCCGACACCGTCACGCGGCCCACGGCCGCCATGCGCCGCGCGATGGCCGAGGCGGATGTCGGGGACGACCATTACGGCGAAGATCCCACGGTCAACCGTCTCCAGGAGCAGGTGGCCCGTCTCCTCGGCTTCGAGGCGGCACTTTTCG
>JBGPYB010000183.1:0-8463 GCA_041493035.1 Vicinamibacteria bacterium | reverse complement strand
CTTACTATAGCCTCGGGACTCCGGGAGCGCATTGCCCGAGACGGCGCCGCTGCGGTATCGTCCGGGGGATGCGCGCGAAGCTTCTCGCCCTGTCGGCCTGTGTCGTGGGCGTGGCGACCGCGTCCGATGTGGCCCCGGCTCGGGTCCTGTCCGGCCACGCGAAGGGCGTGAACGCCGTCGCATTCTCTCGTGACGGCCGGATCCTGGCCTCGGGGAGCGCCGACACGACAGTCAAGCTCTGGGACCTCGCGACGGGGACCGAGACGCGGACGTTGCACGGGCACGATGAGGCGGTGCGCTCTGTGGCGTTCTCGCCCGACGGGTCCATGGTCGCCTCGGGGAGCTACGACTCGCTTCGCCTCTGGGACGCGTCCAGCGGGAAGGGGCGCGACCTCGGCGGTTCCCCGAAGAAGATCAACGGCGTCGCCTTCTCACCCGATGGGCGCATTCTTGCCGCCGGCGGCGGTGATGGGGCCGTGACGCTCTGGGACGTCGCAACGGGAAAGGGAGCTGGCCAGATCCGTGGCCATGCTCCGAGCGTGTTCGCCGTGGCGTTCTCTCCTGACGGCAAGGCTCTGGCCTCGGGATGCGGCAACGCCGTCGAGATCTGGGACCCGGCGACCGGGGAAGAGCTTCGGCCCCCGCTCCGCGGCCACGACGACACGGTTCGGAGCGTGAGGTTCGCCCCCGACGGAAAGGCGCTGGCTTCGGGAAGCTGGGACAAGACCATCAAGCTCTGGGATCCGGCGACAGGTCTCGAGGTGCGCGTCTTTCGCGGTCATGGGAAGGCCGTGGAGGGCATCGCCTTTTCGCCTGACGGACGGTTCCTCGCCTCCGGGAGCTGGGACAAGACCGTGAAGGTCTGGGACGTTTCCAGCGGAGCCGAGGTCCGCACCTTTCCGGGCCACACGGCGACCGTGTTCGGCGTGGCCTTCTCGCCGGACGGCAAGACCGTTGCGTCTGGGAGTTGGGAAGGGCCGGTCAACCTCTGGGATCTCTCTGCCGCCCCGTAGATGTCGCCTCGGCCTCACGGTCGGAGATCCCGCGGGAATCGGCCCCGAGGTCGTCCTGCGCGCTCTGGCCGACCCGAAGCGTCCCGAAGGCGAGGTGGTCGTTTACGGGCCGATGGCGTCGCTGCTCGACCGGGCCGCGCGCTTCGGTTTGCGCAAGCCCCAGGAACTGGGGGCTCGGGTCGTGGACGTCGAGGCCTCGGGGCCCATCGTCCTGGGGCGGACCTCGGCTGTCGCCGGGCGCGTCGCGGCTGCTACGGTCCTGCGCGCCGTAGCCGACGTCAAGGCCGGTTGCATCGACGCGATCGTGACGGCGCCCCTCAACAAGGAATCACTCGCCGCGGCAGGGCACCCATGGGCAGGTCACACCGAGATGCTGGCCGAAGCCGCGGGAGTCTCCGACGTCGCGATGGTGTTCCTGGGCGGTGGCCTTCGGGTGGCGCTTCTCACCATCCATCGCTCGCTCCGGTCGGTCGGGGACGCCGTCACGTTCGATGAGACCTGTCGCATCGTGCGTCTCGTCCATCGGGAGTTGCCGCGGCTCGGCGCCACGACTCGCAAGGTGGCGGTCTGCGGCGTCAACCCCCACGCCGGAGAGGGCGGGCTCTTCGGCCGCGAGGAGATCGACGTGCTGCTGCCGGCGGTAGCGAGCCTGCGTCGCGAGGGGATCGACGTGAGCGGCCCCTATTCCGCCGACACGTTGTTCGTCCGCGCGAGCCGGGGCGAGTTCGATGCCGTCATCGCCGCGTATCACGACCAGGGGCTCGTCCCCGTCAAGCTGGCCGCTTTCGGCCACGCCGTCAACGTCACCATCGGCCTTCCCTTCGTTCGGACGTCTGTGGATCACGGGACCGGCTTCGACATCGTGGAGAAGGGGACCGCGAGTGGTGAGAGCCTCGTCGAGGCCATGAAGTCGGCGGTGACACTGGCCGCCTACGGGCCAGGGTCGAGCGCCGAGTGACGGAGCCCGCCGCCCGTCCTCTGGAACCGGAGGGCGAGGAGCTAAGATCGCTGACCGACGCCTGTGTCCGCTTTGTTCTACAGCAGGTCGGGAGCCTTCCCGATCAGCCTTCCGCCGATGTCTCGGGCGCGCGGGCCGTTGCCGAAGGCTTCCGCGAGGCGGTCCCGGAAACGGGCCGGGCAGTCGACTCGCTTCTCGATCGGCTGGGGAAAGCCGTGGCCAAGTCGTACAACGCCGCCGGTCCGGGGTACCTGGCCTACATCCCGGGCGGCGGCCTTTACGCGGCGGGCCTGGCCGACTTCATCGCCTGTGCTGTCAACAGGTACGTCGGCGTGGCGGCCGCCGCTCCGGTCCTGGCGCAGATCGAGGAGACGACTCTAAGGTGGCTCGCGGAGCTGATGGGGTATCCCGCATCCGCCGGCGGAATCTTGACCTCGGGAGGGTCGCTCTCGAACTTCAGCGCCATCGTGACGGCTCGCGAGGCCCTTCTCGGAGACGATCTCGCTCTCGGACGCCTTTACGTAAGTGAAGACACGCACCACTGCGTCGGCAAGGCGGCTCGGCTTGCGGGCCTACGCCGCGCGAACGTGGTGGTGGTGCCCGTGGACGAGCGCCGTCGACTCATCCCGGAAGCGCTCGCCGAGGCGGTGGTGCGCGACCGACGGGCCGGGCTCCGCCCGTTCTTCGTCGCCGCGTCCGTGGGCACCACGAACACGGGAGCCATCGATCCGGTTCGCGCCATCGTCGATGTCGCCCGCACCCACGGCCTCTGGGTGCACGCCGACGCGGCCTACGGCGGCTTCTTTCGCCTGGTGCAGGGAGGCGAACGGCTGCTGGACGGGATCGAGGCTTGTGACTCGATCACTTTGGATCCGCACAAGGGGCTCTTTCTTCCATACGGGACCGGATGCTTGTTGGTTCGTGACGCTGAGGCGCTCCGCCGCGCGCACCAGGGAAGCGCCGACTACCTCCAGGACGCGCAGGCCGAGTTGGACGGGCCCAGCTTCGCCGACCTGTCTCCCGAGCTGTCTCGCGACTTCCGTGGCCTCCGTCTCTGGTTGCCGATCCAGCTCCACGGCCTCGGCGCCTTTCGGACGCAGCTCCAGGAGAAACTCGATCTCGCCCGGCTGGCCTACGACGAGCTCCGCCAGGATCCTCTTTTCGAGATGGTGGACGAGCCCCAGCTCTCGATCGTCGCGTTCCGGTTGCGCGGTCCGGGGCCCGAGGCGGATGCGCGCGGGGCTGAGGTGTTGCGGCGCGTCAACAATCGAGGGCGGGTGTTTTTGTCGAGTACCCGAATCGGTGGCCGATACGTCCTGCGGATCTGCGTCCTGAGCTTCCGCACCCACGAGGATCGGATCCGCGACGCCGTGACAGCCCTTCGCGAAGAAGCGCGGGCGATCGCTCGCTAGCGGTGGCGTTCGCGAACGGCTTGGCGCGTGTCGCGTTCGATGTCTTTGCGCTTGATCGACTCGCGCTTGTCGTGGGCGCGCTTGCCACGGGCGAGGCCGATCTCGATCTTCACCCGGCCGTTCTTGAAGTAGGCCTTCAGTGGAACGAGAGTGAAGCCCTTTTCGGCCACCTTGCCGCCGAGCTTCAGGATCTCGCGCTTGTGGAGGAGCAGCTTCCGCACGCGGTCCTCGGGATGGTTCTGCATGTTCGCGTGGCTGTAGGGGCCGATGTAGCAGCCGATGAGGAATAGCTCGCCTCCGCGGAACTCGACGTAGGAGTCGCGGAAGTTCAGGAGGCCCTCGCGGATCGACTTCACCTCGCTCCCGACGAGGCTCACGCCCGCTTCGGCCTTGTCCAGGATCTCGAAGTTGAAGAAGGCTTTCCGGTTTGTCGCGAGAACCCTCTTACCGCCGTCGGCCATCCGCCAATCCTACCCGCATACGTTAGACTCCTGCGCGGCCATGGGTCCTCGGCTCTCCTCGCGCATGGCGGTCGTCGTCGCGTCACTGGTCGCTCTGGTGGCCGCCGCGATCTCGAATCGCGTCGCACCCGCTCCGGCCGCCGACGTGGCCGCGGGGACCGAGACCTGCTTCGGCAGCGGCCTCTTCGGCCGCGAACTTCCGCCGCCGGCCCGAACGCCACAACGCTGGACGACTGAGCGCGCTGCGTTCCGCTTCCGCGACCTGCCGCGAGGGCCACTGCGGGTCCGAGTCGAGGTTCATGGGCAGCGGGCTCCCGTGGTGGTCGCGGTGGAAGGGCAGGTCGTGGGCGCCATTCCCCGGGAGGCTCGGAGCGGGGAATGGACCGTTGCAAGCGAAAGCCGCAGCCTGAATGTGGAACTGCGAGTCGAACCGTTCGTTGGATGGGGAGGGCGCCGGCTCGGCGCGCTTCTCGATCGAGTCGTCGTGTTCCACGCCCCGGCTACGGTGCCCTCGTTCTTCCTCCTCCTCGCCTTCCTGGTTCCCGCTCTCGCGGTAGTGGCGTGCGCTGTCGCCGCCTCCGTCCCGCCAGTGCTGGCCCTGTGTGCTGCTGCGGTCGTGTCGACGCTCCAGGCCCTGGCGCTCGCTCCATCGGGCCTCGTGAGGTCCGATTACGTTCTGCTCCTCGCGGGCGTGCTCTCTCTGGCCCCGCTCGTGGCACTGGGGCTGGCGCGAGCCCTCGAGCGGCGGCAGGCCGGCCTTGCAGCATGGGCCTTCACGGGCATCCTCGTGGCTGAACTCGTACAGGGAGTCGCAGCGACGTCGCCGATGATGGTGGTCAGCGATGCCGAGTTCCACGCGAACAAGCTCGCGACCGTGGCACGCGGCGAAGGATTCCCCACGAGCATCACTCCCGGAGATCGCCCCTTCCGCTTTCCGTACGGCGTTTCGTTCTACGCGGTTCTCGCGCCACTCGCGCAGGCGGGGCTGGATCGCGGCTTGCTCGTTCGGTACGGCGCGGCTATCGCGGGTATTGCAGCGTCGGCGGCGATCATGGCGCTCCTGGTTCCCTGGGGTGCGCGACGCGCCGGTCTGGCGACCGTCCTGCTGCAACTCCTGCCGGTGACTTTCGACCTCTACTCGTACGGCAACCTGTCGAATATCTTCGGCCAGGCGGCCACGGTCGGATTCTTCGCCTGGTGGTGTGCCGCGCCGCCGCGACGGAGCGCCCTCGTTGGTGCGACCCTCCTGGCCACCGGATGCCTGGCGCATTTCTCATCGCTCATCGTCCTGGTCGCGGTGTGCGCCGCCCTGGCGGCGATCGAGGGGCGCTCTCTCGCGGCGGACCGCCGGCGTGCGGTCGGCCTTCTGGCGGGTCTTGCGATCGCGGCGCTCTACTACAGCCACTTCCTTCCCCTGGTGCTCGAGCAGATTCCACACCTTGCCGAGCGGAGTGGCACGGCCCGCCCGTGGGTCGGATCGATGGCGCGGCAGGTCCGCGCCGCGGTCGAGCAGTGGGGGATTCCGGCCATGGCGCTCGGAACCCTCGGGCTAGGCGTCTTCCATCGGGCACCCCTCGACCTTCGCCGGGGGCTTGGCGCCTGGGCGCTCGCGGGTGCTTCGCTCGGCGTCGTCGCGATCGTCTCACCCGTCGAGGTGCGGTATCTCTATGCGCTCACGCTCCCCGTGGCCGTGGTGGCGGCGGTGGGCGCCGACTGGCTCGTTGAACGTGGCCCCGGCGGTGTCGCTCTGGCCGCGTTGCTCCTCCTCTGGCAGCTGGTGCTCGCAGGCCAGGGGATCGCCCTTGGCCTCGTTCATCGCTATCGGGCGTGATTCGTAACATCCTTTAACCCCGGTTGCGGGTGCCCGGACAACCGGGGCCTGGCGCGGGTGGTACAGTCATTCCTGAGTGAAGCTGAAGGTCCAGAAGGCGTCCGCTCCGTCCGATCCGAAGGGGCGCATCGTCTCGATCTTCGTCGGTGCGGTGCTGCTTCCATCGATTGCGCTCTCGTACCTCACGTTCAACTCCGTGCCCAAGCACGCCGAGATCATGAAGACGGGCCTTCTCAAGCGGGCCGAGAAGCTTCTCATGTACGTCGAGAAGGAGCTGGAGATCACGGCGCGGCAGCGCGCCCTCGACGCCGCGCGGATCGTGGGCACGGATCGGCTGCTGGAGGGGCGCCCCGCCGCCATCCAGAAGGCCCTCGAGGAGGCGGGATTCGGCCGCGGGGCATTCGTGAGCCTCCGTCTCGAGGCCTCGAGCCCGATCTCGGGCCTGTCGGAGGTCCTGGGCACTCGGCGGCGCGACCTGGACATGCTTCACGAGGCCCTCAGGTTCATGCCCTCGACCACGAGCGGCGACGAGGAGGACGCTTTCCCCCTGACAGGCACCGATAGCCAGATGGTCGGCGTGTTGAAGTTCCGTTACGCCTGCGCGTACGCCCACGGGACGATGTTGAAGGAGTTCCTGGACAAGGAATTCGAAAGGGCAGACCAAGGCTTCGTGATCCGGGTCTCGGAGCCCACGGGGCAGCTCCTTTACGAGAGCGCGCCGACGCCCGACGGTGCCTTCGAAGTCAGTCGAGTCATGGGGAGTCCGTCCTTCAACGGGCTCAAGCTCTTCCTCCGCTACAAGGACCGGTCCATTGAGCAGGACGTCAGGCGGTGGGCGATGGGAAAAATGGCCCTCATCGGTTTCATCGACCTGATGTTGGGGGCCGGACTGTTCATGGTCTACAGCAACGTCCGGCGGGAGATGCACCTTTCGCGGCTCAAGAGCGACTTCGTCGCCAACGTGAGCCACGAGCTGAAGACGCCCCTCGCCCTCATCCGGCTCTTCGCCGAGACACTCGAGTTGGGGCGGGTGCCGGGTCAGGAGAAGAAACAGCAGTATTACCGCGTGATCCACAAGGAAAGCCAGCGCCTCACCCAGCTCATCAACAACATCCTCGACTTCTCGCGGATCGAGGCGGGTCGCAAGGAGTACCGGTTCGCTCCCACCGACGTGAACCGCGTCGTGGCCGATGTTCTCGAGTCTTATCGATTCCCCATCGAGCAACAGGGTTTCGCCCTCGAATCGGAGCTGGCCGACGACATTCCCGAGATTGCCCTCGACAAGGAAGCTCTCTCGCAGGCCCTCATCAACCTGGTGAACAACGCAATCAAGTACAGCTCCGATCGGAAGTTCATCCGCCTCGAGACGCGAAGGGCCGGAGGCCACCTCCGGCTCTCCGTCAGCGACCACGGGATCGGAATCGCCGCCGGGGACCAGCGCAAGATCTTCGAAAAGTTCTACCGAGCCGAGAACAGCCTCGTCCACGAAACCAAAGGGAGCGGCCTCGGGCTGGCCCTCGTCCGCCACATCGCCGAAGCCCATGGCGGCAGCGTGGAGCTCGAGAGCGCCCCGGGGAAGGGAAGCACCTTCACCCTGGTGTTGCCACTGGAGCGACCAGCATGACAGGCCAGAGACCTACGACGCCCCGAACGGATGTGGGCCAGAGGCGACACGATGCTGATGTCGCCGACGGGAACCAGACGGTCAGGACAAGGCGCCCTCGCGCGGGCATCCGCACCGGCTTCTCCGAATTCACTTCGGAGAAGCCGGAATCTGTTGAAGCGCCCGCGCGAGGGCGCTTTCCGTTAGGATCGATATCAGCCCGCAGCCGGTCTGGGAAACCACAATGAGCAAGATCCTCATAATTGAAGACGAACCGGACATGGTGCTGGGCTTGAAGGACAACTTCGAGTTCGAGGGGTACGAGGTCGTCACGGCCTCCGACGGAGCCTCGGGCCTGGAGCGGGCGAGAAGCTTGAAACCCGACCTCCTGATCCTGGACATCATGCTCCCGAAGCTCTCGGGCCTCGAGGTGTGCAAGACGCTCCGGAGCGAAGGCTTCGAAACTCCCATCATCATGCTCACCGCCCGCGGGCAGGAGATCGACAAGGTCGTCGGCCTCGAGCTGGGCGCCGACGACTACGTCACGAAGCCCTTCTCGATTCGCGAGGTCCTGGCGAGGGTCCGCGCCATCCTCCGCCGTACCGACGGGTCGCGAAAGCGCCTCGCGCGGTATCGCTTCTCCGACGTGGAGCTGGACTTCGAGACCTACGCGGCCATCAAGGGGGGAGCACCCCTTGAACTCTCGCCTCGCGAGTTCGACCTGCTCCGGTACCTCATCGAGCGCAAAGGGGAGACCGTGACGCGAGACCGGCTCCTGGAAGACGTCTGGGGCTACGAGAGCTACCCCTCCACCCGGACGGTGGACACCCACATAGCGAAGCTCCGGGCCAAAATCGGGGATAGCGGCTCCGAGCCGAAGTTCATCCTCACGATCCATGGAGCCGGCTACAAGTTCGTGGATCCGTCGTGAGCTCCGGCGCGGCCCTCGGGCGCTCGGAGCCCGGCGCCGCCGCCGCTCCGCAAGCTCGCGGGATCGTCGTCGGTGACCATCCCGGTCTCGACCCGGAGTCGCTTCGACCCGCTTTGGCGCTGGGTCGCGGAACGGTCGAGGACGCGGTTGCCGCGCTCCGGAGCAACGCCGTGGACGTCATTCTCATGGACGGCCTTCTTCCGGCCGCTGAACTGTCGCAGGTCCTGGAGCTGGCCGAAGACCCCGCGGAGATG